>CAIXLI010000081.1 GCA_903920205.1 uncultured Pseudomonadota bacterium
CCGGCGACGCAGCGCTGGCACTAGCGATCGCAGCGAAGCTGAAAAAGCGCTCGGCCAG
Source organism: uncultured Pseudomonadota bacterium (assembly GCA_903920205.1). GTDB lineage: Bacteria > Pseudomonadota > Alphaproteobacteria > UBA9219 > UBA9219 > CAIXLI01. The sequence goes on from CAIXLI010000081.1 coordinate 59, forward strand.
TTCATCGTAGATCATGCCAATAAAGAAACTGCTGGGCCGATAGAACCTCCGGAGAGACATCTCATTGCCACAGCCTTGCGCTGGTATTTACAAGAGCGGGCAGAAGAATTGGCAAGCGCTGCTTTTGCCGCACGCGCGTCCGAAAGGTTGATCGTATTTTTTGGTGACCGTGCAACCGTTTCCAGCATTACGCCCCAGGTGCTAAAACGCTACGAACGTGAACGCGTTCGAACAGTCAGAATTTACAACACCAAAAAAGGCCAAAAAATTGTGGCCGATAAACGGCCCGTTACCACAGCCATGATCAGGCGCGAGTTTGTCGTTTTATCGGCGGCACTCAATCACGCCATTAAAAACGGGCGCCTGACGACAGCCCCCAAGATTATCATGCCTCCGGCACCCGCTCACCGCACACGCTATCTGGAGCGCGATGAAATCGAGCTGTTGCTTGAAAGCTGCATAGAACCTCATATCAGATTGTTTGTAACACTGGCCATCAACACCGGCGCACGCAAAGGTGCGCTGCTAGGGCTGACGTGGCAACAGGTCGATTTTGCGAACCGGATCATTTATCTGAACCCCGAAGGCCGCGCCCAGACCAACAAACGCCGCGCCATCGTGCCGATGAATGATTTGCTTTATGACGTTCTCCTGAAAACCAAAGCTCAGCGCAAAGCCGAGGCTGACAAAATTGCAGAAGAAACAGGTCAGCCGGTCGCGCCATGCGATCATATTGTCGCATTTCGCAACGCGCCTGTGGCGAATATCAGGACGGGGTTCCGGTTGGCTTGCGAACGCGCCGGAATAAAGGGCGTCACGCCGCACACGTTGCGCCACACGGCGGGAACTCTCATGGCTTTGGCAGGTATCGACCTTTTCCTGATAGCCAAGGTTCTAGGGCATTCTGTGCAGAAGACGACAGAGATGTACGCACACTTCCAGCCGAGCTATCTGCGCGGGGCGGTGGACGTTTTGGCAAAGGCAACTGTTGTGGGGCGCGTGCCGAAAATCGAAGCCAGCCAGCCTGCCTTCCTTCACTAAACAAGCTCAACGAAAAAGCAAAAGCCGCGCGCACTTTGAAGGTGCGCGCGGCTTTTATTTTAAACTCTCACGTCAATTGACGGAGAAAAACTGCACGAAAAGGCACGAACTAAAAAATCTGCTCTCATACTTGCTCTCATAGTAGCGAACGTGCTCTACCGTGAGAAAACCCAACCCTTTGAAATTCAAAGGGGATATTGGAGCGGGCGACGAGGATCGAACTCGCGACCCCGACCTTGGCAAGGTCGTGCTCTACCGCTGAGCTACGCCCGCATCCACAACGAAGATTGAAACAATCCCCGTAAACAGGCGGGGATAATACAAAGATGCCGCGTGAATGCAAGGGCTAAATCGGTCTTTATTCAAACGGTTGACGGAAGATTGCGTGAAATGGGGCGTAAAATGGTCGGGGGGCTTGCAAAGGTTGGGGTTCTTTACGTTTCAAAGGCTTGCGTTTATGCTTGATGCAGCGTCCTTTCAAGCTGCGGAGACTGCCTGTGAAGCTTGCCCCTATCAGCCTTGCCCTCTCTTTGTTGGCTCTTGGCTCTGTTTGGTTCTTTCACGCACAAGATCATCGGGTATCTCCTTTACAAAAGGAGACCGCGTTTGAGCGTGTCATGCGCACACAAACGATCCGGTGCGCTTATGCAAGCTGGCCTCCGTATTTTAAGATTGATCCCAACACAAAGCAAAAGAGCGGCATTTTCTATGACCTGACGGAAGCCATAGGTAAATCGGCTAATCTTAAAATCGAGTGGGGGGAAGAGGTCAGCTATTCTTTGGTAAGCCAGAATCTGAGCAGCGGTAAACAGGACGTTTTTTGCGGGTTGATGTGGACGAGTCCTCATCGGGGAAAACGCATCGAATTCACGGCACCCATCGCCTATATGCCGCTTTACGCCTATGTCCGCGAGGGGGACGCGCGGTTCGATCATAATTTGGCGGCTATCAACGACAATCGCATTACTATTGCCTCGCAGGACGGAAGCTCCATGCAGGGCATAGCCAGCGCTACGTTTCCCCTCGCCAAGCAGTTTACGATTCCCGAGTTATCCGATGCCGTGCAGGTCATCGCCAATGTTGCTGCGGGGAAGGCCGATGTCGTCTTTGTCAATCCCGACACGATGAGGGATTACAATCGGAACAATCCGGGCAAGAGCTTGCGTCTAGTGCCGAGCGCGACCCCACTCAGGCTTTTTGGCGAGTCTTTGGGGGTGGCTAAGGGCGAGTGGGAGTTGCGCGATTTTTTGAACGTTGTTCTGGCCGAATTGCAGGGCGATGGGACGATTGATCGCATTCTGACGCAATACGAAACAGAGCCTGGTTCGTTCAAGCGCGTGGCGCACCCTTATGTCGATACGGACAAACAATGAGGGGCGTGCCTACTTCCGGCTTGACCCTTGGGCGCGAATAAGGAATGTTGAGTCTGTTAACCCTCTTTCCCTTCTTGTTGTCATGAACGAAGCCGAAGCCATTGAAGTCTGCCGCGAGGCTATTCTCGTCATGCTGAAGCTTGTGAGCCCTATCATGCTGGCGGGGCTGGTGGTCGGCGTGATTGTGTCGATGATCCAGACCGTGACGCAGATTCAAGAGCAGGCTTTGACTTTTATTCCTAAAATGGTCGTCGTTTTCGGCATTACGATTTGGCTTTTGCCTTTCATGCTGGGGACTTTGAGCGGCTTTACCCATACGCTGACCGATCGCATTGTGCAGATCGGTCAGAGCGACTGACGATGCACAGCTATCACCTTGACGCTTTTCTGTCCGGGCATGTTTTCGCCTTTATGATGTTGCTCTCGCGCGTTGGCGCGGTGATGATGTTGTTTCCGGGCATCGGCGAGCACTATGTGCCGCCCCGCACGCGCATGATCTTTGCGTGTCTGATTTGTTTTCTTTTGCTTGAGGCGATGCTGCCCCGTTTGCCGTCTTTGCCTGCGGCTCCGGCGGAATTGGCGCGGCTGATCGGGTATGAAATACTTGTAGGCGTTTTTTTTGGCACTTTGGTACGGCTGGCCATGGGGACGCTGGAAGCGACGGGCATGATTATTGGTATTCAAACCGGTTTATCGAACGCGACTATGATGAATCCGGCCTTGGCGACGCAAAGCCCTTTATCTAGTGCGTTTCTCAGCACGGCGGGATTGGTGATGATTTTCATCACTGGCATGGACCATTTTCTGATCCGCGCAACGATTGCTCTTTACGACGCTTTTCCACCCGGGGGCGCGTTTATGCCGGGCGACATGGCGCAGACCGTCATCCATATCACCAATCAAAGCTTTGCTGTCGGCATTGAGCTTGCCGCGCCGTTTTTGATTATGGGATTGTTGCTTTATACAGCGTTAGGCATTTTGCAGCGGTTACTGCCTTCGGTGCAATTGTTCCTGATTATGATGCCCGTAGAAATCTGGGGCGGGCTGACGATGCTTTCCCTTACCGTCGCCAGCATTTTGACTCTCTGGTTGCGCTATTTCGATCAATCCGTCGGTTCTTTCTTCCAAAGGTAGAAAAATGGCCGATCAGGAACAGGAAGAGAAAACCGAGGCCCCCTCCGGCAAACGTTTAGAAGAAGCGCGTGAGCACGGACAAGTGCCTGTCAGCCGCGAAACCTCAATGTGGGTGGCATTATTAGGCATTCTGACGGTGATAAGTTTTGCGGTGCCGTCGATGTTGCGGCAGATGGCGGATTTCTTGCGTGGTTTTCTTGAATCGCCTCACGCCATTTCTCTTGATGAAGAAGGCCTGCAAGCCCTGTTTTTCCAGATATTCGGACGGACCGCGTTGATCGCAGGAGTCGCGTTTCTCATGTTGATGGCGGCGGTGATTGGGGGAGTCATGCTGCAAACGGGGTTCTTTTTCTCGCTTGATCTGATGGTTCCCGACTTCATGCGGTTGATGCCGTCTCGTGGTCTAAAAAAGCTTTTTTCGCTTAATTCTCTGGTCGAATTGGGAAAAAGCATGGGTAAGCTCGTCTTTTTAGGAGGTATGGCCTTTCTCGTTCTCGTGCCAGTGGCGAGGGAAGCGCCAGAATTCACGGGTTTTCCGATCGAGGCTATTTTGGCTTTCGTGCAGAAGAAGGCTTTGCATCTGATCGAGATGCTGCTTTTGGTCTTTACGGCGATTGCGGCGTTGGATCTTTTTTACACGCGCTTTCAGTACATTAAAAACCTGCGCATGACTAAAGTCGAGGTCAAGGACGAGATGAAGCAGCAGGAAGGCGATCCGATGATTAAATCGCGCCTGCGCCAGATGCGTCTTGAAAAAGCCCGCAAGCGCATGATGTCCCAAGTGCCCAAGGCCGATGTCGTGATCACGAACCCGACCCATTATGCGGTGGCGCTTCAGTATGATACTTCTAAAATGGCGGCGCCGATTGTCGTCGCCAAGGGCATCAATCTAATCGCCGAGCGCATTCGCCAGATTGCCGAGGAAAACAGGATCCCGTTGGTCAGCAATCCCCCCCTCGCACGCGCGATTCATGATACGGTTGAGGTTGACCAACAGATTCCAACCCAGCATTATCGGGCGGTGGCTGAAGTCATCTCGTATGTTTACAAGCTGCGGAAAAGAAAGTTTTGACGCGCATGAAATATCTCAGATACGGACTGCTTCTCATGCTTGTCGCCTGCGGCAACGCTCCGACGTATCAAAATACGAACTATGTCTTGCCTGCGACACCGGGCGGACGACTTTGTGCCGATCAATGCGTTAAATCGCGCGATTTTTGCCGCCAGTCTTGCGATCTTGACAACCGCGCCTGTTATAACGACGTTCAGGCGGCGGCACAGCGCGATTATGACCGCTATACCCGCGAACGTTTCGCCAATCGGATGACGGTCGACATGTTACCGAGAGATTTCGAACATCCCCAGGACTGTCTTGCCGCGAAAAAAAGCTGTCTTGCCGATTGCGTCCGGCCCTATAACTCTTGCTACCGTTCTTGCGGCGGCACCGTGACTGTCACGACATCCTGTCAATTCCTTTGTTTCGAGTGAAAATAATGACTCCTGTTTCTCAAGCTTTGCGCCGTTATCGCCAGACCAAGATTGTTGCCACGCTGGGCCCTGCTTCGTCGGAAAAAAAGACGATACGCGCGTTGTTCGATGCTGGGGCGGATGTTTTCCGGCTTAATTTCAGTCACGGCACGCATGAAGATCATCGTGCGCGCCTTGCTTTGATCCGTGAGATCGAACGCGAGACGGGGCGTCCGATTCCCGTTCTGGGCGATCTTCAGGGGCCAAAATTGCGCGTCGGCACTTTTGCCAAAGGCGCGATAGATATTCACAAAGGGCAGGCTTTCCGTTTTGACCTTGATCCGGCGGCGGGCGATGAAGGGCGCGTCAGTTTGCCTCATCCTGAAATTTTTGCGGCATTGCAGGAGGGCAGCGAGCTTCTTTGCGACGATGGCAAGGTTCGTCTGCGCGTGGTCAAGTGCGGCAAAGATTTTGCCGAGACGACCGTTCTGGCGGGGCAGAAATTATCCGACCGCAAGGGAGTCAACGTGCCCGATGTCGTATTGCCTTTGTCGCCCTTGACGGCAAAAGACCTCGCCGATCTTGCTGTGGCATTGGATGCGGGCGTCGATTGGGTTGCGCTGTCTTTTGTGCAACGCGCCGAAGATATTGCGGAAGCCCGCGCGTTGATCGGGAATCGTGCCGCCGTCCTAGCAAAGCTTGAAAAACCGGCGGCGGTCAAAAATTTGCTGTCGATTCTGGAGTTGGCGGACGGCATTATGGTGGCGCGGGGCGATTTAGGCGTTGAGATGCCGCCTGAGGATGTTCCGCGCATTCAGAAATACATCGTGCGCGAAGCGCGGAGTGCGGGAAAACCCGTGATCGTTGCAACGCAGATGTTGGAATCGATGATCTCCGCTCCCACGCCGACTCGCGCCGAGGCTTCGGATGTGGCGACCGCCGTGTATGACGGCGCGGATGCGATTATGCTTTCGGCGGAAAGCGCCAGTGGGCAGTATCCTGTTGAAGCGGTGGAGATGATGAGCCGCATCGCAAGCCACACGCAAAATGACCTTGGTTATCATACAGGTCTTGTGGCCCAGCATCAGCCTTTGTTGAATACAGCTGCCGATGCCATTACGGCAGCAGCCAAGCAGGTGGCAGAAACAATTGGGGCCGTCGCCATTGCGACTTATACGACGACGGGTTCCACGACTTTACGCGCGGCGCGGGAACGTCCCGAGATACCCATTCTGTGCCTGACGTCAAAAATCGAAACGGCGCGGCGGTTGACTTTGTCGTTCGGTGTTCATGCCGTCCATACGTCCGATATCCATGACTTTAGCGAAATGGTCGATAAGGCGACTTTGATCGCCTCGCGTGACGGCGTTGCGAGGCAGGGCGAATCCATCGTTGTGACTGCTGGCGTGCCTTTTGGCAGGGCGGGAAGCACGAATGCGCTGCGCATCGCCGTGGTCGCGGAATAACGGGAAAGGCGGCGGCGATGACGACGCTTTCCGAAGCCATCGCTGCGCATCAGGCCGGAAACATGCCGGAGGCTGAGCGTCTTTATCGCTCTTTTCTGGAGGCGGAGCCGCAAAACGCCGATGCCTGTGCGCTGTTGGGCGTTGTGGTTGGGGCGCGTGGAGAATTTTCGCAGGCGATCGCGTGGGTTGATAAGGCCGTCGCGCTCGATCCCGCCTCGGGGCTTTTACATTTTCATCAGGGCACCGTTCTTATGGCGGCGCAAAAACTGCCCGAAGCGATTGCGGCCTTTACCCGCGCCGCTGACTTGCAACCCACCGCGCCGCAGATCCGGTTCAATTTCGCTAATGCGCTGCGCGCGTCAGGAGACTGGGGCGGTGCGATTGCGCAGTATCGTGAAGCCTTGCGGCTTGACACAAAATTTCTGGATGCGTTCAACAATCTTGCTTTGTCGCTGACTCATGAGAAGCAGTATGAAGAAGCCTTCCAACTGGCGGCGCATGCGGTGGCTATTCAGGACAATTTCGGCGACGGCTGGCTGACTTTGTGTAACGTCGCCGAGAAGATGAAGAATTATGATACGGCGTTTTTTGCGGGAAAACGCGCCATCGCCTTAATACCCGAAAGCCATTATGCTTGGTTTGGTTATGGCGTGGCGTTGAATCGCCTGAACCGCGATGTTGAGGCGGTTGAAGCCTATACGCATGCGCTGGCGCTGAATCCCTCTCGTGCGGATATATGGGATAATCTGGCGCAGACTTATCAGTCGCTTAATGATCTTGAAAAAGCCGAAGAGGCGTTTTGCAAAACGGTCGAAGTTGCGGGGCAAACCCTTATTGACGAAGAGAAGCGCGAAGTCGATGAAAGCGAATACGGCAATCGTCATTGGCACCTGGCCTTAATTAATTTGCTTCGGGGAAACTACAAACAAGGCTTCGCCCGCTACCGCGCACGCATCCATGCGATCCCGGAGTTAAAACGCCGTTCGATGTCCTTTCCTCTGTGGAAAGGCGAGGATCTGCGGGGAAAAAGCATTCTTGTTTGCGATGAGCAGGGATATGGCGATACGCTGATGTTGGCGCGGTTTTTTCCTCTTTTACGTGCGCAGGGTGCGCGGGTCGTCGTCTCGGCGCATAAAGTTCTTGCGCCTTTGCTGCGCGAAGGAAACTGCGCAGACCTAGTGATCGCGCATGATGACGATATTCCTTTGTGCGATTATTTCTGTTCGTCGTTCGATCTGCCGCACCGTTGCGGCGCGACGCTGGAAACCTTACCGCGCGAGGTTCCTTATCTGCCGGTTTTGCCTCCCGACGAAGAGACGTTGTTACCGGAAAAAGGCATTAAAATCGGCGTCGTTTGGGGGGGGAGCCCCTTGCATCTAAGCGACAAGAAACGCTCGGTACCTTTGGCCCTTTTTGCCGATCTTTTTTCCGTGCCGGAGGTGACGTTTTATTGCTTCAACCGCGATTTGAAAGCAGGCGATGCCGAGATATTGCCTCGGTATCCGATTGAAAATCTAATCCCGCGCCTGACTGATTTCGCGGCTTCGGCGCGGTTGATCGGGCAAATGGATTTGGTCATTACTTGCGACACCGCCACGGCGCATCTAGCGGGGGCTTTAGGCAAAAAAACATGGATTCTTCTGCCCTTCGCGCCTGATTGGCGTTGGATGATCGGGCGCGACGACAGCCCGTGGTACCCCACCGTCCGCCTCTTCCGCCAGCCACGCCCCGACGATTGGCAAAGCGTGATCGAGGAAGTTAAAACGGCGCTGGTTAAGAATTTTTTCCCAACCTGATATCCAAATACGCGGCGCGACGCAGGTCACGCAGAAGGCGGCGCGCTTGCAGTTCCAGTTTTTCCGTGCCGATGGAACGCATGACGGCATCGCGCTCGATTTTGCTGCCGTCGTTGCGGCTGCAGACGAACAAGACTGCTGCGCCCTTTTCTGTCGCCAGAGGCTCGCTAGAACCGCCGGTGGCGACGTTGCGTACTTTGTCGGCGAGCCATGAGGGGGCTTTGTCCAGATTCATATCGCCCAGCTTTTGCGCTTTCCAGCCCGGGAAGGCGGTTAATGCGCTTTCAAGGCTTGAACAGCCTTTTACGGTGGTGCGTAAGCGCGAAGCTTCTTGCAAGGCAGCGTCCTTATTCAGGGTCGCCGTATAGGGTCGGAAAGCCTGAGTCAGATTAAGGCTTGCTTTGCTGGGATCGCCCAGAGAAACAGTGCGTTTTTCGCGTACGCCCAGAATATGGAAGCCGTTAGCAGTGCGCACGGGTGCGCTGACCTGACCTGTGCCGGATGCCGACAAGGCGCGGTTGATTTCCGGCGCAAGCTGGCCTTGTTGGATCCAACCGATGTCTCCGCCTTGCGCGGCGCCTGCGCCTTGAGAAAATTGACGCGCGATGGCGGAGAAATTTGCGCCACCACGGATCTGATCGACGAGATTCTCGGCGACTTGGCGTACTTGGTCTTCGTCTTTGGGATTGTCTACGGTCAAAAGAATTTCGCTGACGAGATATTCTTCTTTGCCTGCGTCGGCGCGTACGCGGTCGATTACGGCGTCGATTTCGTCGTCACCGATTTCGACGCGGGGGCGCAATTCGCGCTGAACAACCTTGTTCCACAGCAAGCCGTTGCGTACCTGCGCGATCATCGCATCGGGGGATGCTCCACGTGCCGCAATGAATTGCAGCATATCGCCTTGAATGTTGTTGTCGTGGGCGATGTGTTCCAAGGCTTGGTCGATTTCTTCCTTGGATACGCTGAGGTCAAGCCGTTTGGCTTCCTGCGTCTGCAATTGTTCGTCGATCAGGCTGCGCAGGATCTGCGGAAGTAAGTGCATACGCACATCGGCGTTATCGGGGAGTCCCGACGACAAGATGGCAAGCTGTACGCGCTGTTCCAGATCGGTCGTGGTGATGATGTTGTCGTTGACCACGGCGGCAATGCCGGTGCCGACCCCGCCAAAGGATGCTGCCGAGGGAAGTTGTGTCACGCGCTGGGCCAAGGCAGGAACGGGCAAGGATAACAAAGCGGCGAGGATAAGAAACTTTTTCATGCAACCTGTGCGGGGCAAGAGGGCGAAGATGGGGACAGGTTAGAGGGATTTTCAGTCTATGAAAATAATAATCTTGGCGTACATTTCTCTGCGCTTCATATTTTTGGGATAAATCGGGTTGAAAACGCTTACAATTTCTAGCCCTGCGGGGAGTGGTGGGGTATTAAGTATATGAAATTATAGAGGGCGTTCCTATGCTTCTTCATGCCTCATGCGTCGTCATCGGCGAAAAGGCCGTCTTGTTGGCGGGGCCGCCAGGCGCGGGAAAGTCCGATTTGGCGTTGCGCCTGATCGACGGCGGGGCGCGATTACTGGCCGATGACCAGACGATATTGCGATGCGAAAACGATGCCATTATAGTTTCGTCGCCACCCGCGATCCAAGGCATGATTGAAATTCGCCATGTGGGGCTGGTGCGCATGCCCTTTGTTGCGTCGGCGCAGGTGGCTCTTTACGTTGATTTGCTGGGGTTTGATGCGGCAATAGAACGTTTGCCGGAGCCGGATTTTGTTTTCTTTCTTGACCATCCTGTGCAACGGCTTAGGCTTCCCTCATTCGCCGCCTCAACTCCGGCCAAGATCCGAGCGGCATTGGCCTATACATATACCGATGACCCAAACGCCTGATATGCCTTTGACGAAACGACGCGTTGTTCTCCTGTCCGGCATGTCCGGCGCGGGGCTTTCGACGGCGCTTAAGGTGTTCGAGGATTTGGGCTATGAATCGGTTGATAATCTGCGACTCAGCCTTGTGCCGTCGTTGGTGGCGGATTCCGAGGTGTCTGGGCGGCATCTGGCGGTGGCGATTGATACGCGTAATGCCAATTTCACGGTAAGCGATTTGCTGCGAGTCGATCGCTTGCTGTCGGAAAAACCCGATTTGCAGGTCAGTTTGCTGTTTCTCGATTGTTCGGACGAAACGCTGCAGCAAAGATTTACCGAAACGCGCCGTCGCCATCCCTTGGCGGTTGATCGCCCCGTTACTGACGGAATTCGGTGCGAACGGGAAATGCTGTGGGGGCTCAAAAACGAAGCGGATCAGGTTATTGATACCTCAAAAATATCGATTCACGATTTGCGCCGCCTGATTGCCGGATATTATCGGTTCGATCATGCGCTGGGGCTGACTTTGTTCGTGACATCGTTTTCCTATCGCCACGGCGTCCCGCGCGAGGCCGATCTGGTGTTTGATGCGCGGTTTCTTGCCAATCCCCATTGGGAAGCGTCTTTGCGGTCTTTGACTGGACGCGACCCCGAGGTTGCCTCCTATATTCGCCGTGACCCCGATTATGCCGGATTTATTGACCATGTGACGCAATTGATCCTGCCTTTGTTGCCACGTTATCAGCAAGAAGGGAAAAGCTACCTGACAATCGCGATTGGGTGTACAGGTGGGAGACACCGCTCGGTTATGGTTGCCGAAGAGATGGCAAATATTTTTGCCATCAACGGCTATGTCGTCGGCATAGGCCACCGCGATCTCGATCGCGGCGCGAATAAAGCATAAGGAAGGGTTTATAATTATGATTGGTATGATTCTGGTGACTCACGACACCATTGGCGCCGCGCTTCTTAAGGCGGTCGATTCGATTGTCGGGCCGCAAGCAAACGTTAAGGCGATCACCATCGGCTTGCACGACGATATGGGCGCGTGCCGCGATCAGATTTTGTCGGCGATCAAGACCGTCAACACTGGCAAAGGCGTGATTCTGCTGGTCGATATGTTCGGCGGTACGCCCAGCAATCTGGCGCTTGCCTCGATGCCTTCGGGCAACGCCGTCGTTCTGGCGGGGGTTAATCTGCCGATGTTGATAAAGTTGGCCTCGGTGCGCGGAACGATGCCTTTGCTGGACGCCGCACGCGAAGCCGAAGCAGCGGGGCGTAAATATATCCAACTGATTTCCGAAAATCTCGTGCCGGGGCAGGGAGTATGACTGAGGAAGGCGAATTGTGCATGATGGCGACAATCGCTAACCAACGCGGGCTGCATGCTCGTGCGGCGGCGAAGTTTGTCAAGCTTGCCGAAACTTTTTCTGCCGAAATCGAGGTAGCCAAGGACGACATGCGCGTCTCTGGTCGTTCGATTATGGGGCTGATGATGTTGGCGGCGACGCGCAATTCTACCATCCGCCTCTGTGGTAACGGCGATGACGCCGTGGCGGCTTTGGAAGCCTTAACCGATCTTGTGAAACGGAAATTCGATGAAGAATGACGCGCAGCACAAGGTAACGGGCATCGGCATCGCCCCAGGCGTGGCGATAGGCCCCGCTTTTATCATTGAGCAAAGTGGCGTGCCCGTGCCGGAATACGATATTCCCTCGGTGCAGGTCGAACGGGAATTGAAGCGCTTGCACGGCGCTATTGCCAAAGTGCAGAAGCATCTGGAGCAATTGCGGCAAAAAGCTGAAACCCTGCCTGCAGGGGCGCAGGATATGATGCTGTTGCTCGATGCCTATAAGGGGATGCTGTCGGGCTCGCGTCTTGTCCGCGGGGTTGAAGAAATCATTATCAAGCAGCGTATCAACGCCGAAGCGGCAATTCAAAAACAAATTGCCGCGCTTAAGGCTGGGTTCGCCGCGATGAACGACCCCTATCTCGCCGCCCGCGCCGATGATGTGGGCGAAGTCGGCACGCGTTTGATCCGCAGCCTGTTGCAGCAAAACTATAACCCCTTCGCCGAAGCGCCCGAGGGCTGCGTGATTTTGGCGGAAGAAATCACGCCTGCCGATGCCGCGCTTATGAATCCCGGGCGCGTTGCAGGTTTCGCCACCGTTTTGGGTGGGGCTGAAGGCCATGCGGCGATTATGGCGCGGGCGCTCGGTCTTCCCGCTGTGTCGGGCGTCGGGGCTCTGACGCATGGCATCCGCACGGGCGAAACGGTTATTATCGACGGGCGTCAAGGCGATGTCATCGCGCGTCCGGACGCCGCAACTCTGCACCATTATCGGCAGGAAGCAGCGCGGAAAAAGCAGGAAGACAAACGTCTGAAAACCCTGCGCAACGTTCCCGCCGTCACCATCGACGGCAAGCAGATTTCGTTGCAAGCCAATATCGAGCTGCCCCGAGATCTAGACGCGGTATTTGAATCGGGGGCGGTCGGCATCGGCTTGCTGCGCACCGAATTCATGTTCATGAACCGCCCCACCTTGCCTGACGAAGACGAACAATACGCCGTTCTTCGCAAGATGGTCGAAAAGCTGGACGGCATACCATTGACGATACGCACGCTGGATGTCGGCGGCGAAAAATTGGCTTCGGCCTTGGGTTCTGCTGTGGGGGAAAGTGTCAACCCCGCGCTGGGGCTTCGCGCCATTCGCTTAGGGCTGAAGCAGCCCAAATTGCTGGATGCCCAGCTCTCGGCAATTTTACGCGCCAGCATGCTCGGTCCCGTGCGGATTTTGATTCCGATGGTGTCCTCGGTCGCACAAATGAATCAAGTGCGTGCGCGTGTTCTGAATGTCGAACGGCGCTTGCATCGCCGAGGCATTAAACTGAAAGGCCTGCCGCCCTTGGGGGCGATGATCGAAATTCCGGCGGCGGCTTTGGTGGCGGATGCGTTGGCGAAAGTCTGCGACTTTTTCTCCATTGGCAGCAACGACCTGACCCAATACACTCTGGCGATTGACCGTGGCGATGACCGCGTGGCGGATCTCTACGATCCTTTCCATCCGGCGGTCCTGCGTTTGATTCAATTCACGGCGGCGGCGGGGTGGCGCGCCAATATTCCCGTTAGCCTGTGCGGCGAAGTCGCGGGCGATGCCCGCGCGACGGCGTTACTTTTGGGGTTGGGCTTGCGTGAATTCTCCATGTCTCCCTTGCGCCTTCCGGCGGTCAAGAACGAGATCACGCAGCTCTCTTTGCCTCAAGCGACGGATTTTGCCGAAAAGATTATGAGCAAAACAGACCAAACGGAAATTCTTGACCTTCTCATGCAGAAGTTTTCAGGGGTGCGGAGGTAGTCTCTTATATCCGCTTATTCCCGCGCGCCCCGTGGGGGACGGGGCCTGTAATTACGCCTGCCTTGACCGTCTTTTCCTTGCGGAGCAGGCGTAAAACGCGGCCCAGTGTGTCGCGCAAATCCTTGCGTTCGACGACGATATCGACCATGCCGTGATCCATCAGATATTCGGCGCGTTGGAACCCTGGCGGCAAAGTCTCGCGGATTGTGCTCTCAATTACCCGCGCTCCGGCAAAGCCGATCTGCGCGCCGCGCTCGGCAATATGAATATCGCCGACCATTGCGAAGCTCGCCGTCACGCCGCCCGTTGTGGGGTCGGTCAGAACGACGATAAAAGGTAACCCCGCATCCTTAACCTGCCCCGCCGCGATAATGCTGCGCGGCATTTGCATCAAGGATAAAGCGCCTTCCTGCATCCGCGCTCCGCCAGAGGCGGGAAGAACGACCAAAGCCGATTGCGTCGCTACGGCGCGGCGTGCGGCGGTCACGATAGCCTCGCCCACGCCCATGCCCATCGACCCGCCCATAAAGCCGAAATCGAACACGGCTATAACGGTCTTGACGCCGCTCACTGTGCCTTCGCCGACAACAATCGCGTCTTGACGCTTGGTCTTATTCTGCGCGTCTTTCAGCCGATCGGCGTATTTCTTTTGATCGCGAAATTTCAAAGGGTCGATCAGTACCTTCGGCACTTCGACGTTTTTATAGGCGCCGTCATCGAACAGGCTTTCCAAACGCTTGATCGGGGCAAGCTTAAGGTGGAAACCGCAAGCGCGGCAGACGTTCATGTTGTCTTCCATCTCGCGCTTGAACAGCATGGCGCTGCAACCCGGGCACTTCTCCCACAGGTTGTCAGGAATGTCCTTCTTCTCGCCAACAAGGGCGCGGATTTTAGGACGGACGAAACTTGTAAGCCAATTCATAAGATCACCTTAGCTATTATGGGTCGCCTGCGCCAGCGTTTCGATAAAAGCCAGAACGTCGTTAACTAAACACGCTTTGGCTCGACCTTGCGCGTCGAGGTTAGTTTCTATGCGTTTTACGATGGCGCTACCCACGATCACGGCGTCGGCGGTTTGAGCGATATCCCGCGCCTGTTCCGGGGTCGAGATGCCAAAACCGACACCGACGGGCAGGGAAGAATGCGGTCTGATCGCTTCAATGGCTCGGCGCACGGGTGCAACGCTGGCCTGTTTACTGCCCGTGATGCCGGCGACCGAGACATAATACAGAAATCCGCTTGCGCCGTTCAAGATGGTCGGTAGACGCTCTGCGTCCGTTGTCGGTGTGACGAGGCGGATGATGTCGATGTCTTGCTCCTGCGCCAATTTGCGTAATTCGGAATCTTCTTCGGGAGGAAGGTCGGCGATAATCAAGCCGTCAACGCCCGCCTTTTTTGCGTCGCGCGTGAATTTTTCAAGGCCATAGGCGTAAATCGGATTGGCATAACCCATCAGGATAATCGGCGTTTCTTCGTCCTGTTCGCGGAAGGAGGCGACAAGGGCGAGGATTTTGACCATTGTGATTCCTGCCGCGAAAGCGCGCAGATTGGCGCATTCGATGGCGGGGCCGTCGGCGACGGGATCGCTGAAAGGCATGCCGATTTCAATCAAATCAACCCCGGCTTTGGGCTGACCCGCCAGAATTTCGGCAAAGGTTTTCAAATCGGGATCGCCAGCCGAGGTGAATGTGATGAAGGCTTTTTTCTTCACTGCTTTCAGCGCGGCAAAACGGGCGGTGATGCGGCTCATAGCGTCACTCCCAGCCTGTTGGCGATGGTGAAGATATCCTTGTCGCCGCGTCCGCTTAGATTTACGACCATCAAATGATCGCGGGGCAAGGTTGGGGCAAGTTTGGCGGCATAGGCCAAAGCATGCGAAGGCTCCAGCGCGGGCAGGATACCTTCCAAACGACTGCACTGCTGAAACGCCGCCACCGCTTCGTCATCCGTCGCGGGGACATAAGACACACGCTTGGCGTCGAACAGCCACGCATGTTCGGGGCCGATGCCCGGATAATCAAGGCCTGCGGAAATCGAATGAGCCTCTTGGATTTGTCCGTCATCGTTTTGAAGGAAATAGCTGCGCATGCCGTGGAGAATGCCTTGCTTGCCCTTTGCCAAAGACGCGGCGTGTTTGTCGGTATCCAAGCCCAGTCCGGCAGCCTCGACCGCATACATGGCTACCGAAGGCTCGTTCAGAAATTCGTAGAATAATCCCATCGCATTCGATCCGCCGCCGATACAAGCCACAAGCGAATCCGGCAAACGCTTTTCAGCCTGCATCATTTGTTCGCGCGTTTCGCGCCCGATGATCGCTTGAAAATCGCGCACCATTGCGGGATAGGGGTGTGGGCCGCCTACCGTGCCGATGATGTAAAAAGTATCCTCAACATTGGCGACCCAATCGCGCAATGCTCCGTTCATCGCGTCTTTGAGGGAGCGCGAGCCGGATGTGACGGGCTTGACCTCTGCCCCCAGTAAACGCATGCGGAAAACATTGGGCTTCTGCCGTTCGATATCCAGCTCGCCCATATAAACGGTGCAAGGCAGGTTGAACAAAGCCGCGACGGTGGCGGTCGCCACGCCGTGCTGCCCTGCGCCCGTCTCCGCGATGATGCGGGTTTTGCCCATGCGCTTGGCGAGCAGAATTTGCCCCATGCAGTGATTGATCTTATGGGCGCCCGTGTGATTCAGTTCTTCGCGCTTCAAATAAATTTTCGCGCCGCCCAGATGTTCGGTCAGTCTTTGCGCGAAGAAAAGCGGCGAGGGGCGTCCGACATAGTGCTTGAGGTAATAATCCAGCTCCGCCTGAAATGAGGGATCGGCCTTGGCTTGTTCATGGGCTTTTTCTACCGCCAGAACGAGCGGCATAAGCGTCTCGGGGACATAGCGCCCCCCATAAACCCCGAAATGCCCGTCTTTGTCAGGCAGAGAAGTATAAGAATTAAGATTTTTCATGGGCGGCAAGATAGAAGAATTTGTCGGAAAGGAACAGTGTTTTTGCCCCAATTCCCTGAATCAACGTCATTTTTTGTATTTTTTTGAGGACTACAAAAAAACAAGCGGCGAATTAACTGCTTATGCACCATTCTTCATTACAGTTGTGGCGTAGTCGAGGTGACGTATTGCAATCAACTATTTGGAGGAGGCGAGTATGATTTATCGTAATCATAGGGAAGCGATGCCAGCGGCGACACCGGGAAACAATCTCACGGGGGGCAGGATAAGGCAGGATCTCGCGGATAAATTACTCGATCCCGAAAGCTATCAGGATGCCAAATTTGGTCGTAATAATAATGGAAACTTGGAAGCGCGTGTCAACATAGGACCCTATAACGTAATTGCTACCAATACAGGGGATGGCATTATGTTCGACATCTCGCATCCCGCACAATATGCTCACACCAAACATGTTGTGGCTTCTCCCATTGAAGATTTTAAGGGCGTCGATGTGCCTACGAATGGCGCTATCCTTGAGGTTTCTCCGTCTGCCAAAGAAACGAAAACCTTACTTAAGGCTTACCCAACAACGGGTGCCATGAAACAGGGGATGGACCAAAGAAGAATTCCTCTTCTTCAAGAGCCCAAGGTCGATTTTAAGCAAGCGCAGGGGGTCATGGATCTTATTAAAGAGAAGGCGACACCCCCTGCGAATAAAAAGAGCATAGCGCCCAAAAAATTGGGTATGGAGATTTAAACCGGTTTCTGACTTGGTTGAATCTGCGCTTGTCGCGTGCCTCCTCCCTACAAAATCCCCCCGCATTCAATGCGGGGGGATTTTTCATGAGACTCTTCCGCAATTCTTTGAATTTAAACAATTTTCTTGGTCTTCAAGAGGGAGGCCAAAAAATATCGGCGAATTAACCGCTTATGCACCATTATTGATTACAGTTGACGTGTAATTGGTGCGATGCATTGCAATTAATTATTGATGGAGGCGATTATGATTAATGGCTGGGTGGGTAAGAATTATAGAGGTGAAATGCAGACGGGGACACTGGGGAACAGGCCGACGGGCGGCAGGATTAGGCCGGATCTCGCGGATAAACTGCTTGATCCTGAAAGTTATAAGGGCGCTAAGTTCGCCAAGAACACCGATGGAGAGCCCCAGGCGCGCGTCACCATAGATGGTTATCATGTAACCGCCACGAATCTAAAATCAGGCATAGTGTTCGACATCGAACATCCAAGGCAAGACACTCATACCGACAAAATCATAGCCTCGCCCGTTGCCGATTTTAAAGGCGTTCAGCAGCCGACCGATGGCGCTATTCTTGAGGTTTCTCCGGAATCCGGACAAATAAATACCTTTCTTAAGACGTACCCCAACAAGACCTCGCCGATACAAAGAAGGATTCCCCTTCAAGATACAAGCGTCGACACCAGCAAAGCCAAGGCGATTATGGACCTTATTAAAGAAAAGACGACGGCTCCTGCTCATAAAAAAAGCATCTCGGTCAAAGGACCGGGGATGACGGCCAAGGTTGGCCGGCCAAATTTCGAAGTGCCTGTCTGAACTGACTTCGGATCGGGCGATAACAGGGAATTCCAAGTGCGATACCCTTAACCCTTCCCCCGCATTTTTTGCGGGGGCTTTGGGCTGTCCGCCGTTCTTCAGTGCATAAAAATTTGAGGGAAACGCCGTGTAATGGGGGGCTTGTCTGAAAGGCCTCCGCGAAACAACGTTACGGTTCTGCCATCGGTGAGGGAGAGGCTTACGTTGGGACTTTGGCGAACATGTCTTGCCATGCGCTTGTCGGCAGTTCGGCAAAGGGGCCGCGGGGAGAACGCCAGAATTTGACGATCTGGGGGAAGCCGTTGATGTCGTTGCCGTGGCTGCGCACCATGTGTTTGTCCAAAGGCATCAGGCGAATGCCGTCAAGCTTTCCTGTGGCGGCGGCGCGTTCGGATGCGGTCATGTGTTCGTGCAGGACGGTCGCCAGCAGCAAAGGGTCGTCGCTGCCCAGACGCTTCTTGGCCTCGGTGCGGCGCGTCATGAGCGCGTCCAGGGCACGAGTTGCGGCCTCGGTCATCGCGCCGTCTTCTTCGGCGCGGGCGACATAGATGGCGCGGGCGATGTGATTAAGCTCGGCTTGGGTAATTTCGGGCAGCCAGATTAGAACACCGCCGCCCATCAGGCCTGCGCGATCCAGCGACTGCACTTGCTCGCAGAAACTGCAGGCGGTGACGAGGTCGCCTTCAAAAGGCACAATGCGTTGATATTGGCTGGCGCGGAAACCGCAAAAACGGCAAGAGAAACCGTCGCGCTTCAGAATTTTTTCTGCGCTCGATTTCGAGGGAGGGCCGGAGCCCCCGCCCTCGGCGCCGGACGACTGCCCGACGCCGAGAGTGAGAGGGAGGAAAGACAAAATTCTACCGTATTAGAACTGGATGCCGCTACCGAAGCTGGCCTGAGAGCCGCCCATCGTATTGCCGCCCGTTTTCTGGATCATACCGATAACGGTAGGGGCCGCGAGGAACGCAGCGCCAGCGCCTAACTTACCGATTGCTGGTGCAAGCGGGTTCTGGCCAGCATTGTCGGCATGTTTCTTGGCACCCGAAATGCCGGCGACGGTCATGACCGCGCCAAGGCCGTAGCTGATAAGGCCGACAACATGCAGCGCTGGCTTGACAACGGAATCGTCCGCGTTGCCAGCTGCACTTTGCAAATCTTGCGCCAAAGCATCCATGGGAAACACGGCCGCAAAAGCAGCGGCGACCACAAGGCCGGTCAGGATGTCGTTGATGAGTTCTTGCTTTATATTCTTCATAGTCTCTCCTCCGTGGGTTGGTTTAAATTGCTAAAGTTTTAGCTGTAATTTATACTCAATTTAAGCTTCATTTCTTAATATTGGCTTAATTTGAGCACGTCTTATCCCGCGTTATACTTCTTTTTTTCCCTTTTTGACAAGACTCCCTTTTACTTTCAATATATCTTTAACCATAGCTATTTGGGGGGTATCTTTATGTGCCCAATAAGTTGCTGAAAGCCGTTGTTGTCGATAGGATGGGGGTGCAGGTGCGCCGCCTTTTTCGACAGGGGAGGATATCCGTGAGGCAAAGTTCCACTCGATTTGTCAAAGCGTCTTGGCTCGGTGTTTTCCTTGTCGCCATCCTTGGTGGCTGCGTGGCTGCGCCGCATAACTTCACGCCGCTGGCTTCGATCAAAACAGACCCATCGCTGCCGCAAACCTTCAAGTCGGCCTATCGTCTCGGTGCGGGCGATGAGGTGGAGGTCAAGTTTTTCTTTACGCCTGAACTGAATGATCGTTTGACCGTTCGTCCGGACGGCAAAGTTTCGATCATGTTCGCGCAGGATATTCAGGCTGCGGGATTGACTGCTGAAGAATTAGCCAGCGACATCCGCGCCGTTCTTGCGCCGCATGTCAAACAGCTTGATCTCGTCGTGATCGTTCGCGGCTTCGCCAGTCAGAAAGCCTATGTCGGCGGTGAAGTGACCAAGCCAGGCTCTGTGCCTTTGACCGGCAATGAACGTTTGCTCCAGGTTTTGGCGGATGCTGGCTGGGTGACTCCTGCGGGGGCCGACACGGTCGTCGTCGTGCGCCGCGATGCCGAAGGCACCGAGAAAATTTATCCCGTCAATATCGCTCAACTGGCGAGCGGGCAGAATATGGATCAGAATATTTCGATGCAACCGGGCGACATGGTTTTGGTTCCTCCGTCGGATGCCGTGGTGTCGGATCGTTGGGTCGATCAAAATATTCGCCAATTGCTCCCCTTCACGCCTAGCGCCGGTGTTTCCTACAACATCAACAGTAATCCGAAACAGTAATGTTCCGCAGGGGGATTTGGCAAAGTGTAGTTCGTTTGCTTGAAAATACGGAAAAGGCCCTCGCCGCGTAACTGCAATGGCCAAAGCCTATTAAGCGACTGCGACCAAGAGCTTCCTCGGGGTCTCTTGTTGACGTTGAGTGTTGGGGCCTTCAAAGGATTCTGCGATGTTCTCTTTTTCTGATGCACGTTTTGGGCTAGGACGCGTTATTCGTAGGGTGCGCGGCGCCTTGTTCTATCCGCATTGGATGGTCGGGGTTGTCGATCAGCCTATAGAAAACGCGCTAGGGTGGACTGAAATGCCGCCGGTGCGGTGGGTTGAGGCTTTTGACAGAACACGCACTCTCGCCGCGCCATTTCCTTGGCCCGGTAGCCCCGATACGTTTGTGTGCGAGAATTTCGATCTTAAGGTTCATCAGGCACGTCTTGCCGCCGTCAAGCTGGACGCCAACGGCATTGCGGCTGAAGTCAATCTTGATGTTCCCCTTTCCGCGCCTCTTTCCTTTCCCTTCCTCTTTATGCGTGATGGGATTGTTTATGCAATGCCGGAATCCAGCGCGTCGCGGCGGTTGGAAATTTTCCGGTGGCAGGAACATGATGGCACATGGGCTCCTCATGCGGTCGTGTTCGAAGACAAGCCGGTGTTTAATGCCGTTCTCTTCGAAAAAGACGGATGGTTTTGGATCGCCTATACTGATTTGACTCAAACACCGCAGGATAATCTGAACCTGATGTATTCGTCGCGGCTGGCGGGGCCGTGGCGGCATCATGCGGCCAATCCTGTGCAGACAGGGCGCGAGGCTAGCCTCAACGGAGGGCCTTTCTTTGAGGTTGATGGCAGACTTTACCGTCCGGCGCAGGACTGTTCGGAGGTTCAGGGCGGTGCGCTCAGGATCAGGGAGGTCGTGGTTTGCACGCCTCTGGCTTACAAGGAAAGAAATGTCACGCGGATTGTTCCTTCTTCTTCCGCCTATCCCGATGGCTTTCATACGCTGACGGCATGGGGCGATAAATGCCTTGTGGACGGTATGCGCCTTACTTTCTCGCTACGGCACTTGTGGCACAGGATGGGGCGCAGGTTGCGACACGAGGAAGCGTTTCTCCGCAGAAGTGCGGGAAGGGCAAGGCCGTGAATAAAATCTTTGCCGCGGCCGCGCTTTTGTGGATGGGGACGCTTGCTTCAATACCGGCAAGGGCCGGAGAGGCGATGTTGTCTGTTCAGCCTCTGGCACAGGCGCAAAATGTTTTTGCCACCGACCTCTATGCCAAGCTTCGGGGGCGACCAGGCAATTTGTTTTTCTCTCCTTACAGCGTCGCCATGGCTATCGACATGGTTTTTGTCGGCGCGAACGGGGGCACGGAAGCCGAGATAGCCAAAGCGCTTCATTTGGATCGGCTTCAGACGAACGTTGCGGATACTTCTTTGCGCACGGCGCTTCTTCGGCAGGCCAAGCAACGCGGATTGTTCGATGGTGCGTCCAAGGACGGGTTAGAAATTCATGTCGCCAACGCACTGTGGGGTAAGGCCGGATATCCTTTTAATGCCGAGTATAAGGAAAGCATCAGAGACAGCTTTGCCGGCAATTTTGAACCTCTGGATTTTGGCAATGAACCCTCTGCGCGCGATAAGATCAACGGATGGGTTTCCAATCAGACGGCGGATAAGATCCAAAATATTATCGGGTCAGGCGTTCTTAATGCCGAAACCCGCTTGGTTTTGACCAACGCTATTTATTTTAAGGCTGCTTGGGGCAAAAAATTTCAGAAAATTGCTACGCAAAAAGAAACTTTCCGTGTGTCCGCAAACAAGAACGTATCCGCCGATATGATGAGGCAGACGGGTTTTTTTAAATTGGCTTCGTTGGCGGGATTTAGGCTTTTGAGTGTTCCCTACAAATACGACGAAGCATCGATGCTGATTCTTTTGCCGGATAGAGTGGACGGGTTGCCGGATATCGAGGCGTCGCTAACAGCCGAGAATTTAGAGTCGTGGATTGAAAAAGGCAAAACTGTCTCCGTGGCTTTGTCTTTGCCTAAATTCAAGAACACCAGCGCGTTTAGCTTGAGAGAGCCACTGGAGACGCTGGGAATGAGAAAGTCTTTTGCTGCGGGTCAGGCCGATTTTTTATCTATCGCCAATGTTCGTGGGGATCCCTTGTTCGTCGGTGCAGTTCTTCACAAGGCTTTTGTCGATGTCGATGAAGAAGGGACCGAGGCCGCTGCTGCTACGGCTGTCGTAATGGTGGGGACGGCAATGGTGGAGCGCGGCGAGCCGGAGCCTTTTGTTGCCGATCATCCCTTTCTCTATATTATCAGGGCTAACCGCACCGGCGATATCCTTTTTATGGGGAGGTTGACCGATCCGACACAGCAGGGGGGATGATTTCTGAAGGAAAATACAATCAGAGGCGCGTTGCTCCCCGCTTTATGCTTTAATAGCTGTCCGCGCATAATCCTTGCCTGACAACCCTTGTCCAGAATTCTTATGATCTCAACCCTTTACCGCCTCCTCACCGATCTTGGCGCGCCCTTCATCAACCTTTACCTGCGCCGCCGTCGCGCGGCGGGGCGCGAGGACGCCGAGCGTTTTGCCGAGCGTTTGGGGTATCCTTCGCGTCCGCGTCCCGAGGGACGGTTGATCTGGTGTCATGCCGCCAGCGTTGGCGAGGCTTCATCTTTGCTCCTGCTGATCGAAAAACTGCACGATATTTATCCTGACATCGCCGTGCTGCTGACAACGGGGACGGTGACAGCGGCGCATATGATTGCTCCGCGTTTGCCACCCTATGCTCTGCACCAATATGTGCCTATCGACCGCGTGCCTTGCCTTAAGCGTTTTCTTGCCTATTGGCAGCCGACGCTGGCGGTATGGATCGAATCCGAATTATGGCCGAACACGCTGGCGGCGTTGCGCGAACGCGAAATTCCCGCGATCCTTCTCAACGCCCGCATGTCGGATAAATCTTTCCGTAACTGGTATCGCGTCAAGGGCTTTGCGCGGAAACTGATGTCGAGTTTTGCCCTGTGCCTTGCGCAGACCGAAAGCGACCGAGGGCGCTTCGTGGCGCTGGGTGCGGCACCGGTCAAATGTCTTGGCAATCTGAAATACGCCTCGGCGCCGCTCCCCTACGACCCTCAGGAATTGGCGTCTTTGCGCGAGGCCATAGCATTGCGGCCCATCTGGCTGATGGCCTCGACGCATCGCGGCGAGGAAGAAATGGCGATTGCCGCACACAAAACCATGACCGCCCACCATCCCAAGCTATTAACGGTGATCGCACCGCGCCATGCTGTGCGGGGCGACGAAATCGCCCATCTGCTCGAAACCTCCGGTCTTCGTTTTGCGCGACGTTCTAGGGGCGAGTACATAGCCGCCGAAACACAAGTCTATCTTGCCGACACGATTGGCGAGCTGGGGTTGCTTTACGCTTTATCCCCTGTCGCGGTTTTGGGAGGATCCTTCGTACGCACAGGGGGGCATAACCCGATCGAACCTGCGCAAGCGGGCGCTGTGATCATTTTTGGGCCCCATATGTATAATTTTTCGGAAGTCGCGCGGGAGTTTATCGTGGAGCAAGCGGCGGTGCAGCTTCAGAATGCCAATGAGATCGCGTTTGCCGTCGACCGTCTGTTGACCCCAAGTGGCGAGCGCGACCGGCGCATTCAGGCAGCGCGGTTGCTTGCCGATCAGAAACGTTATATCCTTGATCAGATAATCGTCGAGATGGAGCCTTGGCTCAAAAGGTGATTCCATGAGAGCGCCGCGCTTTTGGTATCCGCAGCGGGGAGATTCTTCTTCAACGCTGTGGTCTGATTTGCTTGTGCCCATCTCCGGTCTCTTTAAGGCGGGGACAAGGTTGCGCCGCGCCTTTGTCAAAAGTCCCTACCGCGCTCGTGTCCCCCTCGTCTGTATCGGCAATGTGGTGGCAGGCGGCGCCGGAAAGACTCCGATGGCGTTGGCCTTGGCGCAAATTCTTAAAGAGCGGGGGCACAAGCCTGTTTTCATCACCCGTGGCTATGGCGGGCATGGCGAGCTTGCCTATGTCGATCTTACTCAACATGAAGTCGAGGATGTCGGCGATGAAGCCTTGTTGCTGGCGGCTGCCGCACCGACATGGGCGGCGCATGATCGCGTTGAAGCTTTGCGACAGGCGGAAACCTACGGCTCCCTCGTCATCATGGATGACGGTCTGCAAAATCCCCATATCGTGCCGACGGCATCTCTTCTGGTTGTGGACGGCGAAGTCGGCATTGGCAACGGACGCCTAATCCCCGCAGGGCCCTTGCGGGAATCACTTGTCGGTGCACTCCAGCGCGTGACCGCCATGATTATCATTGGCGACAACGACCGTCAGAATCTGGCAACGCAGGCTACGGTGCCCGTTTTTCGCGCCCGTTTAAAGCCCGATCTGCCCTTCGGCTTTCCCCGCGAAGGAAAATTCATGGCCTTTGCAGGCATCGCCCGCCCTGAAAAATTCTATGCCACGGCGCGATCCTTGGGGCTGGACATCGCAGATACCCGTGATTTTCCTGATCACTACGCCTATACGGATGCGGATATCGACGCTTTGCGCTTGCAGGCGGAAACATGCGGTGCGCGGCTGTTGACTACGGAAAAAGACGCGGTTCGCCTTTCCCCCAATTTCCGCAGCGAAGTCGTGATTCTGCCCGTTCGCCTCGTCTTCGACGACCCAGGCGCGGAAAATGCGCTTGCCAATCTCGTTACGAGATAATCACGCTTTAAGTGGGTTCCGGTTTCTTGCCGCCCAAACTACCGCCCGTTGGTCGCGGTGCGCAATCATAATCGCCATACCCCTCATCTTCGTCGTCAGAGACGAGGATAAGTTTGGCAACCCGAAAAGCCGCGTTGACGGCTTTTGCGATCTTGCCTGTTGCGGCTTTCACATTGCCTGCTTTGGCTTCTTTGGGTGCGGCGGCACTAGGTTTGGCGGTGGCGGCAATTTTGGGAGCACTAGGATGATCCTCCCA
Organism: uncultured Pseudomonadota bacterium; assembly: GCA_903920205.1. Taxonomy (GTDB): domain Bacteria; phylum Pseudomonadota; class Alphaproteobacteria; order UBA9219; family UBA9219; genus CAIXLI01. The sequence goes on from CAIXLI010000081.1 coordinate 25,336, forward strand.
AACGCCCCAAAACTCGCGGGACGGACGAAGGTCGTTGATTTTCAGAAAAGGGTCTGGAACAGGATGCCCAGATGATTCCTGCCGAAAGCTTCCGATGGCATCATGCTCCTCATGCGGCGGATACCCAACCGCAACAGCCCCTCCTAAGAAAGCGACCATCAAGGCCTGTTTTCTAAGACTATTGTAAAAACCAGCCTCGAAAAAGCCGCGAGAGAAAAAATGAGGAAGCGAGCGGCTCATAGCAAGATCCCCCCAATCTTCGAAAAGCACAGCCTTCTATCCGTCTATTTCTCAATTCCTGTCGAGGCACAGTAAACGCCAAGCAAAGCCTATCCAAAATTGAACTCTTCTTTCTTGGGGGGCTTGCCGCCTAAAGACACAAGCGGAAGGGGTGCGTTTCTATACCCTCTCACCGTCGGCGCGGCTGCGCCCTTCACAGCACCTTTGGGTCCGGCGACATTCGCCTTCGTAGAAGTCGGTCTAGCTTGTTGTTTGCTGCTTTCGCGTTTAAGCCAAAAGCGATTGAGGCGAAGACTGTTAACCCTGTAATCAGGATCAAGGCTGGAAAAGCCAGAAGCCAGCCTTTCCTCTACCGACTTTCTCCTCAGCGTATTCAGGACACGTTGGGTGTCAACTTTCAGCCCGTTAAAATTACCACGAAAGCGGCGATCCGAGTATAATAAATAGCCTAATGTTTTTTGTTCAAGCGTCACTATCGCCCTCCCTAATTTTCACAAAATACCATAAACCCCCGTCAAAATCCCGCACTTTTTATACTTTTCTTGCCTTATTCATCCTCTGTCTCATGCCGCGAACGGCAGCGGTTAGGCCTGTGAACAAAGCCTCGCCGATCAAAAAATGCCCGATATTCAACTCCACGATTTCAGAAATTGCGGCGATGGGGGTAACATTGTCGTAAGTCAGCCCATGTCCCGCATGAACTTCCATCCCCAATTTATGTGCTTGTCGCGCCGCCCATTGCAGGCGTTTGAGTTCCCGTTTCTGCGAGGCTCCCCTGGCAAGGGCATAAGCGCCGGTATGCAGCTCGATAGCGGCGGCCCCCGAAGTCCAAGCGGCAAGAACCTGCGCGGCGTCGGGATTGATGAACAACGACACGCGAATGCCTGAAGCTGCCAATTGGTTAACAATTCCAGCCAGCTTTTTTCCGCCCTTCACAACATTCACGCCGCCCTCGGTCGTAACCTCTTTCCGCCTTTCGGGCACAAGGCAAACCGCATGGGGGCGCACGAACAAGGCGATATTTTTCATTTCCTCGGTCGCCGCAATTTCAAGGTTAATCGGTGCTTTAATATGCGCTCGCAACCGTTTAACATCGGCATCCAACACATGGCGGCGGTCTTCGCGCAGATGAAATGTGATGCCATCCGCGCCCCCTTTAAGGGCCGCTTGTGCCCCCCGCAGTAAATCCGGCGCGGCGGCAGAATCGCGGTTTCTGGCGTTGCGAACCGTGGCGATATGGTCGATGTTGATGCCGAGGCGTAGTTTTGGCATGGTGGTTCCTGTCTCTGGTTAACTTTTGTTTCGGATGCACTATTTATGCCCGTTGTTCAAGCCTCTTTTCTTTCCGATCTTCCGGTCACGGAAACGACGACGCCCCTTATGGCGCAATATTTCTCTGTAAAAAACAGGCACCAAGATTGCTTGCTGTTTTTCCGCCTCGGCGATTTCTACGAAATGTTTTTTGATGACGCATTGACGGCTTCCAAAGCCCTTGACATCGCCCTCACCCGCCGAGGCCAGCATCAAGGGAAAGACATTCCCATGTGCGGCGTCCCCGCGCATTCCTATGAAAGCTATGTAGCCAAACTGATCCGCGCCGGACATCGCGTCGCCATCTGCGATCAGCAAGAATCCCCCGAAGAAGCCAAAAGGCAAGCCAAGAGCCGAGGCGGCAAGACCATCGTCACACGCGATGTCGTCCGCATCATCACCCCGGGCACGCTCACGGAAGACAGCCTGCTGGATTCTCGCGCTGCGAATTATCTGGCTTGTTTGACAAGCGTAGGCGACTCCATCGCCATTGCTTGGTGCGACATCGTGGCAGGGCATATCTACGCGCAAAGCGTTACGGCGACGGATATGGCAGGAGTCTTGGCGCGACTGGATGCCAGCGAGATTCTCATCGCCGAACGGCTGGTCGAAAAACACGAACTTTTCGAAATCCTCGCCCCATGGCGTACGCAATTGGTTGTGCAGCCCAACGGACGCTTCGACAGCGACAACGCCAAGCGGCGCGTCATGGATATCTATCATGTCGGCGATATCGCCGCCTTCGGCGATTTTTCACGCGTGGAAATAGCCGCGCTTGGTGCACTTTTGGATTATGTCGAACTCACGCAAAAAACAGACCTCAAACATTTCGCCCGCCCTCAAAAATCCGGCGCGTTGCAAGTCGCTATCGATGCCTCAACGCGCCGCAACCTTGAACTCACGCGCACGTTGGCTGGCGAAAGGCGCGGCAGTCTGCTCGACGCCATCGACCGCACCGAAACGGGGGCAGGGGCGCGGCTTCTGGCGACGCGCCTAACATCACCCTTAACCGATGTCGCGGCAATCGCCGCACGCCTCGATGCCGTCGTGTTTTTCGTTCAAGAATCCTCCTTGCGCGACCGTATCCGCGCCGCCCTGCGCCACGCTCCCGATTTGGAACGCGCCTTGGCGCGTCTGGCCTTGGGGCGGGGAGGGCCCCGCGATCTTGCCAGCGTACGCGATGCCCTGCGCCAAGCCGAAGCGATCCGCAGCGCCCTTCTGGCGGCCTCCGCGATGCCGAATGATCTGCGCGCAGAAACCCAAAATCTTGGCGAACATAACGCGCTTATCGACAAGCTAGAACGTGCTCTTGCTGCCGATCTCCCGATGCTGGCGCGTGACGGCAATTTTATCGCCCGAGGTTACGCTGCACCATTAGACGAACTCATAACCCTGCGCGACGATGGGCGACGCCTCATCGCAGGGCTGCAACAAAAATACGCGCTGGCTTCGGGTGTTTCTACGCTCAAAATCAAACACAACCAAGTCATCGGCTACCATATCGACGTTACCCCCACCCAAGCCGATAAACTTCTCGCCGATAAAGACACCTTCATCCACCGCCAAACCCTCGCCAGCTCCTCGCGCTTTACGACCGTCGAACTGTCCGAGATGGAACGGAAAATTACCGAAGCGGCGGATAAAGCGCTGGCGGTCGAAATGCAACTCTTCGCCGATCTTGTACAAGAAGTCGCCTCGCGCCTCCCCGATCTGCGGCAAACGGCGCAAGCTTTGGCCTCTCTCGATGTCACCGCAGCTCTTGCGGCCTTGGCAGTCGAACACCACTACACGCGCCCCTTGGTCGATGATTCTTTGGCCTTTCGCATCGAAGGCGGTCGCCACCCCGTTGTCGAACAAGCATTGCGTCGCACCGCAAGCGGTGCGGCCTTCATCGCCAACGCCTGCGATCTCGCCCCCACGCAAAGGCTCTGGCTTTTGACAGGTCCGAACATGGCGGGCAAATCAACCTTCCTCCGCCAAAACGCGCTTATAGCCCTCTTGGCGCAAATGGGTTCTTTCGTCCCAGCATCTTCCGCCCATATCGGCGTGATTGACCGTTTGTTCAGCCGCGTCGGCGCGGCGGACGATCTTGCGGCAGGCCGTTCAACCTTTATGGTCGAAATGGTCGAAACGGCGGCTATTTTGAATCAATCCGGCGAACGCTCGCTTGTTATTCTGGATGAAATCGGTCGCGGCACAGCGACCTATGACGGTCTCTCCATCGCTTGGGCGACGCTGGAACATCTGCACGAAGTCAACCGCTGTCGCGCTCTGTTTGCCACGCATTACCACGAACTCACAGGCCTTTCCGACAGCCTCCCCGCCCTGCATTGCGCCACAATGCGCATCAAGGAATGGGAAAACACGATCATCTTTTTGCATGAAGTCATCAACGGCGTTGCGGATCGTTCCTACGGCATCCATGTCGCGCAAATGGCAGGCCTCCCGCCATCGGCCATCGCCCGCGCCACACAAGTGTTGGCGGGCTTAGAGAGCGATCAGGCTAAGCAGGGCAAGATCGCCGACAATCTTCCCTCTTATGACACACAAGCTACACCCACGCCAAAACCCAAAATCATGAGCCCCGAATTAACTTCCGCCCTCGCTTCCCTCGACCCCGATGCCCTAAGCCCAAAAGAGGCGTTAGAGATTTTGTATAGGATTAAGGGTTTAACCTAGTCTATAAAACAGCATGATTATCGGCATCGGCAGCGATCTCACCAATATCGACCGCATCGGCGCAACGCTGGAGAAATACGGCGAGCGTTTCGTGCGCCGCGTCTTTACGCCTGCCGAACAAGCTAAAGCCGCAGGGCGCAGTACCCAAGCCGCCACCTACGCCAAACGCTTCGCTGCCAAAGAAGCCTGCGCTAAAGCCCTAGGCACTGGCATCTATCGTGGCTTTTCTTTTTGCGATATCGGCGTGGTTACTTTGCCATCAGGTCAGCCGACTCTGGAACTTACAGGTGGCGCTTTAGAGCGCCTCAGCGCTTTAACGCCCGCGGGCAAAACTGCCCACATCCACCTTAGTCTCACCGATGACGCTCCATGGGCACAGGCTTTTGTGGTTATCGAAGCCTTAGATTAAGGCCTCCACTCTGGAACATCATCGCCACGTCTTATGGCCTCGCTGATCGGCGCAAACACTTCGGCGACGCGGTCATAGGCTGGTTTTTTGAACGGCACGATCAGCGCAGGCGTTTCTTCCAAGGCAACCCATTTCCAATCTACGAATTCCGGCAATTCCGGCTCGTTCTCGCCGGATAAATCGATTTCGCTATCCTGCCCCAAAAAGCGCAGCGCAAACCATTCCTGTTCCTGTCCGCGATATTTGCCGCGAAAAATAATGCCGTTCGCGCCATCGCTGCTGATGCGGCGATTTTGAAGCCAGTCGGGGAATTCGTAACGCAAGATTTCCGGCACTTTGGCGATAATGCGGGCATTGTCGGTTCCTATTTCTTCCTTCATCTCCCGCAGAGCCGCCTTAACCGGATCTTCCTCTTTTTGTACGCCGCCTTGCGGCATCTGCCATGCGCCGCGCTTGTCGCGGCGTTCCGCCACTAACACAAGCCCCTGCGTGTTGAAAAGGCACAAGCCTACGCCGCGGCGATAGGGAAGTTTTTGCAAGTCAAGAAGAGTCGTCATCAATAAACCGTTGCGCTGAGGGGGGCGAGAGCAATACCGTGCTCCGGCAAAGTTTTAAGCCATGTTTGCAATTGGGCGATGATCACCGGCGTCGCTTCGGTGATGCCGACGGCGCGACCTTTTTGCCGTGCTGTTTTTTCCAAATCTTCAAGCGTTGCCGCGATGGCTTCCGGCGACAAGTCTGTATCCAGACGTTGTGTGACCGTTGCCACGGGAACACCCGCGCGGCGCGACATATCCGTTACAACGCTATGCGCGGTCGCACGAGAGTCCAGAAGCATCAGCCCACGATCCTGTGCCACCTGAAGCACCGGCGCGAAGGTTGTTTGATCGGCGGCAAAGTTTGAGCCGAAGATCGTTGTAATCCCGACATAGCCCGTCGCCCGCCGCAATAACCTTGAAAGCCGTGCCAGATTTTCGCTGTTGGGTAGGTTGGTTAAGAGCGTGTTGGGGCCGGAGTCGCTGCGTGGATAATCGTACGGTTCCATCGGGATTTGCAGCAGAATTTCATGACCGTCTTGCCGCGCGCGTCCCCCCCATGCTCCAACTACCGCTCCTTGAGCATTGAACGACAGTGTTACCGTTGGAGGCAATTGCGTGATAGCCTGATCGGTAATGGCGCGAGACATCCCCAAGCCCGTGACGACAATCGCAATGCGGGGCCTTTTGTCGGCGGCATTAAAGGGGCGGGCATAGACTTGCCATGGGCGCGCACCGTCCTCGGCTATGCGTGGCAGGCTCCCCTCGGCCGTATCTTCCGTTACGCGGCTGTCGGGGGCGGGAATGAGTTTGACACTGCGGTCATCTTGATCGTTAAGCGCAGGAGCATTGATGTCCGTTCCGACTTTGTTGCCCGAGATAGACAGCCTTTCTTCCTCTTTTGCCTTTGAAAAAGAGGGGGCATAGATGCTTTTGGCGTGGCGATGAAGTTGTCCGTGAATCCACGCCGGAGGCAGCACGATCAAAGCAAAAATAACCGCCGCAAGGGACAGTTTGAGGTTGCGCGGATAGCGCGCGAGAAAGGTCTCGCGGCGCGGCGGTAGCGCAAAAATATCGTGAACGCTTTCGGACATGGGCGGCGGGGAACTCAAAAGACCAGAGAGTGGGACTCTAAAGCATTTCTTGTTCCGGCGGAATCTTTTTCCTTAGGGATTCTTTTCAGGCCGACTTGTCGATATGGGGCGTTGCGGGTAAGGCTCCCTTGGCGACGGCGACCAAAGCCTCGCGCAAAAGGCGGTCAAAAATGACATAACCGGCCTGTAACACCTGAACCACCGTTCCGGCGGGTTGATCCGCCGCATCGACTTCCATCATCACGCGATGAAAATTGGGGTCGAAGGGTTGACCGACGGGGTCTATTTTCTTGATGCCAAAGCGGTCCAGTGTCGCCAAAAGCTGTCGTTCGGTGGCGTCAATACCGACAATCAGGTTTTTGACGGCAGGATCGGTGTTTTCGTTGGGCGCAGCGTCCAAAGCGCGGCGGAAATTGTCGGAAACCGCCAACATTTCCTTGGCGAACGAGGCGACGGCGTATTTCGAGGTCTCTTCGCGTTCTTTTTGGGCGCGGCGACGGGTGTTTTCGGCGTCGGCCATCTCGCGCAAAGCGCGGTCTTTCATCTCGGCAAGCTGTTTTTCGAGCTCAGTAATGCGTTTCTCCGCAATGGCCTCCCCGGTTTCGGCGATAGCATCGGCAGAATCTTGCGAATCTTGGGTTTCTTCGTCGTTTTGGATGATTGGATCGGTCATGATGGTTCCCTTCGGCCCCTCTTTTATCTTTGAATGGGGTAAGGCGCAAGATTGGGATTTGTTGCGAAAATTCAAGGGGTAAAATAATGGCAATGGCAAAGCCCCCATTATTTTGCGTGGAAACCTCTAAGGTTTTCATTTAAAACCCTACGACATTCTTTGGATATGAAATCTTATGTCATCTCTTCCCCCGCAAAAACTTTCTTCCTCCCGTTGTTCGGCTTTGGTGGGGGATATTGCTCCGCCTGGGGATAAGAGCATTTCTCACCGCAGCATCATGCTAGGGGGCATAGCCGAAGGGACAACGACCGTGCGCGGCCTTTTGGAAGGGGAAGACGTTCTGAGCACCATCGCGGCGCTCCGCGCCATGGGTGCCAAAATTCACAAAAACGAGCAAAACATCTGGCATGTCACTGGCGTTGGTGCGGTGGGGTTGCAAGCGCCTCAACAGGTGATGGATGTTGGCAATAGTGGCACTTCGGCACGTTTACTGATAGGGCTTGTTGCAGGCAAGAACTTTACGGCGCGGTTCACGGGCGATGAAAGCCTGTGCAAACGCCCGATGCGGCGTGTGATCGAACCCTTGTCCCAAATGGGGGCGCGTTTCGAAAGCGCGAACGAGAAATTGCCCTTGTCGGTTATGGGCGCGGCGCACCCCACGGCGATCAGCTATACATTGCCTGTTGCCTCGGCTCAGGTGAAATCAGCAATTTTGTTGGCGGGGTTAGGTGCGGAAGGTGTTACGACTGTTGTCGAACCAGCTCCGACGCGCGATCATTCTGAGAATATGCTGCGCGGGTTTGGTGCTGTGGTTACAGTTGAGAAACGCGGCGATGGAGCGGATGTTATCTCCCTTGTAGGCAAGCCTTGCTTGAAAGCGCAAAACATCAGTGTTCCCGCCGATCCCAGTTCAGCGGCGTTTCCTTTGGTCGCCGCTTTGTTGTGTCCGGGCTCGCGCATTATATTGCGCGGCGTTGGCCTTAACCCTCGCCGTGCCGGATTGATTGAAGTCCTGCGTATGATGGGCGGAAGCATCGTTTTTGAAAACCCCCGCCAAGAGGGAGGCGAACCCGTCGCAGATTTAATTGTTTCCTCAAGCGAGTTATCCGGCGTCGAGGTTCCTGCCGCGCATGCGCCCAGCATGATTGATGAATATCCCATCCTTTCCGTTGCGGCTTCTTGCGCCCAAGGCATCACGCGTATGCGCGGTCTCGGCGAATTGCGCGTCAAGGAAAGCGACCGCCTCAGCCTCATGGCACAGGGCTTGGCGCAATGCGGCGTCAAAGTCGAAATTGAAGGCGATGATCTAATCGTTCACGGCACAGGCAAACCGCCGCAAGGTGGTGTGACAGTAGAAACCGCCATGGATCACCGTATTGCCATGAGTTTTCTTGTGCTTGGAACAAGAACAGACTTTCCCGTCAGCATTGACGACGGTAGTTTTATTGCCACAAGCTTCCCCTCTTTTGTCTCCATGATGAACGGGCTTGGGGCAAAAATACGCTAGACGCTGCCCCTTCCCACCAGTTTCTGATTCGACAACGCCTCATCCTCTTCTATAATAAAACACATGACGTTAACTCCCCCAGAAACGCCCCCCGCGCCTGTTCGGAAATCCCCTTCTTTCTTGGGGGCTTCTCCCCTTCGCTCTTTGGTGTGGACGGCTTCTGCCTTGATGATGGCTGCCGTTCTGACGCCCTTACTGAGTCTCGGTGCGCTGTGCCTGCCGGGGCCTTTGGCGCAAGAAAAAACGATTATTGTCGCGCATGGTGCGACTGCCGCCGAAATCGGGGCGCAGCTGGCGCAGGAAAAGGCCGTCTATCTATCGCCGCTTTTCCGCTTGGCGGCGCGGCTGGTTGCCAAAGGATTTTTGAAGGCGGGAGAATATGCTCTTCCAGCGCACATCAGTGCGATAGAGATCGCCAGAATGGTCCATGAAGGGCGCTCTGTCGTCCGGCTTTTTACCGCCGCAGAAGGCCTAACCTCGGCGGAAATCGCGCATTTGCTGAACGACGATCCCGTCCTGACCGGCACTATTGACGCGACGCCCGCCGAAGGCTCTTTGTTGCCGGAAACCTATCGTTATAGCTATGGCGACACCCGTGCCGGAATCATCGTGCGTATGCAAAAAGCGATGCAGGAAAAAATTAATGAAATTTGGGGAAACCGCCAAGCCGATCTGTCGATCCAATCAGCGGAAGAAGTTCTTATCCTCGCTTCCATCGTAGAGAAAGAGACCGGCAGGCCGGAAGAACGCCCCCGCATCGCGGGAGTTTTCTACAATCGTCTCAGCAAAAAAATGCGCCTACAATCTGACCCCACAGTCATCTACGCGCTCACCAAAGGCCAAAAAACGCTTGATCGACCGCTGACGCATGACGATCTTTCCTTTGCCTCGCCCTACAACACCTACGCCCATGATGCGTTGCCGCCTCATCCTATCTGTAACCCGGGGCGTGCGGCTTTAGAAGCGGTGGCGCATCCTGAGCATAACGAGTTTCTTTATTTCGTTGCCGATGGAAGCGGAGGCCACGCCTTCGCGCCCGATCTTGCAACACATAACGACAACATTAACCGCTGGCACCGTGCGATGGGAAAAGCTGCGGCGCGTCCATGACCAGCATCGCCTCCCGCCTCGCCGTTCTTCGTCAAAGTCTAAAAGACGCGACCCTGATCGCGGTCAGCAAAACCCAAAGCGCCGAAGCGATACGCGAAGCCCTGAATGCCGACCAACGCGTCTTCGGAGAAAATCGCGTGCAGGAAGCGAAAAACAAATTTCCTCTTTTGCGCCAAGAATATCCTGATATCGAACTTCACCTGATCGGCGCATTGCAGACCAACAAGGCGCAAGACGCCGTTGAATTGTTTGATGTGATCCAGACTCTCGACCGCCCGCGTCTTGCTGAAGCTTTGGCAAAAGCGATGCGGCAAACAGGGCGTTCCCCGCGTTTGTCTATCGAAGTCAATATTGGCAACGAACCTCAAAAATCAGGCATCTCCCCGAATGAGATCGATGCCTTCCTGGCCTATTGCCGCGACGAATGTGGGCTTACTGTCTCGGGATTGATGTGCATTCCTCCCCACGACCAGGACCCGCGCCCCCACTTCCTCCATATGAAAGAATTGGCAAATCATTTAGCCATGTCCAACCTCAGTATGGGGATGAGCGCGGATTACAAAATTGCCATCGACTGTGGCGCAACAGAAGTACGCGTCGGCACGGCAATCTTTGGGACGCGGTGAGATGGCGTGCTGGGCTAAACTGGCACCCAAACCCTTGCCCTCAGTCCCCCCAAAGGGCTGTCCTCCAAAATCACGTCTCCGCCGTGAAAGCGTGCGATGTCTCTGGCGATGGTCAGGCCTAGGCCGATGCCGCCCGTGGCAGGATTGCGGGATTCTTCAAGACGGGTGAAGGGGCGGAACATGTCTTCGCGGCGGTCGGCGGCGATGCCAGGGCCGTCATCGTCAATGGTGATCGTCGCAATTTGGTCGTCGATTGAGGCCGCAATCGTGGCGCGGCTGCCATAGCGCAGCGCATTCCCGATCAGGTTGGTCAAACAGCGCTTCATGGCATTGCGACGCAGAACAACCTCGATGCCCTGCGGCGCGTTGAGTTCGATGTTTGGATTCTGCCGCCGCGCCGAAGCGGCGATTTCGTTCAGCAATTCTCCTAAATCCGTAAGAGCCGCTGGTTCTGCGTCTTCGCCTCGCACAAAAGCCAAATAGGCGTTCAGCATTTCCTCCATCTCGGCAATATCGCTGGAAAGCTCTTCCGTTTCCTGCGTTGTTCCCATCAGTTCCAGTTGCAAGCGCATGCGAGTCAAAGGTGTCCGAAGATCGTGTGAAACCCCTGCCAACATCGCGGTGCGCTGCGTGATCTGACGTTTCAGGCGGTCGCGCATAACCATCAGCGCGGCGCCTGCTTGGCGCACTTCCGACGACCCCTCCAATTTGAACCACGGCACTTCGCGGCCTTTGCCGATGGCTTCGGCGGCGGCGGCGAGACGACGGATGGGCCGTATCTGGTTGCGCATGAACAAAAGCGCGACAGCGGTCATCAAAATCGAACTGCCCGTCATCCATAAGATGAAAACTTGCGTCGTCGGCGTATAAACGCGTCTTTCGGGGGAAAGAATCGTGTAAACGCCCTCGGGTACCCCCACCTGAACGCGTATGGTTTCCGGCGCATAGGTCATGTCAAGAACGTAAGCGTTCGATAGGCTGTCGTTCAGCGCATGTTTCAGCATGACCGCGATCGGGCCATGGATGGGGATTTGGTCGGGCAGGCTCTTGCCGGGCGCGAAAGTGACGCGCAAATCCATCTTGCTAAAAGCCAATTGCTCGATCCCGCCAGTGGTTTCATAGTTATTACTTTTTTGCAGAAGATCGACGACAAAGGCGATATCTCCCGACAAAGCATGCGTCATGCGCTGCGTGACCGTGTACCAGTGCCTGTCAAAGAACACATAAGTCGCTGCGGCCAACATGATAAAAGTTGGCACAACAAAGATCAGCAGCGTTCGCCCGAACAAACTACGGGGCAACATACGCTTGAGCCGGAAAGCCAGAGGCAGGCGGCGGGGAGGGAGCTGTGTTTCTTGTTTCACGCCTCAGTTTACCTCCGTCTATCCCGTGTTCAAAGGTTGTTTTTGCCCCTGAATCGCGTAAATTGCTCCCATCATGACCCTCATCCACGAATTCGCGCCAGCCAAACTCAATCTTTACCTGCATATTACAGGCAGAAGGGCGGATGGTTACCACGACCTCGACAGCCTCGTGGCCTTCGCTACGATAGGCGACGAAATCGCCTTGCGCGCCGGAAACGGTTTCCGTTTCGACATGACGGGCACCCAAGCTCCTGCGCTGGCGCATGAATTGACGGAAGACAATCTTGTTGTTAAAGCCGCACGTTCTTTGGCGGAGCTGACAGGACGCGCCCTCGAAGGGCATCTTGTCCTCGTCAAAAAGCTTCCTGTGGCATCGGGCATCGGCGGCGGGTCGAGCGATGCTGCCGCTGCTTTGCGTGCCTTGGCGCGGCATTGGGGCTTGGCCAAAGACGACCCGCGCATAGTACAAGCTGCGGCGCGTCACGGGCAGGATGTTCCCGTTTGTGTCCGCGTCGAAAACAATTACATGACCGCGACAGGCGTTCTCCCCGCGCCCAAACTTCCCCGTGCCGATATCGTGTTGGTCAATCCCGGCAAAGGCTTGTCGACTCCTGCCGTGTATAAGGAATATCGGGAAGGGGGAGACGCCTTTTCGCCCTTGTCGCGTCTTGAAAATACCCCCGAAACCGTCGAAGACTTGGTGTCGGCTCTGAAAGCGCGAGGCAACGACCTCTACGCTCCCGCCTGTCGCCTGATGCCCGAAATTGCCGAGATTATCTCGGCGCTTGAATCCTCTGATACGTGCCTATTGGCGCGCATGTCTGGCAGCGGTGCAACCTGCTTCGGCCTCTATCCCGACGCGGCTTCTGCCAAATCTGCCGCCGCCCAACTCCGCGCCGCGCGGCCTCGCTGGTGGATCGAGACGGGTGTAATAAACGACTAGCTTAGCGCTGCGACGCCCGGCAAGGTCTTGCCTTCCATCCACTCTAGAAACGCGCCGCCTGCGGTCGAGACATAGCTGAAGCTCTCCGTGACCTTGGCGAGAGTCAGTGCAGCAACAGTGTCTCCCCCTCCAGCCACAGAAAGAATTTTTCTCGAGCGTGTCAAAGAGGCGACCACCTGCGCGATAGAAACTGTAGCTTGATCAAAGGGCGGAAACTCGAATGCGCCCAAAGGCCCGTTCCACACCACCGTCTTGCACATCCTCAAAACATCCCCGATGTCCCGTGCCGATTGTGGGCCTATGTCCAGAATCATGCTGTCAGCGGGGACAGCGGTGATCGCCACAGTCTTGGTGGCGATATTGGCCTGTAACGCCGTAGCGACGACGGCGTCGGTGGGGAGAACAATACGGCACCCTTTCGCGGCGGCGCGAGCGGTGATGGCGCGGGCAGTATCTAGCATATCGGCTTCATGCAACGATTTACCGACCGCGACTCCTTGCGCAGCCAGAAAAGTATTCGCCATGCCACCGCCCAGCACCAGAACATCAACTTTGGCGACAAGATTTTCCAGCAAATCGAGCTTGGTTGAGATTTTTGAGCCGCCGACCAAAGCCGCGACCGGACGTTCCGGCTTGCTCAGGGCTTTTTCTAGCGCCTCAAGTTCCGCCTGCATCAAACGTCCCGCCGCATGCGGTAAAAGTTTAGCCAAAGCCTCGGTCGAAGCATGGGCGCGATGCGCCGCCGAGAAAGCGTCGTTCACGTAAACATCGCCCAAAGCCGCTAATTGTGCCGCAAAAGCGGGATCGTTGGCTTCCTCGCCCGCATAAAACCGCGTGTTTTCTAAAACCAAAATCTGCCCGTTCGGCAAAGCGTCAACAGCGGCTTTGGCTGTCGCACCAATGCAATCATCGGCAAAGGCCACAGGCTGTCCCCAAATTTTTTCCAATTCCGTCGCGACGGGACGCAAACTATATTTCGCGTTGCGCTGGCCCTCAGGGCGTCCGAAATGCGACAGAATGACGATCTTAGCCTTGGCCTGCGCCAGTTCTTTCAATGTTGGAATAAGGCGCGTCAAACGCGCATCGTCGGTGACGACCCCGTCTTTCATCGGGACGTTCAGATCGGCGCGTAGAAGGACAGTCTTGTTGTGAAGCTCAATGCGATCGAGAGTAAGAAATTCGGACATAAAAAACCTGCGAAGTGAATGTGGCTAGAATCGCGGCGACCGCGCTAAAGCACCATAACAGGAGGAAGCTTGTGGCACAATATAGGGACTCGGCGCGTAGCGTGTCCCCGTTATGGAGCCGCTACACGCCAATTCTCGAAAACAGCGTTTTGAGCCTTAATGCCCGAAGTCGCCGACCAAACCTTAAAGCTGCCGTGCGATTTCTTCCACTTCAAAGCATTCGATAACATCGCCTTCTTGGATGTTGTCGTATTTTTCGAACGCCATGCCGCATTCAAAGCCTTCGCGCACTTCCTTGACTTCGTCCTTGAGGCGCTTGAGCGTCTTGAGCGAGCCTTCGTGAATGACGACGTTGTCACGCAACAAACGAACCTTCGCGCCGCGCTTAACAATGCCCTCGGTGACTTTACAGCCCGCAACTTTGCCGACTTTGGTGATGTTGAATACCTGCAAGATCGCCGCATTGCCCAAGAACTTTTCGCGCAAGGTGGGAGCCAGCATGCCCGACAAAGCCTGCTTCACGTCGTCGATCACATTATAGATGATCGAGTAGTAGCGCAGCTCGACAGCATCCCGCTTCGCCATTTCCCGTGCCTGCGCGTTAGCGCGGACGTTAAAGCCGATAACCATCGCGCCGGAAGCCTTCGCCAAAGTCACGTCGGATTCGGTGACGGGGCCAACGGCGGCATCAAGTACGCGAACCTTCACTTCGGTGTTTTCGTCGGTCAGCTTAATCAGCGAGGTCTTGATCGCTTCGACCGAGCCATGCACATCGCCCTTAATCAAAACCGCCAGTTCCTTGACCGCGCCAGTTTTGATGTTTTGCATCATCTGTTCGAAATTGCCGCGAGGCGTCGACGCCGCCGCTGCAATCGCACGCTTGCGGCGCGCGCGGAATTCGGCGATTTCACGCGCCTTGGCTTCGTCGGTCACGACCATCAATTCGTCGCCTGCCATCGGCGTGCTGTTCAAGCCGAGCACTTCGACCGGCATCGCAGGCGTCGCTTCCATAACGTTCTTGCCGTGATCGTCGATCAAAGCGCGAACCTTGCCCCATTCGCTGCCCGCGACAAAGATGTCGCCCACGCGTAGCGTACCGCGACGGATCAAAACCGTGGCGACAGAGCCGCGACCCTTTTCCATCTTGGCTTCGACAACGGAACCTTCCGCCGTGCGATTGGGATTGGCTTTCAGGTCGAGAATTTCCGCCTGCAGCAAAATCGTATCCAAAAGCTTGTCCAGCCCCATTTTAGTCTTGGCAGAGATTTCCACCGACAAAACATCGCCGCCCATTTCTTCGACTTGGATGTCGTGTTGCAGCAATTCCTGGCGCACGCGGTCAGGTTTGGCTGCGGGAAGGTCGCATTTATTGATGGCGACAATCAGGGGAACGCCTGCCGCTTTGGCGTGGCGGATGGCTTCAATCGTTTGCGGCATAATGCCGTCGTCGGCGGCAACTACCAGAATAACGATATCGGTAATCTGCGCCCCGCGTGAACGCATCTCGGTAAAGGCGGCGTGACCAGGCGTGTCGATGAAAGTCACGCGGTCAAAACCGTGCGTGACTTCGGGCAACACGACTTGATACGCGCCGATATGCTGGGTAATGCCGCCGGCTTCGCCCGCCACAACATTGGCTTTGCGCAAAGCGTCCAAGAGCGAAGTTTTGCCGTGATCGACATGGCCCATGACTGTGACAATAGGTGCGCGGGCTTGCAGGTTTTCTTCCGTATCCTGAATGCCGCCAATGTCTGATTCGATGTCGGCTTCGGTCACGCGCTTGATGCGATGTCCGAATTCGGTCGCGACCAGTTCGGCGGTGTCGGCGTCAATCGTTTGCGTAATCGTTGCCATAACGCCCAATTTCATCAGAATCTTAATAACGTCGACGCCGCGTTCGGCCATACGGTTGGCGAGTTCTTGCACCGTTATAGCTTCGGGGATCGTCACGTCGCGCGTGACTTTCATCGGCTCTTGATTCTGCTCCATCGCTTCGCGGCGATGGCGTTCGGCGCGGCGGCGCATGGAAGCAACCGAGCGGCGGCGACCGCCGCCTTCTTCGTCAGACAAGGCCTGCGTTACGTTGACCTTGTGGCCTCCGCGACGATCATCGCCCATGCCACGGCGCGGCGCGAGCGGCGCATGCCCGGGTTTGCGGCGGCGGTTATCGTCTTCTTCTTCGCGTGCGGAGGGCGCACGGCCCGGCATGGCGGGACGACCCGACAAGCTTTCGCCCGGACGCGCCAAAGCGCTGCGTCCGCGATCCTCAGTGGCGGTGGTCGTTCCCGTCGCGCGTCGCGCCGCTTGAATATCGCGGTGGCGGACTTCGTCTTCTTGTTTCTTGCGCGTGCTTTCCGTTTTTTCGTGTTCTTGAATGTTGCGCATTTCCTCCATTTCGCGCTGACGCAAAGCGTCTCGCGTCAGGGGCGCGGCAGGCGCTTCCGGCTCGACAGGAGGACGAACGATCTCGGCCTGAAAATATTCGGGTTCGGGGCGGTCGGTTTCCGCTGCCGCGCCACGCAGGGCGCGTGCGCGCGCTTCGCGTTCGCCTGCCGTCAGGCTGTGTAAAACCGCGCTGGTCGTGCGTCCACTCTTTGTAACGCCTGCAGAAGCTTTTCCATGCTCTGCGCCGCGCGTCGAAACGGACTTAACCGCCTCGGCTTCGCCGCGCTTGGCTGGCTTTTTAGCCTCGACGACGACTGCCTTCGACCGCCCGTGGGAAAAGCTTTGCCGCACCGTTTCCGACGCGCCACCAGCCGCCACCGGCTTTTTTAATTCCAGTTTCGGGCGCGGGGCGCCGCCAAGGCTCAGAACTGATTTCTTCTTGTCGTCCGTCATCTTAGTCCTTCGTTCTTTCCTATATCCGCGATCGTTTCAGAGGAAAACTCTAACCTTTAGGGTTTTCGTCTAAAGCGGGGGTCGTCGGATTTACACCCAGAGTCAGCATCGATTGAAGCCGTTTAATTTCCAGCTTCAATTTTTCGGTCAGCCTATGCGGCGCAAGCCCCGCATAAACGATTTGGTCGTACCCAAACGCCGCGCCCATAGCGTCGCGGGAAAAGGTTTCGCATTCAGCGATAGAATTTCGATTGTCCAACACGCGTGTCGCGTCGGGCGCATGTAGATAAAGTGCGAGCTTATGGGCGCGTAACGCCGCCTCGGTCTGCGCTTCGCCCAGAACCGCAATCCCTGCGCCCTTCGCCAAGCCCAAAAATTCCAAACACCGCTTGTGCAACAGCCGCGCCACGTCCTCCGCCAAACTTGCGGCAGGATGCGCGGTCGCCTTAGCGGCCTTGGCAAACATGTTTTTCTTGGAGGCTAGGCGAATGGCATCCGGCGTTGCTGTGACCCATAGCCCGTGCCCCGGAAGATTTTCGGAAAGATCGGGAACGACGGCGTTATCCGGCCCAATGACAAAGCGGATCATCTCCGCCCGCGGTTTCATTTTGCCCGAGGCAAGGCAGCGCCGCTCCGCGTCGGAAACACCCGTTTCCCCTGCGGCGTCCGCCTTCTTTCGAGCTAGTTTGAAAACTGCTGTCATTGTTCCTTTCGTACCTCATCTCACGCCGAAGGCGCGTCAGTGAACCAATGGGCACGCGCAGCCATAATAATCTCGTTGGCCTTGCCTTCCGTCAGTTCGTCGTTACCTACGATATCGCGCAGCTCGTCGCTGGCGAGATCGGCGACGTCGTCAAGCGTCTTGACGCCCTTTTCACCAAGCTTAACTACCATTTCGATGCTCAAACCCTGCAAAGCGACCACATCGTCGCTTACGCCGAATTCCTTGCGTTGTGCTTCCAGCTTAGCAGCCGTTTCGGCAAGCCAAGTGTTTGCGCGTTCTTGCAATTCTCCGGCGACTTCGACGTCGAAGCCTTCGATTTCCGCCAACTCGTCAACTGGCGTATCGGCGATCTGCTCGACGCGGGTAAAGCCTTCGGTCACCAGCAAATGCGCGATCACATCGTCGACCGCCAAAGCTTCGGTGAACAAAGCGGTGCGTGTAGCAAGCTCTTGCTGACGACGTTCGGACTCTTCCTTCTCCGTCAGAATATCAATATCCCAACCGGTCAGCATCGAAGCCAAACGCACATTCTGTCCGCGACGACCGATCGCCAGCGACAATTGTTCGTCAGGAACGACAACATCCATACGGTTGTTTTCTTCGTCCAACACAACCTTGGCAACCTCAGCGGGAGCCAGCGCGTTCACGACAAAGGTTGCGGGGTCTTGCGACCAAGGAATAATGTCGATCTTCTCTCCCTGCAATTCGCCCACGACCGCCTGAACGCGGCTACCGCGCATACCGACGCAAGCGCCGACAGGATCGATGCCGCTATCATTCGACACAACCGCGATTTTGGCGCGGCTACCGGGATCGCGTGCAACCGATTTAATCTCAATTACACCGTCATAAATTTCAGGAACTTCCTGCGTAAACAACTTTGCCATGAAAAGCGGGTGCGTGCGCGACAAGAAAATCTGGGGGCCGCGCTGCTCTTCGCGCACGTCATAGATATAGGCGCGTACACGGTCGCCATTCTTAAAATGCTCGCGCGGCAAGCTCTCGTCTCGGCGCAGCATGGCTTCGGTGCGTCCCAGATCGATCGTGATATTGCCGTATTCAACACGCTTTACGATGCCGCTGATAACATCGCCCGCGCGATCCTTGTATTCTTCAAACTGACGATGCCGTTCGGCCTCGCGCACTTTTTGCACGATCACCTGCTTGGCGGTCTGCGCCGCGATGCGACCCATTTCGATAGGCGGCAAATCGTCCACGATAAAATCGCCGACTTCCGCGTCGCTCTTTGTCTTCCGCGCCGCCTTGATGGTCAGTTGCGTGAATTCGTTTTCGACGGGATCTGCTACTTGCAGCCAGCGTTGCAAACGCACTTCGCCGGTCTTGCGGTCGATTTCGGCACGAATGTCGTGTTCGTGCCCGTATTTGGCGCGACCGGCCTTTTGAATAGCCTGTTCCATAGCGACCAAAACTTCGTCGCGTTCAATCCCTTTTTCGCGGGAAACAACTTCGGCAACTTGCAGCAATTCCATTTTCTCTTCTCCCTTAGCCTAACTTTTAGTGACTAACCTTCCCGCTTGCGGCGGCCTTCAACAACGCATCCGTCAGCACCAGCTTGGCGCGTTCAATGGCACCGAACGGAACGCGGATCGCGCCCTTCTCGGTGCCGAATTCTATTTCCTCGTCGGAAACCCCGACAATCGCGCCTTGGAAGCGTTTCTGCCCTTCCCTCGGCGCGCTCAACTCGATCTTCGCCACATGCCCCTGAAACCGCGCATAATCCGCGATCTTAACCAAAGGCCGGTCTATCCCGGGGGAACTCACTTCCAAATCAAAGCGATCCGCCAATTCCGCATCGGCTTCCAGCTTTTCCGACACGCCGCTGCTAATCGTCGCGCAATCCTCCACCGTCATGCCCACGCCGTCCTTACGTTCCGCCATAATCTGCAAAGCCGCATATTTGCCGCCGCCCATAATCTGCACTCGGACAAGCTCATAGCCCGCAGCGCCGATATCGTCTGCGATCAAAGCGGCAATCTTATTTTCAACAGCCTTTGACATTTATTCCGGCAACAAAACGTAGAAACCTCCGCACCTGCGGTCTCAGTCCCAGAGACAACAAAAAAGGCGGGCTTTCGGCCCACCCCCACTTTGTCCCTATGACGTGGGGACAATAGATGTTTAGCGTGAAAATGCAAGAGGAATTGCGGGGGATGGCGGGCATCTATGGCTCCCTGCGAAAAGGGAATGCCCTCACCCTTAAATTTCATGCAAGAAAAGTGCCAGAATACCCCACATCAATGATTCGTTAATTTTTCAGGCGCATAATCCCCCTATGAGCATCACTCAGCGTATAGACCAGCGGCAAACGCAAGCCCTTGTAATGACACCACAATTGCAGCAAGCCATCAAGCTGCTGCAGATGTCAAACATGGAATTGGGCGATTTTGTCGAGCAAGAAATCGAAAAAAACCCTCTTCTCGAACGCGCCGAAGCAGGGGATGATGTCCTTTCAAACGACCAATCCCCCCAAGAACTGGAGGTTTTTACTCCTCCCTCCGCCGAACCCGCCCCTCTTTCCGGCGCGGATAACGAAAACACAACGCAAAACGCAGGTTCTGATGAAGACCCATGGGCAAGCGATGGCTATACCGCCGAAGATCGCTTCGCCAACACAGGTTCTGGCGGCTCGTTCGACGACGACGAATTCTCAGCCGCGCAAAACATCGCCGAAAAGCCCAGCCTTCGTGCGCATCTCTTGGAACAAATCAATGTCGATTTTAACGACCCCGCCGACCGCATGATCGCCTCCGCCTTGGTCGAAATGCTCGACGAAGCCGGTTATCTCCCCGTCGATCTCGATCTGGTGCGCGCCCAATTGGGCGCGACGCCCGAACATTTCGAATCCATCATCGCTCGGCTCCAACGTTTCGACCCCTGCGGCATTTTTGCGCGTTCGCTGCACGAATGTCTGGCGCTCCAGCTCTGCGAAAAAGACCGGCTCGATCCCGCGATGGGGATTTTGCTGCAAAACCTCGATTTCTTGGCGCGGCGCGACAACGCTGCCCTGATGCGGCTCTGCAACGTTGATGCCGAAGACCTCTCCGGCATGATCGCCGAAATCCGCCAGTTGAATCCCAAACCCGCGATGTCTTTCGTCTCCGATGTCGCGCCGCCCATCGTGCCCGATGTCATGCTGCGGCCGCAGCAGGGCGGCGGCTGGCATGTTGAACTGAACACCGAAACGCTGCCCCGCGTGTTGGCAAACGAGCGCTACTACGCGCAAATCCAATCCTCAACGTCGAAAAAAGCCGACAAAGATTATATCGCCGATCATTGGCAGCATGCGAATTGGCTCGTCAAAGCCTTGCACCAACGTGCCACGACAATCCTCAAAGTCGCAGGCGAAATCGTCCGCCAACAAGACGCTTTCTTCATCAACGGCGTCCATCACCTTAAACCTCTGATCCTCAAAGACATCGCCCAGCTCGTCGACATGCACGAATCAACCGTCAGTCGCGTCACGCAGCACAAATACATCGCCACGCCACGCGGCATGTTCGAACTGAAGTATTTTTTTACAACCGCGTTGGGTCGCAGCGATGGCGGCGCGGATATGTCGTCCGAAGCCGTCCGTGCTCGCATCCGCACCATGATCGAAAACGAAAAACCGACCGCGATATTGTCCGACGATCACCTGTCGATGATGCTACGCGGCGAAGGCATCGATGTCGCCCGCCGCACCGTCGCCAAATACCGCGAAGCCATGCGCATCCCGACCTCGGCGCACCGTCGTCGGGATAAGCGGTAGGCCCGTCCCAGTATCCTGTTGATAAGGGGGGCTTCGTCGGCGAAAATCCGCGCCGGAATAACGCCAACCCATTGCTATTCCATATTGTTTTGCAAAGTCTGTTTTTGGTTTTCGCAAGCAATAAAAACGACCTTATCAAAACTCCGCCTTTACTCCCTTGTCCACGGAAACGCAGGGGAAACGTCTTGACAATTTATCTTTTCAAACCTATGCCTGAGCTGGCCCCCGAAAACTGGACAGATTTGGGCATCGAGCTAAGGTGTGATATCGCCCCTAGAATGGTGAAGAACCAAGGGGATAGAGATGGCAAACACACGGAAGAAACATACAGCAGCATTTAAAGCGAAAGTGGGA
>CAIXLI010000082.1 GCA_903920205.1 uncultured Pseudomonadota bacterium
AAAGATGGAGGGAGAAACCGACAAGCAGAAGAACCCGCATCAACAAGATAGCCTCGCTTGGGCATCATGGATCATCGGTCGGCTTGGAGGTTGGACGGGCTATTATAAACCTCCGGGTCCAAAGATCATGCATCTCGGCCTCATACGCTTCGATGCCATCAAAGAAGGTTGGCTCTTGGCAAATGGCTCAGAAAATGTGTGAATCCCGTAGGCCTTGAGTTACAGGTTGTTGAATCTCGGCAAATAGGCGTTGTTGCGCCCGACGCCCCGCCCCCCTACAATGCCCCCATATTTTTAAGGAGAACCCTATGTTACGCACGCAAATCACCGAAGCGATGAAAGACGCCCTCCGCGCCAAGGACGAACGCGCTTTGTCGACCATCCGCCTGATGGTCTCGCGCATGAAAGACCTCGACATCGCAGCGCGCCCCAAGGGCAACGCCGACGGTATCGGCGACGACGAAATCCTGACCATGCTTCAAGGCATGATCAAGCAACGCCGCGAATCCATCGCTTTGTATGAAAAAGGCAACCGCCCCGATCTGGTCAAACAGGAAAGCGAAGAAATCACCGTGATCGAACGCTTCCTCCCCAAACAAATGGACGAAGCCGCCGTCAAAGAGGCCATCGAGAAAATCGTCGCCGCGACGGGAGCCTCCAGCGTCAAAGATATGGGCAAAGTCATGGGCGAGATGAAAAAAACATACGCCGGACAAATGGATTTCTCGCAAGCTGGAGCGTTAGTGAAAGCCCGCCTGGCTGGCTAATCTGCCCCTGAAACGACCGGCTTCTTGTCCTGTTCCTCGCGGGTCAATCGCCAAGGGATTGTCTGCGTGCCGCCCCGTAAAACCGCATAATTCAGAGGCCTGACTTCCCCCTCGCGCATGCCGAGTTTACGCAAAACGTTCTGTGAAGCCTTATTATTAGGCGATGTCGTCGCCACGAGGGCGCGAGTCGTCGGACGAACAAAACCAAGCGCGGCTACGGCATGAACGGCCTCGCTCATGAATCCGTGCCCCCAATAATCCTTGCCCAGCCAATAACCGATTTCAACATCGCCCTCGGCATAACCGTTGCCACGCGGCGGATGCAACCCCACGCCGCCGATCAGATGATTGTTGGATTTAAGAGCTATCGCATAGAACTGCGGCGTGCCTTCGGCATTGGCGCGTTCCGTCGTGGCATAGAATTCCTCGGCATCGCGCTTTGTATAGGGAAAAGGCACAACCACAAGCCAACGCACGACGTCCCAGTCGTCCATCAGTGCCACAAGACGGGGCAATTCCCTTTTTTCCAGCGGACGCAACAGCAAACGACCTGTTTCGGCATAGATAACCAAGCGCGGCTAGCCCTTATCCCCGCGATCGACGAAGGACGTCATCGCATTGCTGGTGGTGGAGGCAAGCCCCGCCATAGTCTGCTGAATCTGCGACCAAAAGACCTTTTGCGCCTGCTCGACATTTTGCAGACTGGCGGGAAGCCAGGTCTTGATCATCGCATCGGGGCTCATCGCCTGAATATTATCGCGCAGTCTTTGCTCCAAATCGGCCATCAAAGCCTGCTGCATCGGCGCAACATCGGGAAGCCCCAGAAAAGCGCGAGCTTCTTCGGGCGAACATTCGACATTAACAGTGACTTTCATAGAGCCCCTCAGCGCTAGAGGTTACGGAAGAAAAATTCTATCATCTATAGACTGGAAATCCAAATTGATTATATCTAGGCTCTGTTGAGCCATTTCTCCTAACACGGATGCTTGCCATGCCAGATATCAAAATTACGTCCCTTGAAGGTCAGGAATTCGGGGCCTATTGCGCGATGCCCAAAACTGGGCGCGGACCGGGCCTGATCGTCATTCAGGAAATCTTCGGCGTCAACGCCACCATGCGCAAACTTTGCGACGATTACGCTGCCCTAGGCTATATAGCAGTATGCCCCGATTTGTTTTGGCGGCAAAGTCCTGGCGCGGCGCTGACCGACCAAACGCCCCAAGAATGTGATCACGCCCTGGAATTGTTCAA
The DNA here is from genome assembly GCA_903920205.1 of uncultured Pseudomonadota bacterium. Classification (GTDB taxonomy): domain Bacteria; phylum Pseudomonadota; class Alphaproteobacteria; order UBA9219; family UBA9219; genus CAIXLI01. The sequence continues at coordinate 2,019 of CAIXLI010000082.1, forward strand.
AGGCTTCAATGTCGAAGGCGGCGTACGCGATTTGCTTTCGACCCTCGGGCATATCCGCAGAATGCAGGGATGCACCGGCAAGGTCGGCGCGGTCGGCTATTGCTTAGGCGGCAGACTGGCTTTTTTAATGGCGACCCGCAGCGATGTCGACGCCTCCGTCAGCTATTACGGAACCGCATTGGAAAAATACATCGACGAGGTTTACGATATCCGCATGCCCTTGCTTCTGCACATCGCCGCGCTTGACCCCCACACGCCGTCCGAAGCCCGCGCCAAAATTTTGCGTGGCGTAGCGAAGAATCCCGTTATTACAGCGGAAGTTTATGAAGGCGCCGATCACGCCTTCACACGCTTTGGCAGCAAGAATTACAACGAGGAATTCGCCGAGCTTGCCAACGCCCGCACCACGAAATTTTTAGCGGCGCACCTGCAAAGCTAGAGCGCAGCCTTACCCCTCGTCCGCCACGTAAATCTTGCGTAACGTGGCGAAGGCTTGACTGATATCCTTGAATTTTTCTTCGTTCTCGGAATCGTTCCCGCGCAGATCGGGGTGGTGCTTTTTCACCAAGACGCGGTACTGCGCCTTGATCGCCGCGAAATCGACTGGCGGGACCAACTCAAGAGTAGCCAAAGCATCGCGCTCGATAACCGACATAGGCGGCGCGGGACTCGGCTTTTCTTCGCCGGAAGCATCGCCAAAAATGTCGCGCATTGCCTTGTCGCGCAAACTACGCTCATAAGCACCTGCCGACCCTAAAGGCCAAGAAGGCCGCTCCCACACCGTGGCGTCGCGGGTATAGGCCTCAACCTCGTCGGGCGAAAGGCCGGAGAAAAAATCCCAAGCCTTGTTATAGTCGCGGACATGATCGAGACAGAAATAGTAATAATCGTTAAGATGATCGCGGCTTTTCGGCGCGCGAAAATCCCCCGCCTGACCGCAAGCAGGATGGTCGCAAAGACGCAAACGGACAGGGCGATCCGAGGTCTCGAAGTATGTGTCACTAAATACGCGCATAGCGCCCAATCTTATCATAAAGAAACGGCGATCTCTATCATCGAAAGAGGGTTAACCACGGCACAAAAGTCAGGTTAACGAAGTTTTTGCATTGACATAGAAGGTGTGATTCGTTGGGGCTCCCATAATTACAGGAGCCGCCATGAGGAAAAACGAAGCACGGGCCGAGGACGAGACAGATGTTTTGATGGATGAGGCGATGCCAAAGGCGCGATTGGCACTGCTTTTAGAGCATTTTTCAGAAATTAGCGATGAACGAGAGCCCTGGAAAGTCATGTATCCATTGGCCGAAGTCCTGCTGCTACTGACCTGTGCTACCATTGCCGGGTGCGACGATTTTGAGGATATCGTTGCCTGGGGTGAGCAGCATCTTCATTTCTTACGAAAATTGGCCGAGTTTTATCACGGCATTCCTTGTGAACAATGGCTGCGGACATTGGTGAACCGCGTCGATCCGGTCTTGTTTGGACGATGTTTTGAGAACTGGACTCGATCTCTTTGGCCGGGCCGTCATGATCTAATCGCGATCGACGGAAAAACATCGCGACGCACTCATGACAAACGCCATGATCTCAAAGCCCTGCATACTTTAAGTGCCTATGCTACGAATGCCAAACTGGTTTTGGCCCAGCTGAGCGTTCCAGAAAAGACCAATGAAATAACAGCCATTCCGGATCTTCTTGATACTCTCGCCGCCCAAGGACAGATAAAGGGAGCGATCGTCACCACAGATGCGATGGGTTGTCAGGTTGAAATCGCCGCCAAGATTGTTGAGCATGGAGCTGATTTCCTATTGGCTTTAAAAGGAAATCAGCTGACTTTGGAAACTGATGTTGAAGACTATTTTCGTACAGCGCCAGCCAACGACTTGGTTATCAAAACAACCCTCGAGAAAAATCGCAGGCGTATTGAAAACAGAATCTACACCGCTTCATCAACCGTCGATTGGATAACGGGCAGCAAGAACTATCCCGGGCAACCGCGTTTTCAAAACATCAAAACCATCGTCAAGGTGGTCAATCGTACCGAATACAAGGACAAAGGCACCTTCGATACTCGGCTTTATATCTCTTCGGCTCCCCTTGATATTGAACGTTTGTCTGACTGCATTCGAGGCCATTGGGGCGTGGAGAGCATGCCTTGGCTCTTGGATGTCGAGTTCAAAGACGATCTCTCGCGCTACCGCAAAGGCTTTGGTGCAAAAAATATGGCCATCGTGCGCCGCTTCGCTCTCAACCTCGTACGTGCCAACCCATCCAAGGGAAGCGTCAAAACCAAAAGAAAATCAGCCGGTTGGTCCCCGGATTTTCTTCTCGAAATCCTTCAGCTCAGAGGCCGTTAACCTGGAATCTTTGCCGTGGAGGGTTAACGCACGCCCCTTTTCGCAGCGTAAAGCGCCGTATCTTGTTGCAACGCAATAATACATCAAGCGATACGTCCGAAAAAATCAAATCACGCTTGCTCCCGCAAAAGTCGCTGTGATAAAAGCGATTCTGATGGCTTTGCCGTTTTTGATATAAACGACACAAGTTTTTATTGTTGGGAAAACATTGGGGAAAAGAACATGGAAGCAAGCAGCACAGAAATGTTTGACTTAGTGAGAGAGACAGCGAAACAGATAACCGCAGACAATGGCAATTCTCGCTTCTCCACTGAGGACATGAACGCGCTTCCTTCCTTGCCAGACCTTATCAGCGCCCTCGAGCAATGCGCCGGAGAAATCGGCTGCCGTAACGCGTCATTAGAACAAGCAATAGACATTCTCCGTAAAACCGCGCCCATCGCTACCGCTGGTTCAGACGATTCCGCGCATACGGAGGATATTGTTTTAAAATTAGAGAAAACGATAAAAGACAATCACGCCCTGCATAATTTTTTGGCCACACAAATCAAGGATCTTACGGGAATTAAACCTGTTCCTGCCGAAACGGCATGCAAGGACTTGTTGTCTACGCTTCGCCCAGACGAGGCCGATGAAGGCTCGTATTCCCTTGCGGTGAAAGACACCCATGTACGACTCAGCCCCTCGCTCTGGGTTAAACATCTGCCGGAGGATGAGGAAAATAAGGGCAAGGGGTCGCGTACTTATTATGAGGCCCATCTTCCCCTGCCGAAGCAATCCGTCAATACGTCGGTTTTGGCTGCATAGGTGCTTTAGCCTCGTTAACCCGCTTGCCCCCTAACAACGGTTGTAATTATTGGCCTATCATGGGATGGAAAGACACTGCCCCTTAGGGGGTGGAAACTTACCGTAATTTTGGCATAGTGCTGCCTTATCCCTCATTTTCAACCCCATGATCTTTCCTCCCTCCTTTCTTGAAGAAATCCGCAACCGATTGCCTTTGTCGGGCATTGTAGGCGCACGCGTGCGGATGGTGCGGGCGGGGCGCGAGTTTAAAGGCTGCTGCCCTTTTCATAACGAGAAATCGCCGAGCTTCTATGTCAACGATGACAAACAATTCTTCCATTGCTTCGGCTGCGGAGCACATGGGGATGTCATCGGCTTCACGATGCGGCACGACCGCCTCAGTTTTCCCGAAGCGATAGAAACCCTCGCCGCGCAAGCAGGCATGCAAATGCCCCGCGACACGCCGATTGAACGCGAGAAATTTGACGCCGAGAAACGCCTCTATCAACTCCTCGACCGCGCCAATGCGTGGTTCGAAGAACAACTCTTCGCGCCTGCAGGGCGCGAGGCCTTGGCTTACCTACGCGGACGCGGCCTGAGCGATGAGGCCATCCGCCGTTTTCGTTTGGGCTATGCGCCAAGCGATGGGCAAGGCTTGTTGCGCAAAATGACAAGCGAAGGCTATACGCTCGACGACCTCGCCGCCACGGGGCTTGCCAAAAAAGCAGAGGATCGCAACGAGTATTACAGCTTCTTCCGCAACCGCGTGATTTTTCCGGTCGGCGACAGGCGTGGACGCACTGTGGCTTTCGGCGCACGCATCTTGGGCGAAGGCGAGCCCAAATATCTGAACTCCCCCGACCACGCGTTGTTCCATAAAGGTCAATTGCTCTATGGGCTATCCCGCGCCCGCGCCGCTTTGTCGCAAGGTCAGCCGATCATCGTCGTCGAAGGCTATATGGACGTTATCGCGCTGGTCGAAGCGGGATACAGTGGTGCTGTCGCGCCTTTGGGCACAGCCTTGACTGAAGATCAGATTCAGATTCTATGGAAACTCCTACCGCCGCCCGAAACCCGCGAAGCCTCGCGCGATTACAGCCCCATTCTGTGCTTTGACGGCGATAATGCCGGTCTTCGTGCCGCTACGCGTGCTGTCGAACGCGCCTTGCCACTTCTGACCCCCGCGCAAACCCTGCGCATCGCCACGATCACGGGAGCGAAAGACCCCGACGAATTGATCCGCCAATCCGGCAAATC
>CAIXLI010000083.1 GCA_903920205.1 uncultured Pseudomonadota bacterium
AACACGCTGCTTTCAACATGCTCAAACGCATCCCAGAAAAACTATCCCTCAAGTCAAAACGCAGAAAAGCTGGCTTGAACGACCTTTTTCTGACAAACTGCCTCAATCATTCCAATGTTAACGATTTATGATTCCGCCCTGAAGGGGTTTGTCCTCATGAAGAGGGCTTTTGCGCCAAAATCCGCCCTAATCCCGCCCTATTTCTCAGGCTTGATGTTTGCCACAAGAGCGGCTAGCTCTTATAGTCAGTCCGCTTGAAAACTCGAAAAAATTCTTCGCCGCCACGCCGTTAACTCCTGCGGTTGTCAACAAGACGCGGCCAAGGATTTTTTCGGGTTTTCAAGTTGACGTTGCATAATGTCCTCGAAACCACAAGGATTCTCACAATGTCCAAGAAAGTTCTTCTCGCCACCGTTGCTCTTCTGGGTTCTTTGGCGATGCCTGTTCTGGCTGCCGATGCTCCGAAATCCGCCGATCCGGTTGTTGCCCGCGTTAACGGCGATGCCATTCATCGCTCCGACGTCATGCGCGAAATGCAAATGGCTGGCCCGCAATTGCAGCAATTGCCCCCGCAGATGATCTATCCGCAAATTCTGCAAAAGATGATCGCAACCAAGGTTGTAGCGCAAAAGGGCTATGCCGAAGGCATGGAAAAGAACGCGGAAGTCAAGGAACGCGTCAAGGGTTTGGAAGCGCAAGTCGTCGCCGAAGCCTATGTTCACAAGCAGATCGAGCCCAAGATCACTGAGGCCAAGATCAAGGAACGCTACGACCAATTATCGGCCAAGTTTAAGCCGCAGGACGAAGTTCGCGCACGCCACGTTTTGGTTAAGACCGAAGCCGAAGCCGACGACGTTATCAAGCAAATCAAGGGCGGCGCCGATTTCGCCAAGCTTGCCGAAGAAAAGTCGAAGGACACGGGTTCCGCCAAGCAGGGCGGCGATCTGGGCTATTTCGTGCATGACGCGATGGTCAAGGCTTTTGCCGACGCTGCGTTCGGCATGAAGGTCGGCGAAGTCTCCGACAAGTCGGTCAAGACCGAATTCGGCTATCACGTCATCAAGGTCGAAGACAAGCGCAAGTCCTCGCCTCCGCCGATCGCCGAAGTCAAGGAACAGATCGCCAACCAGTTGGGCCAGGAATTGACCAACGACGAAGTCAAAGCCTTGGAAGCCAAAGCGAAGATCGAAAAGTTCAACATCGATGGTTCGCCGCTGCCTGTAGAAAAGGACAAGAAGTAAGCTTCTTGTCTTCAAAGACAAAAGCCCAAGGCGCGAGCCTTGGGCTTTTTTGTTGGCTAATCCCAATCTTCCGGCGCTTCGGCTTTCAGCACGCGCCGTGCGATGTCGGAAGAAAAGCCCGCCCGCGCCAGAGCGGCGAAATCTTTACGCTGGCGATCGGGGTCGGATGGTTCTTTGCGGAACGGGCCCAATTTGCGTCGCCGTGCCAATGCTAAAGCCGCCGCGAGTTCGACTTCTTCCGGCGCGGCACCTTCGGCGTATTGTTCGAGTGCCGTTGCGACCACCGAGCCACCGATACCTTTGGCCCCCAGTTTTTGCTGGATGGCGCGACGCGAACGCCCTTGTCGGCGCAGGCTATTCACTTTGGTTTCGGCAAAGGCGGCGTCGTTAATAACGCCCGTTCTTTTATGCGTTTCGACAAGCTGTTCGATGGTGCTGCGCAGCATAACAAGGCGTTCGGCATCGGCGGCGAATTCTGGGCGCTGCATGGCAGCGCGACGCAAACGGTTTTCCAATACGCGGCGCAACGAAGCTTCGGACGCGGCATAGCGTCCAAGATATTGCAGCGCAGCATTGGCGAGGCTCTGCGGCGTCGGGATTTTGCGTAATTTGAGCTTCATGCGGGGTCGCATGTTACAGCATCGATGCGGCAGCGCAACGTTAAACCTTTTTTAAGGCGTGTCGCGTCATAAAGACCTTGCCATTAAAGGCTGGGGGCGTGGATGCGCGGAGATAAACATCGTTATTTCATCGAATTGCAGATGGGCGGGGAATCCGAAGTCCCGCGCAACCGTGAGGCGGAAGTACGACGCGCCCAAGCCACGCAATTCGTTGGGCAAGTTTCTCAGTGGCTTCAGGAAAAAGAGCTGAACGACCGTGTCGCGTCGATTGCCGTGACCGCGTTGGGGCAGGTTCTTATCACCTGCGAGAAAGATATTATCAGCTCGCTTCGCCAAGACGAAAACCTGAACATCGCCGTCATCCGTTCCGGCGCGACGCTTGCCGAGAGCATCCAGCGCGTCGGCGGCTGGTAAGCTTATTCTTCAAATCCCGCCAGAAATTCCCGCAAAGTATCCATGCCCGATTTCTTTTCCGCGCTTGTAGCGATGATGTCGCTTAAAGCAGCCGGATGCCGCGCCGCCAGTTCCTTGGCATGGCGCAAACGGTCTTCGTGTTCGCGGGCGTGAATTTGGTCCATCTTGGTCAGCACAACCTTGTAAACGACGGCGGCGCGGTCGAGAAAATTCATCATTTCCAGATCATTGGCTTTCGCGCCATGTCTGCCGTCAATCAACAAACATACGCATTTCAGCATGACGCGTTTGCGCAAATAAGTTTGCACCAAGCCGTTCCAACGATCTTTTTCGGTGCGAGGCGCTTCGGCATGACCATAGCCGGGAAGATCGACCAGCATCAGTCGTTGCGCGAGATTGAAAAACACGACTTGTTGCGTGCGCCCGGGCGTATTGGAGGCGCGAGCGAGCCCCTTGCGCCCCGTCAGCGCATTAATCAGCGACGATTTGCCAACATTCGACCGACCGATAAAGGCGATCTCTGGCATCGGGCTGTCGGGGAATTGCAAAGGCTCCGCCGCCGCCAAAACAAAGTCGCAGTTTTGCGCGAAAAGCTTACGCGCTTCTTCGGGGTTTATTGTCTTCATGGGCGCAGCAACCTTTTTCCTTCATGCGCCTGCCACGCGATAAGTCCGGGCGCGTAGCAGATCAAATCGCGGCACCGTCGGATGACGGCAAGCGCCGCCGCCGTTTCCGGCGGTAGACCCAGCATACCACCAAAAACCAAAAAACCCGCCTCCTGAACGCCAAGTGCGCCCGGAATAGCGAAAGCGACGCTGGCAGAGCCCTGAATCAAGGCTTCGATCATCACCGCCTCGGTCCAAGGCAGAGGATGTCCCAGAAAAAAGAGCGCCAGCCCTATCTCGACAGCTCCGATGCTCCATGCGGCGAATTGCAAAAGGAAACAGACCAAGGCGCGGTTCTTGCGGCGATAGATTGTTGCCACGGCTCGATCCAACCGTGCCGCGTCTCCCGCCCGCGCCGCCCATTTGTCGCGGAACATCGCACGGAAAAGACGCGACAGAAGGCCGAAGAATCCGACCTTCTGCACGGCAGCCATGGCGATCAGCAAAGGCGCGGACAAAACGAGCCCCCACGCCAATTGCGTTACGATGTTCTTATCGTTGATGCGTAGCGCGAACAAAATCACGCCCAGCACAACGAACAGGAATATTGCCGCTATGGACAGCGTAAGTTCGACCACTGTGGTCGCTATCGCCGTGCTGTTGCGCATGCCGTGAGAGGTCATCAAGCGAACGGACGCGATTTCGCCGCCCACCCGCGCCACGGGCATTAAATTATTGACGGCGGCGCGTACCCACATGAAGTAAAGAAACATAAAGAAAGATGGGCGGTTCTTCCCCGGCGCAAGAACGCGCCACCCTGCGGAGGAAATCGCCAAAGGCACGGCGTGGAAAAGGGAGACCAACAGAATGCCCCATCCCGCTTGCGCCAAAGCCTGCGCGACTTGCGCCCAGCCGCTCCATACAATGACTCCTGTGGCGATCGCCAGCCCCACAAGCCCAAGGACGGCTGCCCACCGGAACATCAGCGTTCCACCGCGACGATGCCGAACAGGCCGACGATCAAACAGTCTTTCATAAAAAACATCCGTATTTCAGTGAGGCCAAGAAAATGTAGAAGCCATAGAGCAATAAGTCGAGGGGCAAGCCTTATTTGTCCTTGGGTTGCGGCTTTTCGTCGTTTTTGGGCTGAATTTCGTTGTTGATCGTCAGCGGCGTGGCGTTGCGGAGTTTCAACTGACCGCTGGTCACAACCTCGTCCCCTTCTTTGACGCCGGACAAAACGGCGATTTGGTCGCCGCGTGTAGCCCCCGTGGTGACAAAGCTTTGCTGCGCAACGGCTTTGCCGCTTTCGTCATGCGACACCAAAAAGACCGTGTTGCCATAGGGGTTATAGGTAATCGCGGTCTGCGGCAACGTGACAAATTTCTGCGGATCGCCCGTCGTGACGGCGACATGCGCAAACATGCCGGGCAGAAGCTTGCGATCTAGATTTTTAAACGTGGCGCGAACCTGAATGTTGCGCGTCGCCTCGTCGATCTTGGCGTTTACCGCCGAGATTTCGCCTTCAAACGAAGTCTGGGGCAAGGCATCGGCATGGGCGGAAATTTTTTGCCCGACAGAGACTCGCGTCAACGCCTGTTCCGGCAGGTTGAAATCGACATAGATCGGGTCAAGCTGTTGCAGCGTGACAATCACGGCTCCTGCATTCAAGAACTGCCCAATATCGACCTGACGAAGGCCAAGATGTCCCGCGAACGGGGCGCGGATGGTTTTTTTGTTTAAGGCAGATTGTTGAGCCTCGACTTGCGCAGTGGCGCTGTTCAAGGCGGCAAGATCGGCATCGACCGTCGCTTGGCTGACGGCCTGCGCCTTAAGCTGCTTCGTGTCGCGGTCAAGCGTTGTTTGCGCCAATTTGGCGGACGCTTCCAACGCGCGAAGTTGCGCGGTTTCGCTTGTATCACGCAGATGCACAAGAACCGCGCCTGCTTCGACATCGGCGCCAGAATCAAAAGACAGGGCTTCGACGACACCCGCGACTTCGGGCGACAAATCCGCGCCGTTAACCGCCCGCAACGAGCCGACAGCGTCCAGTTCCTGTTGCCAATCTTGCGTAGTCGCATGGAGCGTTGAAACCGTTTGTGTCGGAGCAGGCATGGTCGAAAGAAATTTCTTTGTTCCCATCGCCATCATAAATTTAAATCCGATCATCCCGCCGATAATCACGACAACGGCGATAATCATAAGAATCATGCGCTTTATCATTCAGTCCTCGTCATTCAAAAGAGACGCGCAATCAATCGTTCAAAGATTGGGCGCGGGAGTTTCCGGCGCGGGGGAATTGGCCTCCGCATCGCGGTTCCACCAGCCGCCGCCAAGGGCGGCGAACAAAGCGGCGGTATCGGCATAACGTTGCGCCCTGGCCTGAACCAGCGCGATCTTGGCTTGTTCTTCGCTTTGTTGAGCGTTCAAAAGCTCGACGACGCCGATGGCTCCGGCGGCGAAACGCGCTTGGGTCAAAGCAAGGCTGTCGGCGGCGGCTTTTTCTGCGTCGCGTTTGGCGTTCAGGCTTTCGGCATCGGATTGCAGCGCATGCAAGGTGTCCGCGACGTTTTGGAAAGCCGCGACAACGGTCTTGCGATACCGCGCCTCGGCAGCGGCATAGGCATCGCGTGCGGCATCTTCTTTATCGGACAAAGCCCCTGCGTCGAAGATCGTTTCCGTCGCACTGCCGCCCAAGGACCAAAAACCCCCGCCCGGTGTCAAAAGTTTGCTGAAGATCGTCGCCATCGATCCAATATCCGCCGATAATAGAATGTTCGGCAAACGCGCTGCTTCTGCGATGCCGATGGCGGCGCTGGCGGCATGCAGGTTTTCTTGCGCTTCGCGGATATCGGGACGTTGTTCAACCAAGCGGGACGGCAACGACAAGGGAACCTGCGGCGGTAAAGCCAATTCGTTCAGTTTGAATTTTTCCGTCGGCGCGGAAGGCGGCAACTGCCCGATCAGGGCCGTCAAGGCGTGCCGCGCGACGACCAATTGGTGTTCAAGCGGCGGCAAATTTGTTTTGGCGGCAGCAAGGGCCGCTTGCTGTTCCAACACCGCGCTTTTGTCCACCGCGCCCGCTTCAAAACGGGCCTCTAGAACTTTCAGGGTTTTTTCCTGATTGCTGATAATCTCGCGCATAGCGGTGATTTGTTCGCGCAGGCTTGCTTCCTGAATCGCCGCAGTTACAACGTTCGAGGTCAGCGCCAGATAGGCGGCTTCCTTCTGGAAGCGCGCGGCATCGGCGCGCGCCTGCAATTGTTCGATGGCGCGGCGCGTGCCGCCCCATATATCGAGGCTATAGGAAACGCCGACCGAAGCGTTATGCAGCGTATAGATCGACGCAACGCCACCATTTGAAACGGCAGAAACCTTCTGGCGTTGTGAGGCAAGCGAACCGCTCACGGTGGGGAACAACAAAGTTTCCCCTGCCGCCAATTCGTCTTCGGCCACGCGCAAAGAAGCGTCCGCCGAAGCCAGGTCGGGATTGTCTTTGATCGCCTGAGTTACAAGGTGGTTCAGGCTGTCGGAATGGAACAGAGCCCACCACTGTGCCGGTATGTCCATCCCAGGCAGAACGACCTGTCCACGATCCGCCGTTACATCGGGAGTGGGTTCGGAATCGTAAGTCCCGATACTGGGCGCGGCGGGGGCGTCAAAATCGGGCCCCACAGCGCAACCCGCCAAGAAAACGGCAGATAGCGCAAGGCACGAGGCGGAAAAAGAGGAGAAAATGCGGCGCATAGGGCACAAGGCGGCTTATGAAGCGGAACGGGAAGACTCATACCGTTTTTTTCTAGGGTGTGTAAAGGCGGAAGATATTATCGCACATCGATTTCTCAATCTTGTCATTCCGTGGCGTGCGAAGCGCAAACGCAGAAACTAGAATGTTTTTCCACATAAAATGTGGCCATTTAAAGGGAGATGTAAAGGACGGACAAACGAAACCTTTGCGGCAAAGCATCCGACATCTGTGTTCACTGAAACGCCAACGAGGCTCCGTGTTGGCGCCAGCGCTTTGCGTTGTCGCGCCACAATATGATAAGTTCTTAAGAATGACGGGAGACAAGGTAAAGAGGAAAAGCTTTTTACTCTGACCTGAAAATTAAGTATGGTCGACACTTAATTGACGTTTTGACACAAGCCGCTTTCTTTGCGCCTTGTGTTAGCGTTTAGGCTCCTTCTTGGCGAACGAATTGTCTTGAGCATGTCTCCTTTAAAAGTTGATTTTCTTCCTCCCGTCATCGCGCGCCGTGGCTCGCCGCTGCGCGCGCCGGAAAATACGCTGGAATCCTTTATCGCCGCGCGCCAAGACGGCGCAATCTGGATTGAAACCGACGTCAAATTAACGGCGGACGGCATTCCCGTCCTGATCCACGATGATACGCTCAACCGCACTACCAGTGGGCGCGGTGCCGTTGCCGATATGACTTGGGCGGAAATGCAAACGCTTGATGCGGGAAGCTGGTTTAATCCGGCATTTTCACAATCGCGCGTCTTGTCTTTGGCGGAGTTGCTGGCCTTTTCTTGCACATCGGGTATGCGGCTGATGATGGAATTGAGGCCAAGCCCCGGGCGCACGCAGGCGACCGCGATGGTGACGCTTATCGAAGCCTCAAAGTTGTGGCCGGAAAGTGCGCCCCCGCCTTTGATCTCGAGTTTCGATACCGATGCCTTGATGATTGCGGCGCAATTACACCCCGACTGGCCGCGCGGATTGATTTTGAATGAATGGCGCAACGATTGGGCGGAACTTGTCGTTTTAACGCAAGCCTCGACCATTTCTGTCAATGAAGCACTGTTGACGCCCGAACGCCTCGCATCGTTGTACCGCACTCCCGTGTCGGTTCTGGCCTATACGGTCAATGATCCCGCCCGCGCCAAGGAATTGCTGAAAAGCGGCGTCAGTGCGGTTTATTCGGATAATGTTGGGGCGGTTATACGGCCGTGATCCCCTTAGTTTGATGCCCTGAACTTTCGGTGCGGGAAGAACAGAAAAATTCTTTTCCCCAAAAAAACGCAAAAAGAAAAGGCGGTGGAAGCCCACCGCCTTTCCCGATAGTTTACGATTTCCCCGTTTGGCGGGGAAAAGGCTTAGAACGCCAACTTCTGCGAAACGAGCAGAACATAGCCGTCGTTCTTGACGTTGCCTTCGGTCTTTTGGTCGAACAGAACGCCATCGAGGTTCGTGGTCAGACCAGGAGCCCAGGTGTAAGCACCACCCGCGCCATAGGAATTGAATTCCTTGACGTAGTTGCCGCCAGAGACCGACAGCGTGTTGCTGTAGCCTTCGCCACCGAGGTAGCTGACGCCGACCGCAACCTTGCTGAATTCATACTTCAAACCAGCGCCGAACTGTTGCTGATCCTTGTTCTGAGCCCCAACCGTGTTGTAGTGGCCTTGGTCGACATAGTTGACACCCAAGGTGAAGCCTTCGGCAGCCGCTTGCGCATCCAGACCCCAAGCCGTGAAGTCACGAACCTTGCCAGCAAGAGCGTTGGCGATCCAAGCTTGGTTGTTCGTGACGGTGGTGTCGGCAGAGCCAGTGATGATATGCGCGCTAGCGCCAATCGTTACGGGCTTGAAGGTTCCCGTGTAGGCGACAGCACCCTTCAGGACATCCTTGTAAGGGGAAAGGCCGTTGGTGCTGTTGTTGGCGTTGTTGCCTTGATACTTCACAACGCTGCTGCCGTAGTTATAGAACTGCGGAACGAAAGAAACAGCCGCTTGCACCTTGTTCGTGTCGTTGCCGACCTTCGGGGTGAAGTAGGTGATGTTGGTGCTATGATCGGTGCCGTCAACGCCAACGACGAGGTTCTTCGCGAACGAAGCGGTGTCGAGGAAGTCGATGTAACGACCCGTGACTTGGCCTTCGCCGACGGTTGGCGTGGACAGAGCCAGATCAGTCGCGCCGCGCGCATCGCCCAATTGAACCTTACCGAAAGCGCCCGACAGGAAGATGTCGGCGGTGGTGACGGAGATGCCGCCGTTGGAGCCCGAGAAGCCGTCCGAAATGTCAGGAGCGTTGTCGAGGGTCAGATTGCCGCCGTATTCGAAGCCGCTCGCCTTACCGGTAACGCCGAAGTTCAGGGCGTAAAGGGTTTCGAAATCGTGCGAAGAGCGCAGGGAAGTCGGAGCCGACGCCTTGGACTCATGGAATTGGCCAGCGACCGCATCGACCGAACCGCCGATGGTGACGTTGAGCGGCGAAGTCGCAGCTTGGGCAGCGCCCGCAACGGCAAAACCGACGAGAGCCGTCGTCGCCAAAAGAATCTTACGCATGGTATCCCCCTTGGGTTGTTATGTTTGGGTATCTACTGAGAACAATCTTAGAAATAGGACGAAGAACCGCCCCACCTCGGGGAATTTGAGGCCTGATGCCTGCCCAGACAAGCGAGAAATGACGTTTCGCCTTATGTCTCCACAAGATGTTGCATTCCAGCAACAACCCGTGCCGCGCAAAACACGGGTAACTCATTGATATACAACGGGTTCATAAAAAATATAGGGGAAGAGGCGAAAACAATTTGTTGCATAGAGAAGAATGCAAACAGGTGGATGTGGACCAAGCTCGGTTCGATTTCTGTCTTTTTTCTAGCGAAAGTGCATATTGTCAATCCATCTCAACCTAATGGGCGGGGGCGACAATCCAATCCTCGCTTATTCCTTGCAATCGTGGTGAGGTCACGCTTTAAATAGGGGGCTTGTCCCCATCCTTTTCCCCATGGAACATCATGAAATCATCTTTTTTGGTTCTTTCCGCGACACTTGGGCTTTTGGCCGTGTCCGCTTGCAGCGAAATCAAGACCGATCCGACCTATGGCGACAAGGCTCATGAAGATTTGTACAAGAACGGAAGCCTTATTAGCGATAACGGCGGGTGGAGCCTTTTGGGCGGCGGCGACAAGAAAAACGTCGACTCTAATCAAGGCATCGGCGTTAACGGGTTTTTGTGGCGCGCTTCGCTGGACACGATTTCATTTATGCCGATTGTGTCTGCCGATCCTTTCGGCGGCGTTATTTTAACCGATTGGTACACAGCTCCCGAAACACCCCGCGAACGCACCAAGCTGAACGTTTTTATCCGCGACCGAGAATTGACGGCTAACGGCGTTAAGGTTTCTGTTTTCCGTCAGGTCAAAAACGCCAAGGGCGCTTGGGAAGATGCTCCGGTAGCTGCGGCGACCACCGTCTCTTTAGAAAATGCCATTTTGACCCGCGCGCGCCAAATTCGCATGGCGCAAAAGCAGTTCAATTAAAAACCTTCGCGTAGCCCGCATATCCCCTTGATCAAGGCAGGGAAGTTCTGCTATGGGCTTGACCCTACCTCTTTTCACAAGACGTGCGGTCGTGGCGGAACTGGTAGACGCGCAGCGTTGAGGTCGCTGTGGGAGAAATCTCGTGGAAGTTCGAGTCTTCTCGACCGCACCATTTCCTAATCAGAATACCCCCAACCCTCCCTTGGGGGGCGAGGCGATATAAAGTATTGATTTCAGCATCAAAATCGCCAATTATGGCGCGGTCCCTTTCTGAGGAGTTTTTCATGCGTCGTCGGTTGGTCGTTGTTTCCCTTGCTTGCGCCTTTTTGGCGGCATGCGACACTTTCTCCCCCTCCCCCGTCGTTCAATTCTGGCGTCCGATCAGCGAGCCGAATTTGCTGATGCAGTCCGACGTTTTGCAGCGCAAGCTGGATTTCGATCTGGGGCAATGCCATTGCGGCATTTATCCCGCGAACGCTTCGCATGACGATGCCGTGCAGTTTCAGTCCGACAAACAACGTCTTGCCGCGACCGGCGTGACGGTAATCCCCGACGAAGAAGGTCAATGCACGCAGAAGCCAAGCCTTGTGGTGACCGAATGCATGCGTTACCGCGGATGGGAACCGACGAATTGTTCGGGTCGTCTGGCGACGGCGAATGGCGGGTCGATGTGCGCGGCTTACGTTCAGCCGGAATAACGGCTTTGCGTTAATCGAATTTTTCGTCTGGGTACGCGCCCCAGAAGTCGGCTTTGCGTAAATAGCCTTTGACGCCATCGAATCTTACTTTGCACCATTCCTGTGCGCAGGAGAGGATTTGCCCTGTCGCACCCGCCTCAAGATGCGCGCGGATGGCGGCATGATCGTCGCGGCTGTCGTACATATCATGACCGCTTCCGGTGACAACCGCGCTGCGTTTGCCGGTTAATTCTGTTTTGTTTATCCACCCTTCGACCCCTTCGGGATCGCGCACACGACGCCAGATGTCGTATTCCGCCGTAACTTCCACGGGCAGACCGCGCCGCGTGTAAACCCATGCGATGGGATAGCGCGTGCCGGGCCCCGTGCGCATATTGACTTCGCCGCTGCGGAGCGAGGCGAAACGAGGGATAGGAAGATGCGAGGTATTGTCGATTTCCTCGGCGGCGAGGGCAGGAACGATGCAGCAAAGGGAGAAGAAGAAAAGACAGGAAAGAGTCTTGAAAATTTTCTTCATGTTGCCGCCTCTATATCCCCTCGCGCTTGGCCTTCGTGGAAGGCTGCGGCGAAGTCGTCCAAAGTTTTTGCCTCGATGGCATGGCGCAAGTCTCGCATCAGGTCTTGGTAATACTGGACATTATGGGCGGTGAGAAGAATCGGCCCCAGCATTTCCTCGCCACGGAACAAGTGATGAACATAGGCGCGGGAATGCCGCGTGCAGGCGATACAGCCGCATTCTTCGTCGAGCGGGCGCGGATCATCCAAATGCCGCGCATTGCGGATATTAACGGTACCGCGACGGGTAAAGGCTTGGCCTGTGCGACCGGAGCGCGTGGGCATGACGCAATCGAACATATCGACACCGCGTTGCACCGCGCCCACAATATCGTCGGGACGTCCGACGCCCATCAGATAGCGCGGTTTTTCCGGTTTCAGCGCCGGGATGGTGGAGTCCAGCGTTGTGAACATCGCCGTTTGTCCTTCGCCCACCGCCAATCCGCCGATGCCATAGCCATCGAGGTCGAGCGCGTTGAGCGCGTTCGCGGATTCAAATCGCAGATGCGGATAGATGTTTCCCTGATTGATGCCAAACAAAGCGTAGCCATCACGCTTTTGGAACGCTTGTTTGCAGCGTTCCGCCCAGCGCATCGACAGGCGCATGGATTGCGCCGCTTCTTCCGGCGTTGCGGGATGGGGCGTGCATTCGTCGAAGGACATGGTGATATTGCTATCCAGCAAATGCTGGATCTGCATGGAGCGTTCGGGAGTCAGGTCGTGTGCGCTGCCGTCCAGATGAGAGCGGAACGTCACGCCTTTTTCGTTGATCGTGCGGAGTTTGGAAAGCGACATGACTTGGAAGCCGCCGGAATCCGTCACTATCGGGCCCGACCAATCCATGAATTTGTGAAGCCCGCCAAGACGCGCCACGCGTTCCGCCGTGGGGCGAAGCATGAGGTGATAGGTGTTGCAGATCGCCAGCTCCGCGCCAGCTTCACGCACCGCATCGGGCAACATTGCTTTGACAGTCGCCGCCGTCGCGGTCGCCATAAACACGGGTGTTTCGAACGTGCCATGCGCCGTGGTGACGCGTCCGCGCCGCGCCGCTTTATCGGTCGAAAAAATGTCGAAGCTAAACGAGGTCATGTCTTTTCCAGAAAACTGGCATCCCCATAGGAATAAAAGCGGTAATTATTTTTAATAGCATAAGCGTAGGCCTCGCGCATCCTTTCCAGGCCCATAAAGGCCGAGACCAGCATAAAAAGCGTCGATTGCGGCAAATGGAAATTGGTTATCAGCGCATCGACGGCGCGGAAGCGGTAGCCTGGGGTGATGAAAATGGCTGTATCTTGCGAAAAAGGCCGCACAATACCGTTTTCGTCCGCCGCGCTTTCGAGCACGCGCAGGCTGGTGGTGCCGACGGAGATGATGCGGCGGCCTTCGCGCCGCGCTTGGTTAATGGCCT
Organism: uncultured Pseudomonadota bacterium; assembly: GCA_903920205.1. Lineage (GTDB taxonomy): Bacteria > Pseudomonadota > Alphaproteobacteria > UBA9219 > UBA9219 > CAIXLI01. Next base: position 12,804 of record CAIXLI010000083.1, read on the forward strand.
CGGCGGTAGCGGGAGAAATTTCGCCCCATTCGGCATGCATGACGTGGTCTTTAATGACATCGGCTTTGACAGGAAGAAATGTTCCCGCGCCCACATGCAGGGTGACAAGAGCAGAAGTAATGCCCTTAGCCGCCAGTTTTGCCAAAAGTTCAGGCGTAAAATGCAGCCCTGCTGTCGGTGCTGCGACTGCGCCATCGCGGGCGGCATAGACGGTTTGGTAGCGGATTGTGTCGTCTTTGGCGGCTCCGGCCTCGCGTTTGATGTAGGGAGGCAAAGGTGGTTCGCCGTGTTCATGCAGCAACGGAAGAAGATCGGCGTCTTGCACATTAAAGCGCAGGAGGATTTCTCCGCTTTCGCGTTTTTCCAAAAGCTCGGCAGTAAAATCAGGGGCAAAGCGGATTGTCTCACCGAGGCGCAATCTTTTGCCAGGGCGAGCGAAGGCCAGCCAAGTTGAATTGGCTTGTTTTTTGTGAAGAAGAACTTCGACCCTCACCGCGCCACGCATGCCATAGAGCCTTGCGGGAATAACGCGGGTGTCGTTCATCACCAGAAAATCCCCCGCCCTCAGCAAATCGGGAAGATCAAAGACATGATGATCGGAAAACGCGTCGGGGGTGATGCGGAGCAGGCGCGCGTAGTCACGCGGCTCGCAGGCCGTTTGGGCGATGCGTTCCTGTGGCAGGTCGAAGTCGAAATCCGCCGTTCTTAGATCGCGCATTGCAGGCCGCTGGCCTTCAATTGTTCGATCAACAGGGCTTTCAAACGCACAAGCCCTTCTTCAGTTTGGGATTCCGCACGAGCGACCAGAACCGCTTGCGTGTTCGAGGCGCGGAGCAACCACCAACCGTCTTCGGTCAAGACGCGCACGCCGTCAGTGTCGTTCACCTTGGCGTTGGCTTGCTTCAAGCGCGCTTTGACTTCATCCACCACGGCAAATTTGCGCGCTTCGTCAACGGGGAAGCGAATCTCGGGCGTGTTGATCGTTTGCGGCAGGCTGTCGCGCCATGCGGTGAGGGATTTGCCCGACGCACTAAGCAGAGACACCAAGCGCACGGCGGAATAGATCGCGTCGTCATAGCCGTAATAT
>CAIXLI010000084.1 GCA_903920205.1 uncultured Pseudomonadota bacterium
GTTCCGCCAGCGACGTGTCGGTGGACAAAGGCAATATTTGTAATCCGTTAACCTGCGCCACAAGTTTGACGGCAAGCACATCCGAAGCAAAGAGCGGCCCGATAATAAGACTTGCCCCGCCCGCGACTGCCGCATGCGCCGCTTCCTCCGCCCCGCCTTCACGCGCCGTGTCGCGTGGCTGTAATTCAAAATCGTTTCCGGCAGCGTCGAAGACCGCCTGCTGCGCGGCATTCAGCATCGCTTGCCCCAAAGCCGCATTCTTCCCCGACAAAGGCAGAAGAATCGCGGCCTTAAGCTTGCCATGCTGCGCGGACACAGGAACGGCGACAGGAGCCGGAGGCGACGCAAGAGTCGCCTGTGCTTGCGGCAAAGGCGCGTTCTGAACCCGCGAGTTTGCGACATTCTGACCGTTATCGGGCGCTTGATAATAGGGTTTATATGCTGAAGTGTGGCCTGCCGCCTTTTTCTGCGGTACAGTAGACGATGGCTGGCGCGACGTATCCGCGCAGCCGCCAACAACCATGATAAAGACAGCGCATGCCGCCCAAAAAAGAGAATGCTTCATCGCCCGATTACCCGCAGTTAGGTCGCTTGTTAGTTCAAGCTAGCGGGAACAAGGGCGCCTGTAAACCTTCCCCGGGGCTATACCTGATCGCCACGCCTATCGGGCATTTGGGGGATATAACCTTGCGCGCGTTGGCGATCTTGGCTCAGGCTGACGTTATTGCCTGCGAAGACACGCGCAACAGCGGCGTTTTACTCAACGCCTTCGGCATTAAAAAACCCACTTTCTCCTACCACGATCACAACGAAGATGCGCGGAGGGCAGAAGTCTTGCAACGCCTCGCACGCGGAGAAGTCGTGGCGTTAATCAGCGACGCAGGCATGCCCGCCATTGCCGATCCTGGCTTTAAGCTTGTGCGTGATTGCCGCGACGCCGGATTTAACGTGACGGTCGTTCCGGGCGCGAACGCCGCCGTCACGGCTATGGCGGGGTCCGGACTGCCGACCGACCAGTTTCACTTTGCCGGTTTTCTGCCCCCCAAAAGCGCGGCGCGGAAAAAAGATCTTCTAGCCTTCAAACCCAGCGCCGCCACCTTAGTCTTCTACGAAGCGCCGCAACGTCTGGCAGCGAGCCTCGCGGATATGGCGGAAATACTGGGCAAAGATCGTCCCGCCGCCGTCGCACGGGAATTGACCAAATTCTATGAAGAAATGCGGCGCGGCACGCTTGGCGAACTTGCAGCGCATTACGCCTCCCACGAGGCCAAAGGTGAGATCGTTATTCTGATCGGCAAAGAGGCAAAGGAAGAAACAAGCATCACAGACATCGACGCGCTGCTGACCGAAAGGCTCCGCCATCTGACCGTGCGCGACGCCGTGGCGGAAGTCGCCGAAATGACGGGGATTCCGAAAAAAGAAATCTATGCCCGCGCCTTGGCCTTGTCCTCGCCCCCCGAAGAATAATGCGAACCTCCCATCAAACAGGCCTTGCCGCCGAAAGACTCTGCCGCCTCGCGCTGCGCCTTAAATTCTACCGCATTCTTGCCGAGCGTTACAAAACACCTATGGGTGAAATTGACATCGTCGCGCTACGTGGCAACACAGTCGTCGCCGTCGAAGTCAAATCCCGCGCCAAACGCGAATTCGCCGCCGAATCCCTCTCCCCCCACCAACAAGCCCGCATCGCCCGCGCCTTGGAAAACTTTATCCAACGCCACCCACGTTTCGCCCAGGCCAACCTTCGTTTCAACGTCATGCTGGCAAGCCCCGGGTGCTGGCCGACGCATATCAAGAACGCGTGGTTGGCGGAATAATCCTTTAATAAAGGGGCGAAAAAACTGTACTCACAACCACGTTAGCCTCATCCCCTTGAGGAAAGAGGGTGAAAAAGCAACAATTATCGTCCTATTGTACCCTATAAAGCGTCTCTCCCACCGCTCCTCATTTCTTACTTTTACCCCGCCTTCGCTTTTGGTAGCCTGTCCCCATGAAAATTGAATTTTCTTCTGCCATGCCCATGACGCTTCTTGAAGAGTTCATGCTTTTGGCCCTTGATGAGCAAACGGGACAGATGCATCCCTTGACGTCCGTTGCGCTTGACTGCGCTGCGGGGGGCGCGGTTTTGATGGATCTGACTTTGCGCGTACGTATCGACAACGACTTGCACGATATGTTTACAATCGATACGACGCCTGTGGGCGACGATATTCTCGACCCTGTGCTGCAAATGATGTCTTTGGCTCCTGTTTTGACACCGCACCCTATCGCCTATTGGCTGCGCCAACTTACCGACGAAGGCGCGTCTTTCCGTGAAAAAGCTCTACACCGCCTTGAAAAGCGCGGCGTTCTCCGTCTCCAGAATTCAAAAATCCTGCAGATTTTCGGCAAAGGAAACGCCCCCAAGATTAGAGGCAAAGAAGTCAACGAGATCAAAGCGCGCTTACTGAACGTTATTCTTGGCGACGAAGTCCCCTTGCCGCGCGATATCATGCTGACGGGATTGGCGGAATCTTGCGGTTTGTTTTATTATCTTCTAAGCGAGACGGAAGCGGAATCCGCTTCGGCGCGCATCGCGCAGGTGGCGCGAATGGACTTGGTCGGTCAGGCCGTCGCCAAAGGCGTCGCCGAGATTCAATCGGCTATCGCTATGGCATAGGGATGTGGGTAGAATGCCCTTCCACCCCATGCGGCGAGAGCCATGCTGTGAAAAATTAAGAGGAACGCCGATGATGAAAACCGTTTCAACTTTTCTGTTTGTCGCCTTTCTTGCGTCATCGGTTCACGCGCAAGAAGCGCCCGCCCCGCGCCGCATGCCGCGCACGCCCGTCAGCCGCGAAGTTCTGGCGGGAGGGCGCGATCCCATGCCTGCCTCGAGGGAAGTGCAAGGGCTAGCTGCGATTCTCGACGGGGAAAAACTGCGCATCGACGAAATGGATTTGCGTCTTTTTGGCGTTGTTCCGCCGCAACTTGCCGCCAGCTTTGGCCCGCAGGCACGCGCCAAGCTTGACACGCTTGCGAACGGGCAAAACGTATCTTGCAAAATCCGCGACAGAGATAGAGATGGACGCTTGCTGGCGACCTGTCATAATTTTTCCGGCAACGATATGGCCTTGGAACTCTTAAAACACGGTCTGGCGGTCACAGCGCGGGGGTCGATTGCGGGCACGGAATTGGTTTCTTCCTATGCGGCAGCCGAACAAGCCGCTCAAGGGCAGAAGATCGGCCTGTGGTCTGTTTCGGCGAACGCGCCAATCGTTCCCGCCAGCGCCGCCGTAGCCCCACCTTCCGCACCGCCTGTTGTCAAAGCGGAAAGCGTGGCGCTTCCCACTCCCCCCGCCGACGTCAAGAAGGAAGAAAAACCTTTGGCGCGCGTCGAGACGCAAACACAAGCGAAAATTGCCGCCGACGTTCTCTTGCAAGAAACGCAAGCCCGTCTTGACGACACGATAAGCTTGCCAAGCGACAATGTCGGTTTTTTCGAGCGTTATCAGATTTTGATTTCTGGAATCCTGATGCTGACCACGGCGCTCAGCATCCTCGGCGTCTTATGCGTACAGAAATCCCGCGACCGGCGCGACGAAATCAAAGCTCTGGCGGCAGCCTTGCGCGGCGAGCTTATGGCCGCGCGTAACGTATGCATCGGACGCGCCAAAAGCATCGTTGCCGATGCCGAAGACCGCCTTGCTATTTGGCCGCGCCTTCGCGCTACCTTGTATCAGGCCTATGTCGGGCGACTGGGCCTGCTGGGTGCGGATTTGGCGCGTCAGGTGGCCTCGATCTACGGTCAATCGAGCGATTACGCCGCGCATTACAATCCCTCTGCAGCAACAGGCGCGACGCATGATGTCCCCAAAAAGCAAGCCTTAGAGGCTCTTGCCAAACGCATCGACACTGTTCTTCCCAAACTGGCAGAGATTGAAAGAACAGGCCGCGTTCCTGCGACATCGTCAACCACGCCGCCGCGTTCGCGTGCCGAGACATCCGCGCCTCCGATTACAGCCTCCTACGCATCCGCAGCGGCAAGCCTGAACCCCGAAACGGCAAGCCCCAATGTGGAAGCGGTAGCCGCCCCCCCTGCCCCCGTCGCGCCGCCTGCGCAAGCAGTCTTCCGTGCGACAACCGCCGTGTTGGCAGGCCTGCGTCAATTCATCCAAAACCACCGCAACACAGCAACACCGACGCCACCGCCCACGCCAATCGATCCCCAGATCGCCGAATACGCCGCGATCATCGAAGCCGATATGGCGCGTTATGAGTACAGGGAAACCGTCGAACCGATAGATATCGCGGCACAGAAAAAGCGGGGATAAAGCCTGCGCGCGGACGGCTTTGAGAAAAGGGCTGGACGACGGTGCCTAATTCAACGTGGTTACATAAAAATGGAACGTTTTGGGATTTTCCTTTGGAAGCGAAGGATGTTCTCGGGTGATAATAACCAAGATTTTGCGCTCTTCCGCCCATCCAAAAATGCTTGTCGCATCCTCAAAAACGGTTTTTAAATGAAACGTGCCTTGGGGAGTTGTAAAATTGCTTTCTACTTGATCCTTCGGCTTTTTAAGGAGCCGTGCTTGTCTGTCGGCCTCTTCTATAAGACGAGCATTTTTGACAATTTCTTTGTTTCCTACGGAAGCGCCCTTGCCCTCATAGCACCGGAGAACGTCCGCCAAAGCTGGCTTGCCCCATCCGAAAACAACTAACGCGGCAGTCGCAAAGGCGACGCTTTTTTTCATCAATCTGTTTTTCATGTTTTTCTCTCATGCATTCCTTAAAATAAGACTCAGCAGTCATTAATAATCGGTAAAATTCTCAACAATAAATAAAGAAAAGGGTCGAAAGGACTACCCCTTCCGACCCCAATTCTTGAAAGACCGGACTTACGCAAACAGCTTGACGTAAGCGCCGAGCAAAGCCTTCAGCTTTTCTTCCGTTTCCGGCTTGATCTGCTTATCGGCGCGGATCGCTTCGAGGATGGCCTTGCCTGCTCCGTGAAGTTCCTGCAGCAAGCCTTGTTCAAAGCGGGAGATGTCTTCGACCTTGACAGTATCGAGGAAGCCCTTAACGCCCGCGTAAATCACGCAAACTTGTTCTTCGACCGCCATTGGTGCGTATTGAGCCTGCTTTAGCAATTCGGTCAAACGGCGACCGCGATTGAGCAGCTTCTGCGTCGTCGCATCGAGATCGGAGGCGAACTGCGAGAAGGCTTCCATTTCGCGGAACTGAGCCAGTTCCAGCTTGATCGAACCGGCGACTTGCTTCATCGCCTTGATCTGCGCGGCGGAACCGACGCGGCTGACCGAAAGGCCGACATTGATCGCCGGACGCACGCCCTTATAGAACAGGCCTGTTTCAAGGAAGATCTGCCCATCGGTGATCGAGATCACGTTGGTCGGAATATAGGCCGAGACGTCGCCCGCTTGGGTTTCGATGACTGGCAGCGCGGTCAAAGAACCGCCACCCTGCTTGTCGTTCAACTTGGCAGCGCGTTCCAGCAAGCGCGAGTGTAAATAGAACACGTCGCCAGGATAGGCTTCACGACCAGGAGGACGGCGCAGCAACAGCGACATCTGGCGATACGCCACGGCCTGCTTCGACAAATCGTCATAAACGATCAGAGCGTGCATACCGTTGTCGCGGAAATATTCGCCCATCGCGCAGCCCGTATAAGGGGCAATGAACTGAAGCGGCGCGGGTTCCGACGCCGTCGCGGCGACGACGATGGAATACTTCATCGCACCGGCTTCTTCCAACGCCTTGACGATCTGCGCCACGGTCGAACGCTTCTGCCCGATGACAACATAGATGCAGTACAGCTTTTTGGATTCGTCGCTGCCTTGGTTGACGGCTTTTTGGTTGATAAACGTGTCGAGGATCAGCGCGGTTTTGCCGGTTTGACGGTCGCCGATGATCAATTCGCGCTGACCGCGACCGATCGGCACCAAAGAATCGATAGCCTTCAATCCCGTCTGCATCGGTTCGGACACAGACTTGCGAGGAATAATGCCGGGAGCTTTCACTTCGACGCGGGTCATCTTGACGTTGGTCAGAGGGCCCTTGCCGTCGATAGGATTGCCGAGACCGTCAACCACGCGTCCGAGCAAGCCCTTGCCTGCGGGAACTTCGACGATAGCGCCGGTACGCTTGACGGAGTCGCCTTCGCGGATTCCGCGGTCGTCGCCGAAAATAACCACGCCGACATTGTCGGTTTCGAGGTTCAGCGCCATGCCCTTAACGCCGTTGGAAAATTCGACCATTTCACCGGCATGGACATTGTCCAGCCCGTAAACGCGGGCGACGCCGTCGCCGATGGACAGAACCTGTCCGACTTCAGCGACTTCGGTCGCAGCGCCGAATCCGGCGATCTGCTGTTTAAGAACCGAGGAAATTTCAGAAACGCGAATATCCATGTTAGGCAGCTCCTTGTTGTGTTTTGCGGCATCCGTTGGCTAGACAAGCCTTACGCAGCCGCGCCTGCTTCCTTTAAACTACGCTCTAAGTGATCGAGCTTGGTCTTCACCGAAGCGTCGAGGAATTGAGACCCGATTTTCACCGTAAGCCCGCCGATGATCGAGACATCCTCGACCACCTTCAGATGAACTTTGCCGCCCACGGCACCCGCCAGCGAAGCCGTCAAAGCCTCGCGCTGCGTCTCGGTCAATGGACGAGCGATGCGCACATCGGCATGGAACTCGCCGCGACGCGCCCCGACTTCGTCAAAGAAATATTCGATCAGCAAAGGCAACAGGCTCAGACGGCGATTCTCGGCGACGACGGCAAGAAAATTGGACGTCAATTTGCCGAATCCTGCGCTACGAGCGACCTGCTCCGCCGCCTTGGCAACCGATTCATGGCTCAACCGAGGGTCGCACGCGACAAAGCGCCATTCTGGGCTTTCGCTCCACAAAACGCGCAGATTCAGAAGGTCGGCGGCAACAGCGTCGACAGCGCCCTCTTGCTCGGCTAACGCATAAAGAGCGCCGACATAACGGCGCGCAAGGATGGCTTGTTCTCCGGCGAGGGGAAGGTTGGCAGCAGAAATTTCAGACACTTGGGCAAACCCGAGAAAGTTAAGACTCTTGAATTCCGCGCATCAGATAGCAAAGCCTTTCCCCTTATGCAACTAGAGTCGTGATGGGATAGGGCGATTCAGTCAAAAGCTGTTGGGGATTGTTTGGCGATAAGAAACCAAATGGGATTCCGCGTAACTCGCATTTTTTGCAAGGAAGGGCAAAAAAAGCGA
>CAIXLI010000085.1 GCA_903920205.1 uncultured Pseudomonadota bacterium
CTTTGGATACGCAGGCACCGGCAAGACCACCATCGTTCGCCACGTTATCGAGGAACTCGGCCTCGATGCCATGGACAAGCAAGACTTCTGCGACGGCGGCGTTCTTTATGGAGCGTTTACCGGCAAGGCGGCATTGGTCATGACGCGCAAGGGCACGCCTGCTTCCACGATTCATAGCCTCATCTACCGCGTGTCGGAAGCCACGCCACAGGAAATCGAGCGCGTCGAGAAGGAATTGGGCGACCTTATGGCCAAGGTCGGAAAAATGGGGCCAGCGGAACGCACGTTCACCCTCACACAGATCAAGCGACTTGAACTGCGGCTGTTAGACATCCACACGCCACGCTTTGTCCTAAACGAACAATCCCTTGTGCGCGACGCCGATCTTTTGGTGCTCGACGAGGTGTCGATGGTTGGCGAGGAAATGGCGAATGATCTTCTCGCCTTCGGCACGCCGATCCTTGTGCTTGGCGATCCCGGACAATTGCCGCCGATCAAGGGTGAAGGCGCTTTCACGGACGCCGCGCCGGATGTGATGCTGACGGAAATCCACCGACAGGCTGAAACCAGCGCGATTATTCGCCTTGCCACCATGGCACGGCAGAACATTTCGATTCCGCTCGGCATGCATGACGACTTTGTCTGCAAGATGCCGCGCCAGCAAATCACTCCTGCACAAATGCTCAAAGGCGGTCAGGTCATCTGCGGCATGAACGCGACGCGCTTGCGGCTTAACACGGCCATGAAAGTCGCGGCTGGATTTGACGCTACCTATCCCACGGGACTGGGAGAAAAGATCATTTGCCTTAAGAACCGGCATGATCTCGGCATCGTGAACGGCATGTTTCTCGAGCTTTCCGACATCCGTGACGAGGATAATTACCGTTTCAGCGCCGAGGCCAGAACGGAGGACGGTCAGGAACTTCCCGGACGGCAACGCTTCTACAAAGGGCATTTCGACGATCATGTCCAATACGACAAGAACCGCCTGACCCGCGATTGGCGCGAGATCAAGAACCTTGTCGAGACTGTCTGGGGTTACGCCATCACCTGCCACAAGTCGCAAGGGTCGCAATGGGAAAATGTCATCGTTTTCGATGACAAGTTCGGACACAGCAAGCCGGAAATCCGCGCGCGCTGGCTCTATACGGCAATCACCCGAGCTGAGAAAGGCTTGGTGATCCTTGATTGATCTGAATGACGTCTCGCCGCCGTCGCCAACCGTTCGCTACGATCTGGATGCCATCGCGGCGCGGCTTCGCGCTTGCGCCGAAGTCTGGGTGCCGCAGCTGTTTCCCAACGGAAAGCGCAAGGAGGATGAATGGCGGCTCGCCAATATTCGCGGCGATGCGCCACGCAAGAACGGATCCTGCGTCATAACGCTGAAAGGCGAGCATGCCGGAGACTGGAAGGATTTTGACGGCAACAAGAAAGGCGGCGGCCCGCTCAGCGCCATCGAGCATGCGACAGGTCTCACAGGACGCGAGCTTTTCGCCTACGCCGCCGAAATTGCCGGATGGTTGCCGAC
>CAIXLI010000086.1 GCA_903920205.1 uncultured Pseudomonadota bacterium
ATTCACATGATCAGGAAGAACTGATATTATCCATCATTGCCTCACGCGCACTGCGTGTGGAGATCGGTCAACCAGGCGGTAAGATTTTCTCTTAGTTTGCTAGAAAGCGGTCTCACAAACCGGGGCCACCGTACACCGTGTAGCGAGCCACCGCGCCGCATTTATGCGGCCTATGGGTGGCGTGATCCGCTTTTCGCGCCCCCGCGAAAAGCCATGTATTACCCCTTTGACACAACGATGTCTTTCGGCTGAAACGTTCGTCTCGGTGTGGTCTCGGAGAAGCGGAGTTCAAAACATGAAGCGTTGGTTGGCCGTATTCTTACCCATGGATCGTTCAATTCTTTCGTAGAGAATAACATGGGAATGTCACCCTCAGGAGATGGCTCGTCCACGCGAATTGTATTCTTAGCTATCTCCACAAGTTTGTAACAGTTGGCGTACACACGAATACAGGAAATCTTTTCTGCGAGGCTCTTGTTGGTCATGAATATGAACATACAGTCGTCGAGGTGCTTTAGCTTTATTGGCACAGGCTCTGTTCTTAGAAAACCAGAGTGTTGATATTTTAGATAAATGAACTTGCTTTCCTCTTCTCTATAGCCTGAGTGCGATCCCGTAAGGCAGTATTGTTCATTCGACTTCTTTTTTGGAGGAGTTCTTTTTGAAGGTCTTTCAAAAATAGCTGTGTTCCATTGCATTCCACATTGAGATCCGTACTCTTGGACTAGTTTTTCCGCTCCTTGTTTCTTGGATATTTTTATGCGGGAAGAATTGTCCGCTTCGCCGAACAAAAGATTTTGGATGCCGCTAATTGGTTCCAACATAATTGTCGAGCAGAAAGCTCTGAAGTGCCCAAGCTCTCTAGCTGTATATGTGCGGTCCAATTCTAAGCTTATCGCCAGGACCGAAAGCGATGCCTCAGCTTCATGGAAGAACTGGATGCGATTTAGGGACGCTTCGATGTTAGTGAATCCCTCGGTTACTAATGACTGGATATCATTGCCCCATTTGGCAAAAAAAGTTGCCTGTTCTGCTTCGGAGAGCGGTATATCAAGATACTGAAAGCGTATGCTAAAGCCATCAGGGCTATCCAGTAATAACCTCATTCGATCTCTATTGAATATTTCGCATTGCTGAATGCCGCTCTCTTGCGCATGCTTTTGCAGCTTATCTCTGTCTGTGATTGTAAGGTCCACGTTCGTGAAAAAGACAAAAACGTCAAACTTTCCATGACGCAACAGGCACTTCCTTAGATCATCTTTGAATTTGGCAATGATCTGCGTTCTTTGTGGGCGAGAATCATTCGCTGAGTTTACAAAGCCGATGGCACAGAAGGCGGTTTGGGATTTGTTATATAGTGCCGTTATGTCTTTTCCCTTATCTGGGCCACCCCACGGTTGCTGTGGTATAACTGCTGAAAAGCGCCTGTCTAGTGGAAGCAAAGCGGCGCACAATAGTTCCTGCATTGCCTGATTTGAGCTTAAATAGTCTTTAAGCTTCTGATCTGTTCCATATATCATTACCGGATGCCCTTCATGCTTAAACTAGACATGGCTGTTAGCGTATCAGCAGCTCTTAAAGGCGGCTAGACGACTAATTTGCCGACCACTTCTTTTTTATCAGAAGTTTGCGGAAATGCAGTCGTTGAACATAATGTATAGCCTGTTGCTCTGATGTCCACAGCACAACCGCCGTACCGGGTTCGGTGACGCGATAAATCCGCAAATTGTGCTTTTTCAGGTCAAACGTATCCGTTTGAACGCGCTCCTTGTTCATGCATCCTCCCTATAGTGTTTGAAAATTGTGTTGTCGTTCGTGGCTTATGGGGCCAGCTCCGGCCACAGCGCGAAGAACCGGCGCGGATTGCGATTTCCCCAAACCTCCCAATCCAAAACTGCGGCTTCCGGCCACCCCTTCCTTTTCTGGCCCGGAAGGATTGGCGCGGGGTGCGACGTGGGTTCTTCCCGTATTGGCGTTGGCGTCGGTCTGCGAATACGGATCGACGGCAAACTGGTCGGTTTGATCGGGTCGTATTTGCTCTGCGGCTGACGAACACTTTTTTGGGGCATTGGTCTGCTGCGCTTGCTTGCCGCCCTGCCTTTCGTGGTTCGTTTTGGCACTGGGCGCTTTAGTCCTAACTCCTTTTCCATCTCCCGCGCTGCTTGCTTCGATTTGTTCCAATGCTGCCCCGGCCAGACGGGCCTGCCGTTCATAAGGCTGACGCGGTTCCAGATAACGTGGAAATGCTGTCGCCCGTCCTTGACGTGTTCAACAATCACTCGCTGGTGGTGAAACATTTTGTAACCGTACTTTTCTTCCAGCCGTTCAACGATGGCCAGAACCTGCTTGTCCGTTAACCGTTCGTCCTTCATCGGATTGATACTGATATGATGAAGGGGCTTGGTGCATCGGGTGCCTCCTGCCACCACCCACATATTATGAAAGGCGTCGTCGAGGTTTTTGGCGCTGGGGTCGCTGAGTTCGACAAGGCGCGTTTTCTCGTTCTTGCCTATCTCCTTCATATAGTCGGCGGCGGCTCGATACCCGCCCCGGATGTTACTTTTTATGATCACTCCGGTTCCCTCCCGGCTGACATCGCCTCTTTGACGCGTTGGTGGGCTGACAACAGGGAGCGGGCGATAATCGCCAGCATGGAGTTTCCCTGATCTATGGTTGCCGTGCCGCCGTTCAGGTGGTGGGCAATCTGGTTCAGGTTTGTGCCCTGTTTGGTCAGTTCAAAATTGGCCGTGTGAAGCAGCCGATTTCGTTCCGGGTCGAGGCCCGGCTGCCGTAAAAGGATGAGTCGCACATAATTGGCGATGGGCATCCGCGCCTTTTCTGCTTGGCAGCCGACATGTTCCCTCTCGTTCTTAGTGAACCGGATGACTATCCTGGAAGTCCTTGAATTATCGAGCTTTAGCTCGCCAGAGTCTTGGCTGCCATTTTCATGGCAGCCAAAACTCTCAACTTGCGCACCGCTTTTTGCTTTTGGCACCTGTGGTTGAATTGTTGACTCTTGGGGCTGCGAAGAATGGATTCTGTCAGTCTCGTTCATGGTTTCTCCTTTGGGTTTTGGACACAGTTGTCCCGTTGACGAAACGCTGGTTTTCGCTGCACGGTCTTTCAAATGTTCAGGGGTTAGCGCCGTTCAGATACGACAAACCACTGACCCGGCGATGATCAGTGGTTTGAATTCGGGGAGGACAAAATAGACCCCCTATATAATGTACATGAGACTCCGCTTTTTGGGCTTCGATCTATTCCCGTGCGTGTTCGCAGACCTCAATAGCCGCCGCCATCCAGTGTACGGCCAAATTGCCGAGGCTTCTTTTTAACGTCTCCAACGCTTGCGGGCTCCAAATCACAGCATCATGGCCGCAAACATCGGTGACAATCTTCCTATTATGGGGGGACAGTGCAGCACAGGCGTCCTTGATCAGTTTCTCGCTCATGGTCAACTCCGTGGTTGTCGGATAGCGGCTCAGTCTTTCCCTCGTGGCGCGGCGGCTCAAGACCGCATGATGATAGGCCTGACGAAAGCGCATCCCGGCGCGGTATTGCTGGCCGTTAAGGATTTTGAGGTCACGGTAGGCGTCGAGCGGACATTCCCAGTTAGCGCGGTAACGGTCAATAAATGCTTTGCCGTGTCCATCCCATGCGACCGCTTCTGAGGTTACCCCGCCATTTCTGTCTCGGCGCTCTTTGGTGGGGGCTGTGCCGTTCTTTACGGCAGTAATTATATGCTTCGCTGAATAAATCGTCATATGCCGCTCCTATTAAACAAATGTTTAAAATAATGCCGCCCAAACGGGCCTTTCTTTATGATTTCATTCATAGCAAGCCTTTTGTTTCGATGCAAGAACAAATATACGAAAAGAATATCAGCGGTATTCATGAAGAAATTTCAAGGCCTTAACTAGCCGGAAAGCCATATAAAAGGCGCATATTAACGCGATGAAAATAATTGAGACGGTAGAATTAGCCGGAAAAACAGTCTATGGTATCCATTATGACAATCACAGGACGACAAATTAGAGGCGCTCGCGGACTTCTTGGCTGGTCGATGGAAGACCTTGCCGCGAAGAGCGAACTGACCCGCATCACCATTCGGCAGGTTGAGGGGGAAACCGTTCAACCGCAGGAAAAGACATTGAACAAACTCTTTGCCGTCTTTGATCGTTATGGCATCGAGTTCCTGCCCGAAGAAGGCGTGAAAATCCGCACGCAGGAAACGCGCACCTATTCCGGCAAGACGGGGCATAGGCAGCTTCTCGATCATATCTACGAAACGCTCAAGGATGGCGGCGTAATTCGGCAGTTCAATTTTAGCGATCTGCGTTACCTGTCGTTTGAAGAGGGCTTTATCGAAGAGCATCTGGAACGCATGGCGACACTCAAGGGATTGGATGCCAAGGTTCTTGAGCCCGCCGGTGTCAAGCAGAACCATGTTGATTATTGCGAATATCGTTCTCTCGACAAGGAGTTCAAGGATATGGCTCCTTGGTATCTCTACGATGATTATCTTGTGCTTTCGCTGTTCGAGACTGGCGGCAAGCGTGAATATGTGACCGTGCATTCAAAATTATTAGTCGAACGATATTTAAAAGAATTCGATATTTTTTGGACTTTGGCGGATACAACCCGCAAGAAGAAGGTTAAATGACCGATGATTCTAGTTGGGAACGGCTTCTTTCTGTAAGAGTCGTTCCCTATGATAAGAAAAACCCCGAACACCGGCAGCACGCGTGGAATAATGGTGCCGGGGAGGCATGAAACGGCAACGTGCCGACCCTGAGGGGGTCTGATTTAGCAGCTGGGATTGTCACATATACCCCCCCTTGTTAATCATCTGAGGCAAGTGCCTTTCGAGGGATTGGTGCAGAAACTCGCTTGTTAGCACTGCCCCCCACGGTGCCCATGTGAATATTTTGCCGCAAGACTCCTTTATTTTTCAGTAAGGGATATCGTCTGAACTGTTAGGCTCACGATCAAGCGACAGAGCGTCGCTTTCTCGTTTCTTTAGCTTTGAAAATTTTCGCCCGAAAAAAAGGCTCCAGACATACCTGTTATTGGCAACAAAATACCATTTACCGGCAGGTTAACGTTTTATAAACCATTGATTTATCGAAATACTTTCGGTTTCGTGCGGTAGAATACCTTATATCTGAGCTGGCCCCCGAAAACTGGACAGATTTGGGCATCGAGCTAAGGTGTGATATCGCCCCTAGAATGGTGAAGAACCAAGGGGA
>CAIXLI010000087.1 GCA_903920205.1 uncultured Pseudomonadota bacterium
AAACCGCTGATTCTCGCTTTTCGTTTGCCTGAGGGCAAAGAGCTGGAAACCTTCGCCGCATGGAAAGGCATCATTTTCTACGGCTTTGAGCATCAACGGGCCTCGCAGTCCATAAGCGACATCACCGCTTGGCTGAAAGAAGTTAAAATTCCCGTTGTGCTTCCCATTGTCGAGCGGAATGAGATGAAAGCGACGCTAGAAACGATCAAAACCCGCATGCAGGACGAATGGCAGGCGGCGGAGGGTGTCTTGTCTGAGTATCAATCCAGCTATGACAAGATGTTTAAATTCCGTACTGGTTCTGCCGACTTTCTGAAATTTCTTCAGAACAGCAGCAAGGCGTATTGGACTTTGGGTAACAGCCTTGGGAAAACGGGCCATGCCGTTTATTGTTGGGATTCCATGTCCAAGCGTTATCCCAACCGCAAGATGCCGTGGGAACAATTGCGCGAACTGATTACGCTTCTGTCCAAAATCTTTAGCTCGGACAGGAAGGCCGCCACCGAATTTTCGTGGTGAGGGCGCGTTATCGGATTGAAAATCGGCGGATAATCTGTTAACCAAACTAAGGGCGCGCCGCCGACGCAGGCGACATCCTCTCGCCCCTGCCTTTCCTTTCCCTTTCTTTCTTTTTCATCGTTAACCCCAAAGGGTTCCTCATGCGTTTGCAAGATATCAATCTTGGCAAGAAACTTGGCTCGGCCATTGTTATCCTGCTTCTTCCCGCTTTGCTCCTTATCTACTTTTTGGTGAACGAGAAAGACGATTTGATCGCCTTTACGCGGCAGGAAATTGCGGGCGTTCATTATCTGCGCTCCTTGCAACAAGGGTTTGAAGTTGCAACGGCGGCGACCTTTGATCGTGCCGAAGCAGATGCTGTCGCTTCTGCGTTGGATAAAGCTGAACGAGACGATGGTGGTGCGCTTGGGCTGACGCAAAGAATGGAGGACGTGACCGCTGCGTTGAGAAAAGGGCCCGCATCCGAAGCGGGACCTCAGGTTTCTGGCGCGATATCGGCGGCTTCGGATAATTCGAACATTACGCTTGATCCCGACACGGACGCCTATTTCGTCGGCGACATGCTGGTGAATCAATCAACCACGATTCTTCAGAAAACCAGCGACCTCGCCGCCGCTGCCACGGCTCTGCAAACAAACAAAACGGAAGATTCTCTTATCGCCTTCGCCGTTGCCCGCGACGAATTGGCGACGGGGGCCGGAAATTTCGCATCTGACCTTGCGAAAGCGGTTAAAGGGAATGTCGACGGCGCTCTTGTCGCTTCTATCGGCGATGCCGGAAAGGCGGTGACAGCGGCGACGGACAAACTGTCCGTTGCAGCAACCGCCAATGATTATGCGGCCATCGGCGCGCTTGCCTTGGGGGTGCGGACGTCCATCATGACCGTTTTGCCCCAACTCGATGACGCTATGGAGCAATTGCTGAATGCGCGCATCGGAGGATTCCATCATGTTCTTGTGTCGCGCATCGGAATCTCGCTGATTTTCCTTCTTCTGGGTACGCTGATCGCCGTTTTCGTCGTACGGTCGATTTCGCGCCCCATTAATCAGATTGTCGAAGCGATGGCGCGTATTACCGCAGGCGATCTGCAAGGCGCTGCCTTGACAGAGGATCGCCATGACGAAGTGGGGCGTTTGATTGAAGCGACGGAAGCCTTCCGCGAAGCCGCTGCCATTGCCGCTAAAGCCAAGGCTGAAGAACGTGCACGGAGCGACAAAGAAGCCGAACGTGCCCGTCATCTGGCGGAGCTGACGTCTTCGTTCAGCAAATCCGTCAATCATATTATCGTGTCTCTCCGCGCGTCGGTAAAGGATGTCGACGCCTCGGGCTGCGTTATCGTTCAAGATGCGGACAAAGTCGCCAACAAGGCGGAGATGATATCCACGGCGGCGGGGCAGGCGGCTTCGAATGTGCAGACCGTCGCTGCCGCTTCCGAAGAACTCTCCGCATCGATCCGTGAAATTGCGAGCCGCGTGCACGAAGCAAGCGGCGTCACAGACAAGGCGACGGCGGAGGCGCGGCAGGCAAGGTCTTTGGTTGGTACTCTAACCACGGCGACGACAAAAATTGGCGAAGTCGTGAATTTGATTACCGAAATTGCGGGGCAGACGAATTTGTTGGCGCTGAACGCAACCATCGAAGCTGCCCGCGCGGGCGATGCTGGCAAGGGCTTTTCCGTTGTTGCCGCCGAAGTCAAGGCTCTGGCGAACCAAACCTCCCGCGCGACGGAAGATATCGCTAGCCACATCGCCGCGATTCAAGCCGCCGTCAATAATGTTACGACGGCGATTGGCAACATCGATACCACCATCAGTCAGGTCAACACCGTCTCCGCTTCAATCGCCAGCGCGATTGAAGAGCAGGGCGCTGCGACGCAAGAGATTGCCCGCAATGTTCAGGAAGCGGCGATGGGCACGACGGAAGTGACTCAAAACGTCCATCAAGTCGCCGAGATGGCGCAAGACACCAAAATAGCGTCCCAGCATGTTTTGGATTCCGTACGCATCCTCGAAAAAGAAGCGCAGAAGATCGATACGGATATCTCGAACTATATTTCAAACGTCAAGTCTGTCTAAGCAGCAGGGGGAGGCGAAGTGGATTGTCGCAGATAATCCTCCACCCCTTTTGCCGCCGCGACGGCGGTGCTGAAACAGGCTTGCAGAAGATAGCCGCCGGTGGGGGCTTCCCAATCCAGCATTTCACCGATGACAAAGAGTCCGCGTTTTTTCTTCACCATGAAATGCGCGTCGAGGACGTCGAGACTAACGCCGCCTGCGCTGGAAATGGCGCGTGCGATAGGGGCGGTCGCTGTGAGCGTGATCTTCGTGTTTTTGATAAGCGCGACCAAAGCCTCCGTTTCCGTCGGCAACGCCGCTTTCCCTAAACTTTCTCGCATTAGTCCCAGCGCAAGGGGTGACAGCCCCGCTGCTTTGCGCAAATAGGTTGATGCCGATTGACTTCCCCTCGGCGTTTGCAAACGCCTTGTCAAGGTTTCGACCGACAGGCCCGGGCGCAAGTCCAACGTCAGAACCGCTGAGCCCGTCGCCTCTATCGTATCGCGCAGGGCAGGGGATAAAGCATAAATCACGCCGCCTTCCAAACCTTCCCGCGTTATCACGGCTTCGCCTTGCAGCGTTTTACTGCCAAAGGAAACGGTGACAGGTTTCAGGGGCTGCCCCGCGAAGCGGGCGCTGAAAAGATCGCTCCACGGCGCTATAAATCCGCAATTGGCGGGGCGTAAGGGCGCGACGGCAATCCCTTGCGCTCGCAATATTTCGACCCATCCGCCGTCGGAACCTAAGCGAGGCCAGGAAGCTCCGCCCAGTGCCAAGATCGTGGCCTCGGTTTGAACGGCGATGTTTTTTTCTTCGGCATCGGTGAAGGCTAAATCTCCCTTGCCTTTCCATCCGCGCCATGTGTGGCGCAAGGCGAACTTTACGCCTAAAGAGTCGAGGCGGCGCAGCCATGCGCGGAGTACTGGCGAGGCCTTAAGCGTCTTCGGGAAAACGCGTCCGCTGCTCCCGACAAAAGTCTCTACGCCTAAGGATTCGCACCAAGCGCGTAAATCAGAGGGCGGAAAAGCCTCAAGCACAGGCGCAAGCCGCGCCGCAGCCGCGCCATACCGTCCGATAAAATTATCCAACGGCTCGTTGTGGGTCAGATTAAGCCCGCCACGCCCCGCCATCATGAATTTACGTCCGACGGTTGGCATTCTGTCATAAACCGTCACAACGGCTCCCGCCGTCGCAAGCTTTTCTGCAGCCATAAGTCCGGCGGGTCCGCCGCCGATAATGGCGACGCGTGCTAAAGAGGGGAGAGGTGATGTCATGCCAATCCTTGATTATACTGCGTCAACTTGAAAACCAGAAAAAATTCTAGGTCGCGTCTTGTTGATGGGCTTGAGTTTGAACGATGCCCTGGCAAAGAATTTTTTGGGTTTTCACGCGGACGGGCTTTATCATAAAACGACAGAAATTAATATCCCCTCTCCCTCGTGGGCAGGGCTATTCTGTCAGTACTGATGGGTGCTTGTTTGGCGATAAGAAATCAAATGGGATTCCGCATAAAGTCGCTTTTTTTGCAAGGAAGAGCAAAAAAGAGACTTTTGCGGAATGACAAAGAATTTTCGGGGGGAAGGCTTTTTTCAAGGAGCCTTGCCGAAGCGTCAAATCGCCTTGGCGTTCTGAATGAACGATTTGACCTCGTTGCTTAACAAGGCGGCTTGTTGCGACAGGCCTTCTGCCGCGCCCAGCACTTGCGTCGCGGCGGTGCCTGTTTCGCTTGCGCCTTGGCTGACGCCAGTGATGTTGGATGTCACCTCTCGGGTGCCCGTCGCCGCCTCTTGTACGTTGCGGGCGATTTCCTTGGTCGCAGAGCCTTGTTCTTCGACACCCGCCGCGATAGCCGCCGAGGTGTTGTTGATCTCGCCGATGGTTTTGCCGATGCCTTGAATGGCGACGACGGCTTCCTTGGTCGCGGCCTGAATCTGCCCGATTTGTTGCCCGATTTCCTCGGTCGCCTTGGCGGTCTGGTTGGCGAGGCTTTTGACCTCGGACGCGACGACGGCAAAGCCTTTACCGGCATCCCCCGCACGAGCCGCCTCGATGGTCGCGTTGAGGGCGAGGAGATTCGTTTGCCCCGCGATCGTGCTGATAAGCTGGACAATTGTTCCGATCTTGTCGGCACTTTCTGCCAAAGCTTCAACCAGATGGTTTGTGCGGTCGGCTTCCGCGACAGCCGTGCTGGCGATGGTCGACGATTGCGAAACCTGACGGGCGATTTCCGTCACCGAGCTGGAGAGTTCTTCGGCAGCGGCGGCGACCGTCTGGACGTTAATGCTGGCTTCTTCCGCTGCAGCGGCAACCGCCGTCGTTTGTTCGTTGGTTTTGCTGGCGATGCCGGACATGACATTCGCGGTCGATTGCAACTGGCCTGCCGCCGTCGCAACCGCATTAACCTGATCGTGAGCTTTTTCTTCGAAAGCCTTCATCAACACATCAAGCTTGAGACCGCGCTGCGCGCGCTCCGCCAGCAAGGCCTCCTGATAGGTGGAAATAGCCACATCCATATCGATCATGACGGCGCAATTGATAGCGCGAATAACGCTGCTTAATTTCTTGGGCGACCAGCGATAGGTCTGCGTCGCCAAATCGGTCAGATGGCTTAAAACAAAATTGTACCCGCCGATATACCAGCGCGGCTCTAAGCCGATTTTATTGTGAAGCAGCCCGATGGACTTGACGCCGGAAAAATAGGCTTCGTCGAAACGCCCTGAAAAAAGCCTTTCCCAATGCACGGCTTGCGCCTTTTTAAGACGCGGAACCTGATTATCGACCATCTTGGCAAGCGCGGGAACTGCGGCGGCATGTTGGTAAAAACCGGTCAGAATCTCCGGCAATTTTGGCACAACGACTTGCCAGAACTCCTTCATCAGAGAACGCGTTTCCCCGCTGATTTCCATAAATTGAAGGCGCTGGGCATTATCATTGGCGTTCTGGTCGGACATTTCGGACATTAGGGATGTTCCTTGTTCCACGATGGGGGTAATTCTGGAGGAGGGAGAATCTGCCATAATTTATGGTTAATGACTTCTTAAGAAGGTTAATGCTCTAAGTCAATCTTGCTTAAGGCATCTGTTTTTTTTAGCGCCCTTTGTTTAGTAGGGTGTGTTTTTAGCGACACAACGAAAGATAAAGTGAATTCTACCCATGGCTTACAGCTTTATGAGACTTGTTTTCTTTCGGCGATTTCTTTTAACCTGACCAGCCATTAACCTTAATTTCTGACTTTTCGTCTAATTCAAGTTTTTACAACCCTAATCTCGAGGAGCGTCACTATGCGCGTATCTGTCCGTTGTCCTGCAGCCCTAGTTCTGACTGCGTTTGTCCTCAACGCGCACCCCGCGCACGCGATCCCCAGTTTCTCCGCACAGACGGGGCAGGCTTGCTCCTCGTGCCATGTTGGCGCTTATGGGCCGCAATTGAAGCCTTATGGACGCGATTTCAAAATGAACGGCTATGTTTCTTCCGCCGAGCTTAAGGATAACTTCGTCGATAATTGGTACGAAAGGTTCTCCGGTGCGGTGGATTCCTCGTTTACCCGCACCAACAAGGATATTCCACCAAGCCCGGGCGGGATCGGCTATGGCCCCAACAACAACTTGTCTGTGGATCAGGTCGCGCTTTTCTACGGAGGCCGCATTACATCTTCCGTCGGTGCGATGGCAGAAATCGCCTATGACGGAATCAATCGTGTCTTCCACTGGGACGCGATGGATATTCGCCACGCTTGGGACGGTTCTGTTTTGGGCAACGATTACACGGCAGGTATCACGCTTAACAATCAGATAGGTTACACGACGGTTTGGAATTCTTCGCCGCCTTGGAACTATCCTTATAGCTCCTCAGGGCTTGCCCCTTCACCGGCGGGGACGTTCCTTGACGATGGTCTTGGCGCACAGGTTTTGGGCGGCGGCGCGTATGTTTCGAGCGGCTGGGTTTATGCGGAAGGCGATGTTTACTTCCCCTTGAACCGCAATTTCGGTCAGGCTGTCGGCACCATGAATTCGTCATCCGACAAATATGTTGCGCCGATTCCCTACTGGCACTTGGCGTTGGAGCATGGGTTTGATCACGATGCGCACTATGCCCAGATAGGCACTTTTGGCGCGACCGCTTTGCGCCAGCCCGGCAACGATCAAACGACGGGTCTGGTCGATCGCGTGACTGATATCGGGTTTGAGGCTAATTACCAATATCTTGCCGATTTGCACAATGTCGTGTCGGCGCATGCGGGCTTCATTCATGAAATGCAGAATTTGAATGCAACCTCGGCCTTGGGGAACAGCACGAACCAATCTGACACACTCAACACGTTCAAGGCGGACGTGACCTATTCTATCGACGATACTTATGTGCCGTCGGTGCAATACTTCAAGACAACGGGTTCTTCCGATGCCGCCCTGTATGCGGATTCGGCGAATGGAAGCCCCAACAGCGACGGATTTACTGTCGAGATGGCGTATGTTCCATTCGGCAAGGCGGATTCGGCGATCCAGTGGGGCAATGCGCGGTTGTCGTTGGCTTATACGGCTTATACGCGGTTCAATGGCACGTCCAAGAACGCCTCCGACAACAATACGCTGTTCTTGAATCTGTCGATGTCGCTTGATCCGTTGGTTCCCGCCTTCGGCAAGAGCCATTAAGTCTCAACATAAAGGAGAGAGTGATGATGCGTAAGATCATGCTGGTCGCCGCTGTGGCCTTGATACCTGTATGCGCGTATGCTGCGGACGCTGTCGTTTCGCAATCGCACATGGATTTCGATACCAAAGCGGTGACCATTAAAGCCGGTGAAAACGTCACGTTCACGAATAACGATGACGTGCTTCATAACATTCAGATCATTGACGCTAACGACGATGTCGATGATCGCGGGATGCAAAAGCCCAAAGAGAACGACATTAAGGTCAACTTTCCCAAAGCGGGCGAGTTCAAAGTACGCTGTTCTATTCATCCCAAGATGAAAATGACAGTGACGGT
>CAIXLI010000088.1 GCA_903920205.1 uncultured Pseudomonadota bacterium
AGAAACGTCACCCACAACAAATGCTACGCCAAGTTCAATGACTTCTGCGCCGCCGTCCTCGGCTTTCTGCGCGACGAAGTCCCAAAAAACTGGCAGAAATACGCCGATTCAGTCACCGATAACTTTCGCGTCATCAATCCTAAGGATTTTCGGGTTTTGGCGTGAACAGGGTATAAATATAATTGTTTCACCTCAAAAGTGGGGAAGAAAAGGAGGGCCATATGACCCAATTTTTGCCTACCCCATCTGAGCACCTTCGTATTTGTGTTGTGGCGGCGGTTTGGCCTAAGGGAAAAAGATAAAGGGCAATGCTAAATTGAATAGCTGATTACCCATCAACTCTGCAGAAGCAGATGATGGGGGGAGATCGGACTCAGCCATGGTGACACGAACATTTTGGTTCTATGACTTAGAATAAGGCAGGTGACAACGGCCAATCCCAAATATCCAAATGGGCCCCTAAAAAGGATACCCCTATTAAGGTGTTTGCTGCAAAGGTTGTCACCGCTCATTCAAGTTTTCTTTCAAACTTACCTATTAAAGCACGCGCCAAAGCCTTCTGGTTTTCTTGTCGTGCATCCCCCCTCAAACCCCCCGCCGTTTTTCCCATAAAATTTGCAGGAACACGGAAAACCAAGTATGCACTTCTATCCGGCAATCGTCGGGTTTCTGGGTTTCTTCAGCGAGCATCAATGCACGAAATGTCGTTATGCGAGGGGATGTTGCGCATCATTGAAAAAAAGGCGCAAAAGGACGGGTTTCGGCGCGTTCTGACGGTGCGCGTTGAGTTGGGGGATTATTCGGGGGCCAGCGAGGAGTCTTTGCGTTTTTGTTTTCCGGTGGCTGCCAAGGGCGGTATTGCCGAGGGGGCGGAGATGGAGTTTGTCTATACGCATGATCGTGCGTTGCGGATTATTGATTTGGATGTGGTTTAAAGGAGAAGAGAGATGTGCGTTACTTGCGGATGTCCGACAACGGTTCACGCGCCTCATTCTCATGAGCACGATCATCACCACGATCACGGGCATAGCCATAACCATAGCCATGGCGAGGGGACGCATTATCACGATCCTCATCATGACGATCATCCCGACAGGGCTGCGGCGCGGGTATTAAAGGTCGAGGAAGACATTCTTTCCGTCAATAACGCCTATGCGGAAGATAACCGGCGGATTCTTAAACAACGCAAAATTCTGGCGTTGAATTTCGTTTCCAGCCCGGGCTCTGGCAAAACGACTCTTCTGGCGCGGACGTTGAGTTCCAAGCGCTTTACCTCTGCCGTGATCGAAGGCGATCAAAGCACGGATATCGATGCGGAAAGGTTGCGCGCCACGGGGGCTCCCGCCGTTCAGATCAATACGGGGCGCGGGTGTCATCTCGATGCCCATATGGTCGGGCATGCGATGGGCGATTTGGGTATCGACAAAGGCGCTTTGGATGGCGGTATTTTGTTTATAGAAAATGTCGGTAATCTGGTCTGTCCGGCGGCGTTCGATTTGGGCGAAGCGGCGAAGGTCGTTTTGCTGTCGGTGACGGAGGGCGAAGACAAACCTCTGAAATATCCCGACATGTTTCGTGCGGCGCAGGTGATGATCGTGACGAAATCCGATCTTTTGCCCTATGTGCCGTTCGATGTGGGGCAGTGCCTTGCCAACGCGCAGAAAATCAATCCGGCGATGGAACATCTTGTTCTCTCATCTTCCTCAGGCGAGGGGTTCGACGCTTGGCTGGATTGGCTGGATCGCGCTCGCAAGGCGGTTTGATGCAAACCCTCGCCGTGCCTTTCGGAAAATTGCCGCCTGTTCTCGGCATGGGCGCGATGTTCAAGAATACGGTGTGCCTGATTCAAGACGGCGTTGCGCATATTTCCGATGTGATTGGCGCGTTGGATAACGGGGCGGCGTTTGAATCTTATGACCAGGCGGTGGGCGTTATGATGCGTTTGGCTGCCGCGCCTGTCGCAAGGGTAGCCTGTGATCTGCATCCCGATTTTTTCAGTACGCGTTATGCGGAAAATCTGAAGCTTCCTTTGTTTCCGGTTCAACATCATCACGCCCATATTGCCGCCGTTATGGCAGAACATGGGGTGAAACATCCTGTGCTGGGGATTGCTTTCGATGGATTCGGGCTTGGCGAAGAAGGCCAATCATGGGGCGGCGAATTGATGTTGGTCAATGCGTGCGGTTACCGGCGTGTGGGGCGGTTGCGGCCTTTGTTGCAGCCCGGGGGTGATAGTGCTGCTCGCGCTCCGTGGCGGATGGGGGCGGCGGCTTTGTGGGATATCGGGCACGGAGAGGAGATTCCCTCGCGCTTCGCCGATTTTCCGCAAGCGCAGGCTTTGGCAGAAATGATGGAGCGAGGATTGAATTGTCCTCCCACATCCAGCGCGGGACGGTTGTTTGATGCTGCCTGCGGCTTGCTGGGTGTTACGCCGATTGCGGCGTTCGAAGGCGAAGCGCCTATGGCGCTAGAAAAAATGGCGCGTAATCCAGCGGTTCTGCAAAATGGTTGGGCGATTGCCGAGAAAGACGGTCTGTTGGAATTAGATATGCGTCCGCTTCTGGCGCGGTTGGCGGATGTGCAGAAGGAAGAAGGCGCAAATTTGTTTCATGGCACGTTGATCGAGGCTGTCGCCGCATGGGTTGGTCAGGCGCGGGAAAAAACGGGCTTGTGGCATATTGTGTTTAGCGGAGGCTGCTTTATGAACAAAATCCTGCGGGAAGGGCTTGCCTTGCGGATGGAAAGCATGAAAATGTCGGTCTTGGGGGCGCAAGCTCTCTCGTCTGGCGATGCCTCCATTAGTTTGGGGCAAGCTTATGCGGCCTTATGGGCGCTTAAATCGGAGGGAAATTAGGTCATGTGTCTTGCTATACCCGCTTGTGTAGTCGAGCTATTGCCCGACGGCATGGCGATGACCGATATCGGCGGCGTGCGTCGTCCCGTTTCTTTGGCTTTGGTCGATGATGTTGGCTTGGGCGATTATCTTATCGTTCATGTTGGCTTTGCTTTGTCGAAGCTCGACCCTGAAGAGGCGCAAAAGACGCTGGACCTGTTCACCGAGGCAGGAGTGCCCGTACGTGCAGCGGAGGCAAAGGGCGGCGTATGAAGTATATCGAAGAATTCCGCGACCGCGCTTTGGCGGATAAACTTGCCGAAGCCATTCGCGTTGAAGCGCAAGCGGGGCGGGGGCGTCTTTACCGCTTGATGGAGTTTTGCGGCGGGCATACGCATGCGATTTTTCGTTTCGGTTTGCCCGATCTTTTGCCGCCTCAAGTCAAATTGGTGCATGGCCCTGGTTGCCCCGTTTGTGTTTTGCCTATGGCGCGTATTGATGCCGCGATTCAAATCGCGCAAATTCCCGATGTCGTTTTGTGTTCCTATGGCGACATGATGCGTGTCCCCGGTGGCAAGCGCATGAGCCTGATGAAGGCCAAAGCCAGTGGCGCGGATGTGCGGATGGTAACGTCTCCCGCCGAGGCCATAAACTTGGCGCAAAGCTTGCCCGACAAACAGATTGTCTTTTTCGCCATAGGGTTTGAAACGACGACTCCCCCTACCGCCGTTGTTTTGAAGCAGGCGCGGGCATTGGGGTTGAAAAATTTTAGCGTGTTTTGCAATCACGTTCTGACGCCGCCCGCTTTGCGTTGGCTTTTGGAATCGGGAAAAGACGCCGATGCCGATGTGCCGGAATTGGACGGGTTTATAGGGCCTTCGCATGTCAGCGCGATTATAGGCACGAAACCTTATGAAATCGCCACTAGCGACTATGGCAAGCCGGTGGTTATTGCGGGGTTTGAACCTTTGGATGTTCTGCAATCGATCCTGATGTTGCTGCGTCAGGTGAATAGCGGTCAGGCCAAGGTTGAAAACGAATATGCTCGCGCTGTGACACGCGGGGGCAATATTAAAGCGCAGGAATTGATGCGCGAGGTGTTTTTTTTGCGCGACGCCTTCGAATGGCGGGGGCTTGGTTCGTTGCCTCATAGTGGATTGCGGCTGAACGACTCTTTCGCCGCTATGGATGCCGAACGCCGTTTCCCTTTGACCGTCGAAGCGGTTCAGGAAAACCGCGCTTGCCAATGCCCAGCAATTCTGCGCGGCGCCAAGCAACCTGCGGATTGCCCCTTGTTCGGCAAGGTGTGTACGCCTGATAATCCCATCGGTTCCTGCATGGTGTCGTCCGAAGGTTCCTGCGCGGCGTGGTACAGTTACGGCAGAGGAAGGAAAAACGATGAAGCTGCATGAAAAGCCTCTTGATAAGGCACAAGGCCGCATCGACATGACTCATGGCAGCGGGGGCAGGGCAACGGCGCGGTTGATCGAACAGGTTTTCGCCAGCGCTTTCGATAATCCCGCTTTGGCGGAAGCCAACGACCAAGCGCGGCTGACTTTGCCGGAGCCTGGCATGCGGCTGGCTTTCAGCTCCGACAGTTTTGTTATCTCGCCACTGTTTTTTCCGGGCGGCGATATTGGCAGCCTCGCGGTACACGGAACCGTCAACGATGTGGCGATGGCGGGAGCCAAGCCCTTGTGGCTGTCTGCCGGATTTATCATCGAAGAAGGTTTTCCTATCGCCGATTTGGAGCGCATTGTGCGTTCTATGGCTGAGGCTGCGCGGAACTGCGGCGTGTCTATTGTTACGGGCGACACCAAGGTTGTGGAAAAGGGTAAGGCCGACGGGCTTTACATCAACACGGCAGGCATCGGCGTGTTTCGGGCGGAACTCGACCTTTCGGCGCGGCGCGTGCGGGCTGGCGATGCCGTTTTGCTGAGCGGGCTTATCGGCGACCATGGAGTCGCTATTCTGGCGCATCGCGAGAAACTTTCTTTTGTCACGCCTTTGTTGTCTGACAGTGCACCGTTGAATGGGCTTGTCGAGCACCTGTTGGCTTCGGGCGTCGAGATTCATGCTTTGCGCGACCCGACACGCGGCGGATTGGCGACGACGCTGAACGAGATCGCAGGAACCGCCGAGGTTGGCATACGATTAGAAGAATCCGCCATTCCTGTGCGCGAATCCGTGCGCGGTGTGTGCGAAGTTTTGGGGCTTGATCCCCTTTATATTGCCAACGAAGGATGCCTCATCGCTTTCTGTCCCCAAGATCAGGCTGACAGGTTGCTTCAAGCCATGCGGGCTCACGACAAAGGAAGGGACGCGGCAATTATCGGCAAAGTCGTTTCCGATTCGCGCTTTTGGGTTGAGATGCATACCCCTTTAGGCGGCTCGCGCATTGTCGATTGGCTGAATGGCGAACCCTTGCCGCGTATTTGTTAGCTCTCTCTTAGTCGTTTGCGACAGGAAAGAAATTTGCTATCTTTCGCCGTCACAGAATCCCTCCCCACCCCCTCCCAACCGGCAGGTTCCCATGATCTCTCGCGCTTCCCATTTTTCCGTTCTCGCTTTTGTCGCGTTATTGATGCTAGCCAGTCGCGCAGCAGAAGCCCACATCATGGCGGGTGCGGCACTGGGCGGTGGATTTTCTGCGGGGTTCACACACCCCCTGATGGGAATTGATCATCTTTTGGCGATGCTGTCGGTCGGGATGTGGGCGGCACAAACTGGCGGGCGGTCTTTGTGGCTGGCTCCTTTGGCTTTTGTGGCGATGATGATCGTTGGCGGTGTCTTGGGCATGGCGGGCTTGGGGGTGTCGGCTTTTGAAACAGGCATTGCAGGGTCCGTGATCGTTCTTGGTTTTGCTATTGCCACGGCGTGGCGTCCTTCGCCTTTGCTGGGCGGAAGCCTTTGCGGTTTGTTCGCCCTTTTCCACGGGCATGCCCATGGCACTGAAATGGCAGTGACCTCTTCGCCTGTTCTATACAGCTTCGGTTTTATGCTGGCGACGGGTATGCTTCTCTCCACGGGTATAGGATTGGCCTTGTCGATGCGCCGTTTCAAAATCGACCATGCTGCGGCATGGGTTGGCGGCGGCGTTGCGGCCATCGGTTGTGTTCTTTTGCTGATCTAGGTACTGGCGCGGCCTGTCTTGCTCATGAATATTCTCGGTGTCTCTTGTGGCCGCGATGCTTCGGCTTCAGTGCTGCGCGGGGGCGTTCTTGTGGCTCATGTTATCCGCGAACGCATCACGCGGCAAAGGCACGCGGCTGGAATCTGTCGTGCGACGATAGAAGAAGCTTTGGCAACGGCGAAAATCAGCCCTGCCGAAATCGACAAGTGCGCGGTTGTTCTTGCGCCGCGCCAAACCCCAATTTGTCATAATCCCAATTATTTTGATGTTCAGGATAAGGGGGGCTTTGCGCCTTTTACGGGGGATGAGCGAGAAGGGGATTTGTGCATGGATTTTCCTGTGCAGGTTATCCTTGATGGGCGCGTTCTCTCCGGCGTTGGAGTCAGGGCGCATGCTGCTCATGCCGCTTCGGCTTTTTTTTGTTCCGGTTTCGAAAAAGCCGCCGTTTTAACTCATGACAGCGGCGCGGGATGGGAATCTGGACTGTTGTTTTGCGCGGAAGCCGGAAAATTACGTGCGGTGAAACCTCACGGGCTTGCGGTTGCGGCTTTGTATAACCGCATTGCCGATTTATGTGGTTTAGGCGAAGGTGGTGCTGGAAAATTGATGGGGCTTTCTGCCTATGGCAAGCCTTTGCAGATGCATGAAGGGCCCGGGCCGAGTAAAGATGATGTCGAGGCCGTTATCCAAGCCCTTTTGGCTGAAGCCCATAAGCAAGGTTATGATTTTTCTACCATGGGTAACACCGAGGTTTTGCCTTCGCCTCTTGCTGCCGCGCTTGCCGCGAGCGCGCAAAAGATTTTCAGCGATAGGATGCTCAAGACAGTACGCGCATTTCTTCAAGTTTTGCGTGAGCAGGGAATGGCGCCGCAAGGCTTGTGTCTTGGTGGCGGCGCGGCTTTGAATTGCCCTAGCAATTCCAGAATACTGCGCGAGTCTGGTTACGATAGCGTTTTTATTCCTCCTTATTGCGACAATAGCGGGTTGTCTGTGGGTGCGGCTCAATGGCTGTGGCATAATGTTCTGGAACACCCCAGCAAGAGTCCTAAGGTCTGCGAAAGCCGTTGGGCCATGACGGGGAGGGATCGTAGTGCCGGAACGCCGCTTGTGCTTGCTGGATGCGGGGCGCTTTTCAATGTTGAGGTGGTCAATGACGCGCCAAGTCTCGCTGCGCAAGATATAGCGCGGAACAAAATTATCGGCTGGTTTGAGGGCGCGAGCGAGGCGGGGTCTCGCGCGCTTGGGCATCGTTCGATCTTGGCGGATCCGCGTGACGTTGAGAACGGCCGTCGTGTCAACGCGATTAAGGCGCGGGAAAGGTGGCGGCCTTTTGCCCCCGTCTGCCTGTTGTCTGATCTTCAGGATTGGTTTGACGGGCCATCGCCTTCGCCTTTCATGCTTTTCACCCATACGGTGCGCGAAGATAAGCGCCTCTTGATCCCTGCTGTGGTGCATGTCGACGGTTCATCCCGCGTCCAAACCGTTGTGCCGCAAGATGGTGGAGTTTATGAATTGCTCAAGACGTTCAAGGGGTTGTCTGGCATTCCTCTTGTTTTAAATACATCCTTTAACGGTGCGAACGAACCGATTGTGGAGACGCCGCAGGACGCTGTGGCCTTTTTCCAAAAGGGCCTTCTGGATGTCCTTTATATCGAAGGATTTCGTGTGACGCGAAAGGATTAGGGGCTGTTTGGGGTTAGTTCAAGCCCCCACGCCCGCAAAGTCTTTTCGGCGTGAAGGAGGGCTTCTTCTGTTGCGTTTGCGACGGTCGATGTCAGCCCACCACCCCAGTTCTCGGTATCTTCCGCTTCGATCCCTATCAAGACAACCTGCTGCGGTTTCCATCCGATCAGGCGGGCGGAGCCCAGGAGATCGTGCAAAGTTGTTTGATGCAGGGAAAGCGCCCCGCGAAAAATCGTGTCAATCTCGTCGTCTTTCAAAACGACAACTGTTCCGGGGGTATGTCCTAGCTTCACCGCATCAAAAACCAAAAGTTTGTCGGCATCCGTGACAAGTGGCAAAAGGTAAAGTCCCTGCGTGCCGCCATCGACTAATTCGGCGTCGGGAATATCAAAGCGTTGCCCCAGAAGCTCGACCAGCTTGGGGCCGACGCCTTCGTCGCCCCACAAGGTGTTGCCGACGCCAAGCACGATGCAGCGCAATTGTGTTGTGGGTTTTTCCTGAGGCATCAGCGGCGAAAAACCCTTTCGCCCGAAAGCATGGACGAAGTCACCGTTTGACGCGAGAGAACGTCGTCGCGCACCGTAACATAAATGTGAAGGATCGTGAAAAAGACGAGCGCCCACATGCATAGACGGTGAACCAAGTGCAAATCCAGCGTATTGGGGAAAATTACCATCATCCATCCGAACAGATGGTGCTCCCATGAGTCATGGCCTGAGACTTCGGCCAGCATGGCGTATCCCGTTAAGATCGTCAGCACGGACGGAATGACGAACAGGATGAAAGTAGCCACGATGCCCAAAGGGTTCAGCCCCAAATAACGGGGCGAACGCGGCAGCATCATCAGATTCCATTTAATTTGGGTGACAAAGCCGTCTGTCCAGCGTTTAACCCAGAAACTCGGCCAAAACATCTGTCTTTCGTAGCCTTTCTTTCTGATCGCCCAGTATAGGCGAAACAAAAAAAGCATTGAGAAGACCTGACCGAAAGCAAGATGAATAAACCGGATGTCGCCCATTGTGTAAAGTTCCGACGTATCCCCCCCGACAGAAGGGGGGGCTGTGCCGATAAAATAGCCGCTTAAAACAAGTGCAAACATGCATATCGCCGTCGACCAATGCCAAAGGCGCGACAAGGCGTCGTGCGTCATGACGGGGTCCGGCATCGAACCGTCTTCAGGAAGTTCTTGGTAGGTCATGCCGCTCCCCCTTTTTAAAGGACATCGACGGTTGCAATCGGCGAACCGTCGGGGCCGTACAAATGCGTCGCGCAGGCCAAACAGGGGTCAAAGCTGTGAATCGTGCGCAAGACTTCGAGCGGACGTTCAGGATCAACCATTGGCGTGCCGAGAAGCGCGGCTTCATAAGCGCCGATATTGCCCAGATGATCGCGTGACGAAGCGTTCCATGTCGAGGGCACAACGCATTGGTAATTGGCGATCTTTTTGTCTTGAATGACCATCCAGTGACCCAGTGCGCCGCGTGGCGCTTCGCATCCGCCGACGCCTTTGGCCGTAGTCGGCCAAGTGCTGGGCTCCCACATTTCGGTGTTCGCCGTATTGATGTCGCCGTTGCGAATATTATTAAATAACGCATCGACATTTTCGACAAGGCGATCCGCCGCCCATTGCGCCTCAAGACCGCGAGCCGCCGTGCGACCGAGAGTTGAAAACAACGCGGAGAGAGGGACGTCGAGCTTATGCAGCGCACTATCGACAAGTTCCTTGATATCTTTGCGGCCAGAGGCATAGCCAATGACCAAACGGGCAAGGGGGCCCACTTCCATGGCTTCGCCCTTGTAGCGCGGTGCTTTGACGTAGCTGTATTTCTCAGCTTCGTCGACACGGATCAGGCGGTCGTCTTCAATCTTGCCCTGCGGCCCGATGCGGAAATCGCATTCCGTAATGCCGTCCCACGGATGCAGACCTGCATTGGCCGAAGGATATTTAAACCATGCGTGCGAAACGAATTCCTGAACATGGGTAGGGTCTTTTAGGTCGACTTCATGGATTTTTGTCAAATCGCCGTTCAGAATGACGCCTCGTGGCATACCCAGATTGGCGTTCGACCAATCGTTGGGGCGGGAAGGAAATTCGCCGTAAGACATCAGGTTTTTGGATGATATGCCGCCGCCGATAGAGGCCCAGTCCTTGTAGAACGATGCAATGGCGAGCAAATCGGGAATGTAAACCTGATGAATGAAATCGCGTGTTTTCGTCGCAATTTCCCGAACCATGTTCAGGCGTTCAATGTTCAAAGCGCCGACGGCGCCTGTGCCATGAACATTAATGGCGCAGGGCACGCCGCCGACGAGCCAATGCGGATGGGGGTTTTTGCCGCCCAGAATGGTATGGATTTTGACGATCTCGCGCTGGAA
>CAIXLI010000089.1 GCA_903920205.1 uncultured Pseudomonadota bacterium
GCCTGATTGGGATTGGGACAACCACCCCGTCAGTTTTTTGATTTCACAAAACAAGAGGTTTCTTTATCTCGTCGGCGTGAAATCTTCGCCCGAAGGCAATCCCGTCGTCATTATCGGAAAAGAATTTTTTGATTACATCAAAAATGAAGCTCAAGTGGCTTTTGCTCTAGGCTACCAGGCGGAGCGCTGGTTTACGAAGGATCATTATAAGCCTGAACGGGCAACAAAACCGCGAGATGGGCTGGCGGATATTAGCGCGGCTCAGCGTATGATTGATGCGGGCTATGACTGGCAAGAATCAATTGTGCTGTTGGGCAAACTGCACAAAGCAATAGAGCCTTATGCAAACGATATCCCTTTCGCCATTAAACATGGCCTTATTGAAAAAAGCGATGTTCCAAACTTTGGCGCGAGCATAAAAAATATACAACAAAAGCTGAGTCATATGACTCATCGAGGCGAGCACGATTCAGCAAAAGTGACGTTTAGTTACCAGCCAATCCCGGACGAAGTCCTCCTTTGTCTTGAAAGCGCGACCCATGTTGGTTATCTGGCGCAGCAATTGCCTGCTGATTTTAAGGAATTGTCAGTAGAGGACAAAGCACACATTCTAGGCACACACATGCCCCCGCAATGGGATGGCGAAACCCCCGTGTATACGGCCAGAAACAAAGATTTTTTAAATCAACTGTCTGAAATAAAACTGGGTTATATAAAAGATGCTTTAGGCCGAGAAGCTTTAGGAGAACTAGCCGTTTTGTTTTTCGAAACAAAGCATAGACTGCGCGACAAGGTTTACGCGACCATTTCCGATAGCCTTAGCTATACTTGGGGAGCTGGCAGGCATATCTTCGGGCCTTTTAAGCCTATGGCTGATGCATTCAGCAAGTTTTATGCAGCCGAAAATCGTGATGCAAGACTTTCCGCAGCTTTGGCTTTCTGCGAAGCGTATGAAAATATTCAATCGGAGTTTTGTCTTCAAGCCAAAGGCCAAGAGAACAAAACTGACATAGGTTACGGGTTGGGATGGAAAGAGCTTAAGCGGGATTGGTTCAATATACATGGTGTCATTAAGGATGTATCCTATTTCAGAACGCAAGGAGAGAGTAAATCAGCAGACGCGCTTATTCGTACAGCATGGATGGTCGGAGGTGGCGACTCAGAAGAGCTTTGGCGGCTTTGTGGTGAAAGTTTAGCGTTGCAACTGGCCGCAACTTGGTGGACGGGGCTCCCCGCTTGCAGTGAAGCCAAGAGAACCGCTTCGGATAAAAAAAAGAATAAGGAAGGACTGGATACAGAGCTGCGCCAAAAAATCAAAACTTTATTTGCAGAAAGCAGGAAACAACAATCGGGGGAAATCCTATTGGACCGGCTTGGGGACAAACTCCACAAGTTTATGGAAAGATATGGGGCAGATATTGCCAGCAACCAATGTTGCGAATTTACATTTGACGATTTTGTCCGTGCCCTTTCCGATGCCGTTAGGCTTGCCGAATCTCAGGGGCAAAAATCCAAGATGGCCTCTATGCAGAAGATCATGAGCCAATGGCTTTATGACAAGCCCTTGTGGCGCAAAAAGAAAGCGGAGTATTCAGTCAATCCAGACTGGTTTGCAGAGATCGGTTCTCAACAAAATTCCATCAGATTTGTTCTTGGCGTTGATGCCAAAACCCGCGATGTTTCCAATGCCCTTTTTCCCCGGGAGGTCCGTAAAACTTTTTTGCTCCAGCAGGGGTTTTTTAAGGAGGCAGAACCACAAGCCGCAGGAGTTGCACTTCGAGGCCTGTTCGGAGAGGGGCCTCCGGATACATTCCAGAAATTATTAGAGCACGAAAAGCATCTGACCGGCGAAGTAAGGGCTTCGTATTTTGCAACATATGTTGAAAGCCATTTTAAGGGTTCCCTCGGTTGCGCTGATGATCTTGCGCTTTTGAACAAGCTTATCCAGCCACGGATTGAGCAGGGGCGTGAAAGCGAAAAATTTTGGGGAAGCGCTTTTTCTCAGAGTTATTATAGATTTGATGACTATGACTCATGGGACTCCGTCTTTAAGCACATAAAGAGAAGGATTCCGAAGACATCTTCTGTGAAAACTTTTGTCGAAGACTTCAACGGATTGACGATAGGAAATCAATCGGCAGTTGTCGCGGCCATGGAACATTTCGATATGTGGCCCGATGCTTCATATCGCGGCCTGATTACGGAAAAGTTTCTCAAAAATCTTTCCGCGATTCAGTCAGACGTAGAGCGGCAGTCCCTTATTGAAAAGCTTTTATTTGGAAACCCTGTTAAAACTGGAAATCAGTCAAGCAGCAGGCGCATCGGCCTTCGTTACCTTAACTTGTGTAACGGATTGATCGACGTGTGGACGCAAGCCGTTGTATCTCAATATGGGCTTGATGATGGTTCGGAACAATATGCCTCTACACTGGAAGGCGTTATTAAGCCGATCATGACGCGGGCTACAGCCCGAAATCGCGACACTATGCTGGATAGCCTGTGTGATGCAGTTCTGGCTCAAGTCAAAGTGTGTCAGTTTGTTCAGGATCAGTTGGATCTCACATCCAATGACTTCTACTCTGCGAATTTACCCGTTGATGGAGCCGAGCTGATCTCCAAAGCAGCCGCAAACAGCAAAGAATTGCGAGAGTCTTTAATAGACTATCTTTCCCAACCCTTAAGTGACGACGCCTGCGGAAGTTTAGCAAAACTTTTAAAGGAAGAAAGCGATCGTTCCGTTGGGGTTATAACTCAAAACGGGCGCATTGAGTTAGGCGTAGCGCTGGAAGATTATCATAGCTATTTCCAAGCGATGCCAACCGAGCGGCAAGCGGTTGTGCTGGATCATCTCCTCATGCCGGGTTCCGTCGTTGTTGATGATAAGGAAGCGCAGAAGGCCTATATAGAAATAACGTCCTTTGTTGAAGATCGGCTGTTCCCACCAGATATGGAACATTCAGGACTGGTGCGCGATTATTTTCGCGCTCATGTAGCGGCAACGCCCCGCTATATGCAAAGTGTGCTTTTGGCGGCCATGTTGGCCACGCGTAATCAAGAGGTCGAAGGCACGACGATAGGCCATCGCTTTGCGACATTGCTTGAGTTTTTAGGCTCTGCCTACGTGAAGCTTGGTCAAGGCATACACAGTTGTCCTTACGATCTAGCGGATGATTTCCGCGATCCGCTTGAACGATTAAAGGCGCGGGCTCAGAAACGTTCCCGTGTCGATGTTGTCTTGCAGGCTCAACGTGTGCTGCCCGCCTTTATAAGCAAAACGGCTCGTTATGGCGAAATCTTGGGGTCTGCTTCTTTTAATACGGCCATTGAAACAGATTTTGTCTTGGCTGGAAAGAATATCTGCAGTGTCTTACTTACGCAAAGTGACCACGCCCAGCAAGGAGCAATTAACGGATTTCGTTGCATGGAAGACGCGTTGGAAGCGTGTGTGCACACGTTTTGGGAAGAGCATCGGGACATTGCAGTTGATCTGGTAGGTGAAGCCAGAGATATGTCCATCATCGAAACGGATCCGCGATACAGTAAGCCCCAAAGCGTCAATGCCTACCAAGCCTATGCAGGATTGGATACATCGGTGTCGTTTCCATCAGGACAAACGTTTAACATTACCTATTCACCTGCATCGATGTACGGATGGGGCGACACTCATAGGTTAATTGAGAAAAAGCATGGCGTGCTTTTTAACAGCACGGGATTATCCGAAGACCCTATGGCTAGAAAGGCCGTTGCGCTTTCCTATGTAACGGTTGAGCTTATTCGTATTCTGTCCGGTAAATGCTTTGACGTAGATCGTCACGGGGCACAGATGCGTATTGAAAAAACAGGGCCAGAGACATATCACGCTGGGCTCTTTGATTTTGGAGGTATGGGGTTGGAAGAGCCGACCGAAAAAGAAAAAGGCATGCTTGCCCGTGCGGTAATATCGATAGCCGATGCTTTTGCGTCGAAAGGCAACCCTGTACAAGCGCTCAACGATTTTGTGAAAACGGGAAATGGCGAGGGAATCTCTGGTGTGAAGAAAGCGCGAAAAGCACTTTTGGCACTTCAAGATTTTATGAAGGAATTGGATCAAAAAGATATATCGGCATGCTTGCTGTCCGTTTGCCAAAGCCCTGAGGTTGATCCGCTCTTCAAGGATGTTCTGATCCAAGAGTCAGTTGCGCGTTTAGGACCGCAAGAAATATTTAAAGGAGCAAGGCTTTTAACAAGCCTTCCTTTTGTGGGCGAGAATATCGGCAAAATTGCTCTTAGCGTTGCGACAATGCTCAACCTGAATGACCCGTTACCAAACATCACCATTACACGTCAGCCTGTTGCCAGCAGACCAGAACTGCTCTATGCGCCAAACGGCAATGGGTTGGATCCACAAATTCAATATGCTTTGTAGACCCAAATTACGGATGCCTATAAATTGTTACGACTATTCTTGATCGGTTAGCGCGGATTTTGAGTGTTGATGCAGTCCGCTTATTACCCAAAACTTACCCAAAAACAAAAAAGCCATTCGAGGGTGGCTTGCAAGCCATTGATTCAATTGGCGTCCCCTAATCAATACAGTTAGAACTTATCATAGGGATGATATACTGAATCTCTACGAGATTTTGCCACTGACCCTCGGTTAAAAGCCCTGATTTGGGATTAACCACCTGCGAAGGACTATGATGTGGAGAGCTTACTTTGCAAAATGATGACGTTATCGCTTTTTGGTAAGCGTAATTCTGAGCACGCCTAGAATTTGCTGAAGAAGTGTCGGAAAGTGTCCATTCGAAAAGTAATGGACACTTTGGCATGACAGCAGAGAACGGCGAGAAGCCGAACATGCCAAGGCGTTGCTTGAGGATTGCAGCGGCTTTCTGCATGCCGATGCTTATGCCGGGTTTAACCAGCTTTATGAGCTGCATCCTATAACCGGAAAATCGCAGTTTGTGGAAGTTGCCTGCTGGGCGCATGCCAGACGTAAAATCTACGAAGTTTATGCGGCGACAGCCTCGCCAACCGCTGAGGAACTGCTGCGGCAAATCGGCGAGCTGTTTGCGATTGAAGCCGTTATCCGTGGGCGCTCACCTGCCGACCGCCTTAAGGTGCGCACCGAACAATCGATGCCGCTGTTGGCCACGATGAAAATCGCGTTTTATGCTGCTCTTGCTGGCGTGAGCCAACAGAGCAAGTTCGCCAAGGCATTACGCTATTCTCTCACCTTATGGCCCGCTCTCACGCGCTACACCACTGATGGCCGCTGCGACATTTGCAACAATGCCGCTGAGCGCGCGATACGTCCGCTAACTCTTGGACGCAAAAACTGGCTCTTCGCCGGTTCCGATAAAGGCGGCAATAACGCCGCCGTCATATTCACCCTGACCCAGACGGCCAAACTCAACGGACTCGACATCGAAGCCTACCTCCGCCATGTCATAAACGTCATCCCCGATCATCCGATCAACCGGATCGAGGAACTGCTCCCTTGGAACGTCAAGCTCTAGGTAAAAATGCTTACACTTCTTGAAGTTGTGCCATAACTCTATAAATTGTTTGTGGCTACCCTGCTTTTGTTTTTTGTGTTACCCCATTCTTCTGAAATAGCCTTTCCAAACGGCCATTTTAAAAGAGCGTCGGTTCGTTCAAATAAGGATCACGATGAAAGTACTCATTACTGGTGTATGCCCTGACTGGGTAATGAAACAGCTAGAAATATTAGGCCATAAGGTTGTTGCTGTGGCTGGCGATGCCTATGTTGATGAAGCCAAGTTTTGCGAATCTATCAAAGGTGTCGATGTCTATGTCGTCGGTGGTCTTGAGAAATGCACGGCCAATGTTATCCAAGCATCTGATACATTAAAGGCCATCATATTCCTTGGCGTAGATTATAAAGCCTACATTGATGTAGTCGCTGCAGCAGAAAAAAACATTCCCATATTTAATACGCCGGGAGCCAATGCGCGAGCTGTTGCGGAACTGGCTTTTCTTTTAATCCTCTTGAGCGCGCGTAAGGCGACCCGGATGTTGTCGGATGCTCAACATAAGACATGGGAATCCCAGACTGGATTTGAACTTCAAGGCAAGACGTTAGGATTATTAGGCAGCGGCCCCATTGCTCAACAAACTTCTCGTATTGGACTTGGCTTCGGCATGAACGTGTTTTACTGGAGCAGATCAGGAGCCAGACAAAGCATGGCAGGGCAATATCGAGAACTTGATGTTGTTTTTTCGGAAAGCGATATTTTGTCGCTTCATCTCCCTTTTGCAGTCGGAACCTTTATTGACAAAACTGCGCTCGACAAAATGCAGCCTCATACTGTTTTAATAAACACTTGCCCAGCAAAGCTGGTCGATGCTGATGCTTTGTATTCAGCCCTAAGAAACAATAAACTGTGTGCGGCGGCTTTTGATCCTTTTTATACGGAGGGTAAGGGCGCTTGGGCTTGTGCCGAAGCCAAACTTTTTGAATTGGGAAATGAAAAGTTTTTTATAACGCCCCATGCAGGTTGGCGCACCGTAGAAGCTGACAACAACATGTTTAAAATCGCTATCGATTACATCAAAGACATCCGTTTATAGCTGATTACCTGAGCCCCGCGCCATCCACCTTACATCATCACTCCAACGCTAGGCGGCTCAGAATGACGCTTACGCTTTTTGCGTGTTTTGCCTTGTTTGTCAGGAATGATCTTATTGCTATTGGGGAAGCGTTATCTTGAAACGCAGCCCTTTCTGGGGGGTGTTCTCTACGCTTATCCGGCCTTTATGAAGTTCAATGGCGCGGCGAGCAATGGCTAGGCCCAAACCGAACCCGACAGAAGGTTGATCTGTTTCGTTGCGCCAAAAAGGCTCGAACATTTTGACAAGCATGGATTCCGGCATGCCGGGGCCGTGGTCTTCGATGACAATTTGTAATTCTTTTCCATCTTGAACAACGTCAGCGGTTATATCGACCGATGTGTTTGGCTTCGTGTATTTTATCGCATTTCTAATAATGTTCTCAAAAGCTCGACACAAAACCTCGCCATTGACCCGACTGATAAAGGTTCCCTTTGCGGTCAGGTTGACTTGCTTGTTAGTCGAATTTGCTTCGAACGCCGCGTCGTCGGCAATGGCGGTGAGAAGCTCGATAACGTCCACTGTTTCATTGACCGACAGGTCGGCGTCCGACGTCAGGCGAGCCAAAGTCAGGATTTGTTCGACCAAATCATTGAGGCGCTCCGTTTCCTGCTCGATGCGATCCAGCATTTGGTCGGTTTTTGCTGGATTCTGACGCAGCAGGCCGATGGCGACTTGTGCGCGGGCGAGAGGTGAACGCAATTCGTGTGAAATGTCGTGGAGCAGCCGTTGCTTGGATTCCACAAGCTGCTGCAATCGTGCCGCCATGATGTCTACGTCATTGGCAAGGTCGGTGATTTCGTCCTTGCGGCTGCCCATAAGTTTTCCGACGCGCGTTTCAAATTTGCCGAGCGAAACTTCTTTGAGCGCCCAGCTGAGATGCCGCAAGGGGCGCGTAAAATATAGGGCGAGAAACGCGCTGACCATTAAACCGAAAAAGGCACCCGATAACAGCGGTGCAGCAACGGTCGGATGAACAGTGTCCTTTTCGGACATAACCCTTGTGTCCGAAGCGATAACGTATTTATCGCCATTCGGGGCTGTTACCGATGTTTGGACTCCGGCGGTCGAGAACAAAGGCGATGTCAGGCTCTTGCCTTGGGCATCCAAAACAGTAATGCGCGGAAATTGAGGTGTATTGTTCCATTCTTCGACTGTAGAAAACAAAGCGGCAACGCCTTGCTTGGCGATAATGTCATGTGCGGTTTTTACAATGACGCTTGCGCGTGCGCTTTTAAATGACTGCTCGATGCTTTGATCCGAGACGGAGAAATAGGCCGCCGTTCCGATAAGTGCAAGAATCGTGGCGGCAAAAACCGCGGCAAACAGTTTCCAGAAAATGCGCCCTGTTTTCATTCGCTCACCATTTGATAGCCGATGCCGCGCACGGTTTGAATCCAAGGGGCGCCGTCTGGGCGCGAACCAAGTTTTTGTCTGATGCTGCTGATGTGGACGTCGAGTCGTCGGTCATAGGGCGTTAGTGGAGCGCCGAGAGCTTTCTTCGACAAATCTTGTTTGTTAATAAGTCGTCCTGCGTTACGCGCCAGCACCTCCAGAATGCAAAACTCCGTCCCCGTCAGTTCGACGGCTTTATCCAAATATTTGACGGTTCTTTCGCCGGGCGACAGTACCAATGCACCGATTTGAATTTTTTCATCCGCTTTCGCTTTCTCGCGCGTTTCCGTGCGGCGCAGAATGGCGCGAAGGCGGGCGACGATCTCTCCCGGCGTGCAGGGCTTGGCAACGTAATCGTCGGCACCCAAGTCAAGTCCTACGATTTTGTCCACATTGTCGCCGCGCGCCGTCAGCATAAGAACGGGCAAGCTGCTTTCGCTTCGTATGCGGCGCAAGGCTTCGATACCGCTTAAACGCGGCATCATAACGTCAAGCACCACAATATCGTATGCGCCGCTTAGGGCCTGTTACAAAATAACTTAGTCACTTTTTTTCTTACTCAGAGTTTGGGGCGATGGTGTAGTTCCACTCACCGTGAAAAGGGTGACGGAAAATATTGACTTCGGCA
>CAIXLI010000090.1 GCA_903920205.1 uncultured Pseudomonadota bacterium
GGGCTATTATAAACCTCCGGGTCCAAAGATCATGCATCTCGGCCTTATACGCTTCGATGCCATCAAAGAAGGTTGGCTCTTGGCAAATGGCTCAGAAAATGTGTGAATCCCGTAGCCCCCCGCGCCCCCCTTACATCCTCAGGGCAACAGGTAACAATACGGCATGTTTTTCACACGCTCCCTTGCCGCCCTTCTTGCCTTAAGCATCGCGCTTGCAGGCTGCTCGTCCCTCCGTCGTTCGGACGACGCAGCTGCCGCCAAAACGCGCATGCTCGGCATGTCGCGCGAAGAAGTCCTGTCCTGCATGGGTCCGCCCAAGAAAAAATCCAGCGAGGGCACAACGGAGGTTTGGTCCTATCTTTCCGCCGACGGTCACGGCGATTATGTGGGCAGTACCTATAAACCGACCGGATATTCCTTGACGTCCAGCACGCATGATAAAAGTTTTTGCACCGTCAACATCGTGATGGAAGAAGGCTCGGTCAAAGCTGTCCACTATAACGGCCCGACCTCCACAACCCTTTTCTCCAAAGACGACCAATGCGGCTTCGCCATCGCCAATTGCGTCGAGCCGTAATCCCCCTCGCACCAAAGCGTATTAATCAAGGTGCGGCGAAGGAAGCCCGATCCCCGCATAGGTAAACGGGCCATCCAAATAAGGATCGGCTACGGCAGGGCTGGAGAGCATATCCAGAACTTCACTGCATGTGCGCACATAGTCGTCCTTGATTGAGGCGGAGCCATCCGCGCAAATGACTCGAAACTCCACGCCTCCTTGGGGAGGACTCTCCGTAAAGCCAAGACCGCCCCCACCAACAGAAACCCTTACGCCATCTGCCTCCATGCCGTGATTGTCGATTTGCTCCCGCAGCCATGCGTTTAGGGTGGCGACAGGATTTTTGCGATTATCTCGCCATTGCTGAAGAATTCAGAAAGAATTATCGCTCATTATCTCGCCCTTTTTTCTCGAACCAATAAGGGCAAGAATACAATTCTTGTGCGCGATCTGTCTACTGGCGAAGGACTTACGCGAACAAGGTTAACGCGCGGCGCTTACGCCAACACATCAATCAAACTGCCGCGAGGGAGCTTAGCGGTCGAGGAGGCGCCGGTGTTCGAGGCTTGGGTCACGGAGAAGACGCGGACGGGCGCGGTCGCGCCGGATGATTTCTGCTGTGTCTGCTGAATGGCGGTCAAAACAGCGGGGCTGCGCAAACCACTGGTTTGCAACGCCGTCTGTGCGCGTTGTGTGGAAGCCAAACTGTTAGAACTGCCGATAGAATCGATCATAGGACTTCCTCTCGCTCTTTCATTGAAGAGGCATACCCTGTCCTAGGCTTGGAAAAACGCAGTCATCCTAACCGCGCAGCGAATCATACGCTGTATCGTGCCTCAAAGTAAGCTGTTCGTTTGTTTTTGTCAAAAAAGGGAACAATCCCGTTTATTTTATTGTTTCTGTGATTTTTCCCTTGACTTCCTCCGCCAAAGCGCGTATTGACACTCCTACGGCGCATTCCGTCCCAAACACTCCCCCCGAAAAACCAGGACACCCAACGAACCGCCGCAAATCGACGAGGCGCTAGCGACACTACGCGGCCTAATGCAGGACAGCGCAAGCAACACGGCGCGGATTCAGGCGGCCAAGATTCTGCTCGAACGGCTTGCGCCGAAAGAAGACGATGAAGCCAGAAAACGCGAAGCCGCCCTTGCCGAAGCGCGGGGATTGCTTGCCGAATTTGCCGCCCTCAAACTTGCAAGCCTTTGTAACCCGATCACGCTGGATCAAATTGGCAAGAC
The DNA here is from genome assembly GCA_903920205.1 of uncultured Pseudomonadota bacterium. GTDB lineage: Bacteria > Pseudomonadota > Alphaproteobacteria > UBA9219 > UBA9219 > CAIXLI01. The sequence goes on from CAIXLI010000090.1 coordinate 1,798, forward strand.
CCCACCAAATAACGCCAACGGGTAACTGGCGCGTTTGGTTGATTATGGCAGGGCGGCGGCTGGGGCAAAACCCGCACAGGCGCGGAAGACATCGCCCACTACGCCTTATGGAATCCGGATGTCCGCATCGCCGTCATCGCACCGACCTACGCCGACGCACGCGATACCTGCGTCGAAGGCGAAAGCGGCTTGATACGGATCATCCCGCCCGCCTGCCTCGAGAAATGGAACCGCTCGATGGGCGAGATGTGGCTAACGAACGGCAGTCGCATCAAACTATTCTCGGCAGATCAGCCCGAAAGGCTGCGCGGCCCGCAACATCACCGCGCGTGGTGCGACGAATTAGGCGCTTGGGACAAGCGCGAAGCTTTCGACCAATTATGGTTCGGGTTACGTTTAGGAAAAGACCCCCGCGGGATTATCACAACGACGCCGAGAAACACGGAAATGTTACGCAATCTTTTCAAACGCCAAGGCGACGATGTCCTTCTGACCCACGGGCGCACCGCCGACAATGCCGAGAACCTTTCCCCCCATGTTATGCGCCAATTGACCGAGCGTTACGGCAACACAAGATTAGGCAGGCAGGAATTGGACGCCGAACTTTTGCAAGATACCGAAGGCGCTTTATGGAACCGCGCCCAGATCGACCGCTTACGCGTGCAAAGCGCGCCGGAACTGCGCCGCGTGATTGTCGCCATCGACCCCGCTATGTCCAGCAACGCAACTTCCGACGAAGCCGGAATCATCGCGGCGGCAAGGGGCGTGGACGGGTTGCTCTATGTCCTCTCCGATTGGTCAGGACGTTACGCCCCCGATGCTTGGGCGGAACGCACCATCATGCTGTATAACGACATGCGCGCCCAAATGATCGTCGCCGAAGTCAACGCCGGAGGCGAACTCGTCGAACGCATTCTGCGCCAAAAAGCGCCGCAAGTCCTGTTCAAACCCGTCCGCGCCCTCCGCAACAAAGTCGAACGAGCCCTCCCCGTCGCAGCCCTTAACGAACAAAGCCGCGTCCGCCACGTCGGCGCGCTCCCCCTGCTCGAAGACCAAATGTGCCGCTTCACCGCCAACCACAAATCCAAAAAATCCCCCGACCGCGTGGATGCGCTGGTCTGGGCCCTAACCGAACTCAGCGAAGTTTCGCGGGGCGAGCCCAAAATAAGGGTTTTATAACCCATACTTTCATCGTCATTCCGGCGGAAGCCGAAATCCAGATTAAAAAAACTTTTTCCGCGACGAATTATGACGCCTTGGCGGGAATGCTGACGACGGTTCAAAACGGGTACATTCAAATCGCGTACCCCAACGTGATCGGTCCCGCGCAAGGGCGTGATGCAGTTGCGGCAGGAATGGATCACGAGGGCAATGCCGTTCCCGCCATCCCCTCCGCAGGAAATCCCGCGCTCTGGTATGTCGGGATCAGGACGGAGAGTGCAGTTGTCGCCCCCGAAGGTGTCAGCGTATGCAGCGCGGCAGAGAGTGCTGCGGTGCTGGGGGTTTGGGCTTAACCCTGTTTGCAACGGAAGGGATGCGCGGGATAGACGCCCAGTATAGAGGTTTCGTGGGCAAAGAATGAAAGTTCTTCGAGCGCGAGACGAAGGGGCGTGTCTTGCGGATGGCCTTCCACATCAACATAAAACTGGGCGGCGGTAAAATTGCCGTCGACCAAATAACTTTCTAATTTCGTAATATTGACGCCGTTGGTGGCGAAGCCGCCCATGGCTTTGTACAACGCCGCCGGAACGCTGCGCACGCGAAACACAAGCGTGGTGACGCAGTCGGTCGAGGGCAACGCCTGTTTCGCTTCACGGGACAGGATCAAAAAACGAGTCGTGTTCTTCGGCCCGTCGGCGATATAGGTCGCCAGACTTTCCAATCCATAAATCTTTCCCGCCAGATCCGAGGCTATTGCGGCGACTGTTTTGTCGCCGCGCTGGCTTACTTCTTCAGCAGCGCCTGCTGTGTCGGCGTGAATCACAGGCCGGATGTTATGTTCTTTTAGCCAGACGCGGCATTGCGCCAAGGCTTGTACATGGCTTTCGACCCGCGTGATGTCTTTCAACGTCGCCCCTTTGATCGCCAAGAGATGATGCTGGATTGGCTGGTAGTGTTCACCGATGATGTGCAGTCCGCCTTGCGGCAAAAGGTGATGCACATCGGCGACGCGCCCCGCCACGGAATTTTCGACAGGGATCATCGCCAGATCGGCTTCGCCTGAACGCACCGCCGCAAAGGCATCGTCGAAGCCAAAGCAGGGCAGCGTTTCGCAATCGGGAAAAACGGCGCGGCAGACCATATCCGAATTCGCGCCAAACGCGCCTTGAAAAGCTATCTTGGTCATGTCGTTTTGGTTCCCTTTGCCGAAGCATGTTGAACGAATTGTGCAGCACTTGCCTGCCATGAAAACCTCTCCGCAAAAGCGCGCGACGTTTCTGGATTATCGGGCAAAGACAGCGCAAGATCAACGGCGCGTTGCAAATCCACATCCAGAACGGCAAAAGCTTTGCAGGATTCGTCGGCGAAAATATCGGCAGGGCCCGCAGCAGGATAGGCCGCGACGCGCAGACCCGCCGCGCAGGCTTCCAGCAAAACAAGGCCGAAGGTGTCGGTGATCGAGGGGAACACGAAGAGATCGGCGGCGGCATAATGCTGTGCCAGCGCTTCACCCTCCATCGCGCCTAGAAAATGTGCGTTGGGGTAGAGTTGACGAAGCATAGAAAGGTCGGGGCCATCGCCAATGACAACTTTACTTCCCGTCGTTTTCAAATTCAGAAAAGCGCATAAGTTTTTTTCGACCGACACACGGCCTACGTTGAGAAGAATGGGGCGTGGCAGACCTTCGAATGTAGTGAAATTTTTTCCATAGGGCTTGAACAGGTCTGTATCAACGCCGCGAGTCCATCGGACAAGGTTGCGAAAATGATGCACCTTAAGTTCGCGTTCGACCGACGACGTCGCCACCATCACCGCGCTGGAGGGCGCATGAAAACGTTGCAATACGGCATAGGCCTCTTTGACAATAAGCGGCGCGAGTATAGACGGAAACCGTTTGGCGAGATAGTCGGGGAAGCCTGTGTGGTAGGCGGTTGTGAAGTTTCTTCCTTCTCGCAGGCAGACGCGCCGCGCCGCCCAACCAAGGGGGCCTTCGGTAGCGATGTGAACTGCGTCGGGAGAGAAATCGCGTAGGATTTTTGCGAGGCGATTATGCGCAAAAAATTCGAGCATGATTTCGGCATAGAAGGGCATCGGGAAAGAAAAAAAACCGCTAGACGTGGGGCCGATGATGCGCATGTCGTGGCCCATGCGGGTAACTTCGCGTAGCGTCGCCTGCAGCGTCCGCACGACGCCGTTGACTTGCGGCACCCATGCGTCGGAGACGACGAGGATTTTCACGCGACATGCTCCAACGATTTATAAAACGCGAGCCATTGCCGCGTCACGGATTCGCGCGTGTAGTCTTTGATATAGGCGGCATAACCGTTGGACACCAAGCGGCGGCGCAGTTCTTCGTCGTCCAAAACGCGGCGCAAGGCGGTTTTCAGCGCGGCGACATCGTCGATGGGGGTAAGCAAACCCGTTGTTTCATGATCGACATGCGCGGCTGGACCTGCGCTGGCGCAGGCGACAAAAGGCGTTCCCGCCGCCCAGGCTTCCAGAATGACGGTGCCGAAAGGCTCATACCGCGACGGCAGGACGCAAACATCCGCCGCGCGTAACAAAGCGGCGCGATCTGTGCGCCAACCCAAAAACCGGACGCGATCCATCACGCCGAGTTCTTTGGCAAGAGCTTCCAAGTCGCGTTGGATGGGGCCGTCCCCCGCGAGCCAGGCGATGGCATCAGGAAGATCTTTTAAGGCGTTAAGTAGCGTGTCCAAGCCTTTTTTCGGATGGAGGCGTGAGAGGGCGAGAAGGACTTTGGCTTCGCGCGGCGTTGCCAGAGTCGCGCGGTCGATGGGCGGCAAGGCGGAGATATCGGGAAAAGTCGGAATGAAATGGGCGCAATCTTGGGGAACGCCCTTTTTGACCATATGCGCGACGATATCGCGGGTCACGCCGACGAGATGGGCGCAATTCTTAAAGTTTTTTGGATCGTAATAACCGCCAAACCAGCCGACGATTATGGGCGCGGTAGGGTTTTTGGAGCGCGATGATTTTCCTGCCAGAGCCGCGCCGCGCCGCATCCATGACTGGACGACATCCGGTTTTTCGCAGGCGATCAGAAAGCGCGTTAGGATTCTTTGCAAGGGGACAAAAGGCACGGCGAAAATATGAGGTGCCATGCGGATACCTGCGACTTCCAACTCACGATAACGCGGCGCGTCTTTCGGCATGACGACGCATTGGTCGACGCCTTCTTTGTGCAGACTGAGCATCACGTCGGTTGAGTAGGTTTCCGCCCCGCCATGGGCTTTGCTGGCCATGATGTGGAGGATGCGCATGATTATTCGTCGTCGCTTTTGGGTTGGCAGATGGGGCGGTCGCTGGCGGCGCGGATAAAGGCTATGATTTGTTCGACTTGGGCTTGGTCTTTGTAGTGTGTCGCGGTTTCTTCGATGCGTTCACCCAGCGTGCCTTCATGCGCAAACAGCATGCGGTAGGCGCTGCGCAGGGCGCGGATGTCTTCGCGGCTGAAGCCTCGGCGTTCGAGGCCGACCATGTTTAAGCCGGAAAGATGGGCGCGTTCGCCTTTCACGAGGCCGAAGGGGATAACGTCTTTTTCGACGCCCGACATGCCGCCGATGATGGCGAAAGGCCCTATGCGCACGAATTGGTGCACCGCCGACAAGCCGCCGACGATCACGAAATCGCCGACCGTGACATGCCCCGCCAAGGTCGCGTTGTTGGCGAGAATGACGTTGTTGCCGATTTTACAATCATGCGCGACATGGGCGCCGACCATAAACAGCCCGTTATTGCCGACTCGGGTAACCATGCCGCCGCCTTCGGTGCCCGGATGCATCGTGACATATTCGCGGATTTGGTTGCTTGAACCGATTTCAAGCGTAGAGGGTTCGTTGTTGAATTTCAGGTCTTGCGGGCGAAGGCCGAGCGTGGCGAAGGGATAGACGACCGTATCGGCTCCGATTGTCGTGCGCCCGTCGATGACGACATGGGAGACGAGCCGTACGCGGTCGCCCAGAGTCACGGACGCGCCCACCGTGCAAAAAGGGCCGATGGAAACATCGTCGCCCAGACGGGCGGACGGGTCGATGATCGCGGTGGGGTGGATGGTGGCGGTCATTTACGCGTTACTCTGCACTTGGTCGCGGGGGACGAGCATGGCGGTATAGGTGGCCTCGGCACAAAGCTTTTCGCCAACATAGGCTTCTCCACGGAATTTCCAGACATTGCCGCGTGTGCGTTCTTTTTTGACCTTGATGTGCATCGTGTCGCCCGGGACGACGGGATTGCGGAAGCGGGCGCTGTCGATGGTCATGAAATAGACGATATGCGTGTCGCAGCTGACGCCTTCCATGGAGGCAACGACCAAGGTCGCCGAGGTTTGCGCCATGGCTTCGATAATCAAAACGCCGGGCATGATCGGGTGCCCGGGAAAATGGCCTTGGAAACACGGTTCGTTCGCCGAAACGTTTTTGATGCCGATGCAGCTTTCGGCGGGCACGATGTCGATCACGCGGTCGATCAACAGCATCGGGTAGCGATGCGGGATGCGCGCCATGATACCGCCGATATCGAGCGTGGCCGGAACCGAATGAGAGGTCATGCAATAACTCCGTTAATCCGCGAGGGGTGTCAGGCCAAATTATGGGGCAAGATTCTTCTAAGACATTGTTTGTAGCGCGTTTATTGGGTGGGGTTCAAGAGAGATAAGGTTTGGGGGGTGGGGGGCGTTAACCACCTATCGTACCGTCATTCCGGCTTTCGCCGGAATGACGAAGACGGAAGGTTTTTTCCCCCCAAACGAAACCGCCGGAACTTGCGTTCCGGCGGTTTTATCTTGAGCATTGGAAAGAAGGATTTATTCCTTGTCTTCCTTCTTTTGCGCTTTCTTGATGGCGGCGCCGAGGATGTCGCCGAGGCTTGCGCCTGAATCGGACGAGCCGTATTCCGCCATGGCTTGCTTTTCTTCTTCGACTTCGCGCGCCTTGATCGACAGGCCGACCTTGCGGCTGCCTTTTTCGATGCTGGTGATCTTGGCATCGACCTTTTCGCCGACGGCGAAGCGGTCTGCGCGTTGTTCCGAACGATCACGCGCCAGATCACCGCGCTTGATAAAGCCGGTGAAGCCGCCCGCCGCGTCGCCCAAGGTTACTTCGATGCCGTTTTCCTGAACCGCGCTGACGGTGCAGGTGACGACGTCACCCTTCTTGAAGTTGACCGACACGCCTTCGAACGGATCGACGCTAAGCTGCTTGATGCCGAGGCTGATGCGTTCCTTTTCGCTGTCGATGTCCAAGACCTTGACGTCGACAGTCTGACCCTTTTGATAGTTCTTGATGGCTTCTTCGCCGGTCAAGTCCCATGACAGGTCGGACATATGCACCATGCCGTCGATATCGCCAGGCAATCCGACAAACAGGCCGAATTCGGTGATATTGCGGATTTCGCCCGACAGCGTGCTGCCGATCGTGTGCGCGGCGCGGAACTTCTCCCACGGATTTTCAAGGCATTGCTTGATGCCGAGGCTGATGCGACGCTTTTGCATGTCGATGTCGAGAACGATGACGTCGACTTCTTGGCTTTGCGACACGATCTTGCCCGGGTGGACGTTCTTCTTTGTCCAAGACATTTCGGAGACGTGCACCAGACCTTCGATGCCGGGTTCCAGTTCGACGAACGCGCCGTAATCGGTGATGTTGGTGACGCGGCCGCTCATCTTGAGGCCGACGGGGTATTTGGCGACGACGCCTTCCCACGGATCGGATTCAAGCTGCTTCATGCCCAAGCTGATACGCTGGGTTTCGGCGTTGAAGCGGATAACCTGCACATTGACTTGCGCGCCGATTTGTAGAACTTCGGACGGATGGTTGATGCGCTTCCACGCGATGTCGGTGACATGGAGCAAACCGTCCACGCCGCCCAGATCGACGAAGGCGCCGTAATCGGTGATGTTCTTGACGACGCCTTGCAGAATCTGGCCTTCCTTGAGGTTGGCGACAAGTTCCGTGCGGGCTTCGGCGCGGCTTTCTTCCAAAACGGCGCGGCGCGAGACGACGATGTTGCCGCGAGCGCGATCCATTTTCAGAATCTGGAAAGGTTGCGGCGTGCCCATCAAAGGCGTGACGTCGCGGACAGGACGAATATCGACTTGCGAACCCGGAAGGAACGCCGTCGCGCCGCTGAGATCAACGGTGAAGCCACCCTTGACGCGACCGAAGATAATGCCGGTGACATGCGCTTGCTTGTCGAAGGATTGTTGCAGGATGACCCAGCTTTCTTCGCGCTTGGCCTTTTCGCGGGAGAGCGAGGCTTCGCCGTCGCGGCCTTCCATGCGTTCGAGGAAAACTTCGACCGTATCGCCGACTTTAAGCTCGGCGGGGAGGCCGCCCAGCGCGAATTCACGCAAAGGCACGCGGCCTTCGGATTTCAAACCGACATCGATGACGGCGCTGTCGCCTTCGATGGCGACGATCTTGCCCTTGACGACATTGCCTTCGAGGCTACCTGATTTACCAAACGATTGTTCGAGCAAAGCGGCGAAGCTATCGGGCGCGGGGGCGGCGGAAGCGTTGGCAGCTTCGAGCGAAGCGCTGAGGCTGGCGATATTTTTCTTGTTTGCACTACGTGCCATGGGGTTTTCTCTTTCTTCCGGTCTGAGCCGGTCGGGCTTGTTAAAACAAGAACCCGTCGCTTTCTCTTTAGGTTAAACAAACCGATAGGGCTGAAAGCGTGAGCCAAGAGGTTCGCCGCCGACAAAAGCGTCGACTGTGCTTCTTTGCCTCTGACGAGGCCGTTGGGAAGCGAGGGTCTTTTAGCATTAGAGCGGGAGGAAGAACAATGGATATTTTTGACGGGGCATTTCGGCAATACTAATGGTCTTTTTCTCTGGCTTATCTCTGAGGGTGGGGCTGCGCCCCCACCCAAAGGAAGGGGGCACGGAAAAAGAAAAGATGAAATATACACCCCCTTCTCTCCCAGCGCCCCCACTGCTTACCACGATATAATGCTAAGAATGTGTTGAATGTAATATGCCTCGGTTGGCAAAAAAATTCTTTGCGTCTTCGTCAGGCATTTCGGGGCCATACTTGCTTGTGCAGGGAAACCCCTCTACATAACGGGCGTACTGTTTAAAGGCGGCGCGTAAAACCTCTGCGCCCTCCCCATAATGGCTTTCTCGTTTTTGCGCATATTGAAGAGCATCAGGGGGAACCTGATTCACTGGCGTCTTCCTCAACTCGTCCGCCCTATCAGCCGCGTCTGGCCTCACCCGTTGTTCATAAAGTTGTAACATTGCCGCAAAGCGCCCTTTTCCTTCGGGTGTTTTTTGGTAAGCTTCAGCTTCGTCAAGGGTTGTCGTTGTTTGACCAAACGCAAGGGTGTTGGCCTGTCCTTCGGGAGTAAGAAAATAAGCTTTCCATTGTGCTGTTGTTTTATTCTCTGTCATCATAAAAATCTCCGTTCGAACAAATAAATTTGATCCCTCGTTATACCACAAAGCCCCCCCCTACCAACCATCGTGTTATTTACTTTCATGCGCGGCTCATGGTTAACGGGCGATCTTTTCCTCCGCTATTCTTACGGCTTCCGCGAAAGCTTGTTCGGCGTTTAAGGTCGTCGTGTCCAGAATGACGGCGTCCGGCGCGGGTTTGGTGGGAGCGAGGGCGCGGGTGGCGTCTCGGGCATCGCGTTCCTTCATATCCGCAAGAACATCGGCGTAGGTCGTTCTTTGGCTTCGGGCCTGCAATTCTTTAAAACGGCGGTCGGCGCGGGCTTCGGGGCTGGCGGTGACGAAAATCTTAACTTGGGCTTTGGGGGCAATAATGGTGCCGATGTCGCGCCCGTCCAGAACGGCACCGCGCTTGCTTTCGGGGGGGGCGGCGCAAAAATCTTGCTGGAATTTCAAGAGGGCGGCGCGGACGGCGGGGACGACGGCGACTTTGGAGGCCGCGACGGAGGCTTCGTCCGAGCGTAGGTCGGCGTCGTCGGCGAGGCTGGTCGCCTTGACAGGATCAAGCGCCAAGGCGGCTTTTTCCGCCAAAACCGCATCCGAAGAGTCGCCGCCGGAGCGCAAGACCGTGAGGCCGACGGCGCGGTAGAGCAAGCCCGTATCCAGATGGGCAAAGCCGAAATGCGCCGCAAGTTTCCGCGCAATCGTGCCTTTGCCGCTGGCCGAGGGGCCGTCAATAGCGATGATCGTTGGCATCAAGGCAACAACGGCGACCAAGCCGGATCGGAAGCGTCGGTCGGGGTCGGAACGGCTCGTTCGTTATAGCCGGTCAGATCGACCGAGTAGAGATGCGGGATTGATCCGCGGCTGGACGGGGATTCTTTGAAGAACATCAAGACACGACCGTTGGGCGCCCAGGTGGGGCCTTCGGCGTGCCAAGCTTCCGCCAGTTCGCGTTCGCCGCTGCCATCGGGGTGCATGACGCCGATATAGAAGCTGCCGCCGTGCATTTTAGTAAAGGCGATCAAATCGCCGCGCGGCGACCATACGGGCGTGCCGTATTTGCCTTGACCAAAGCTGATGCGCTGAACGTTGCTGCCGTTTTCACGCATCACATAGACTTGCTGCGAGCCTCCGCGATCGGATTCGAAGGTGATGTATTGACCGTCCGGCGAATAGCAGGGCGCGGAATTGATCGCGGAGCCTGTCGTCAGCTGTTGGATATGGTGCGAACGCAGATCCATCGTATAGATGTTGGAGTTACCGCCATCCGACAGACTGAATACGACATGCTGCCCGTCCGGCGAAAAGCGCGGGGCAAAAGTCATATGATCGAAATCGCCCAAGACCGTTTGTGTGCCCGTGTCGATATTGAACAGATAGACGCGGGGGCGATTGTTATAATAGGCCATATAGGTGATTTGCTGCATCGTCGGCGAGAAGCGCGGCGTCAGCACCATGGCTCGACCGTCGGACAGAATACGGTTGTTTTCGCCGTCCTGATCCATGATCGCAAGTCTTTTAATGCGGTTGGTCGCGGGGCCGGATTCGGCGATATAGACGATGCGGGTATCGAAATAGCCGTCTTCACCCGTAATGCGTTTGTAGATTGCGTCCGATACGATATGCGCGACGCGACGCCAGTTATTGGGAACGGTGAAGTAAGCAAGCCCCGTCATTTGCTGTTGTGAGAAGACGTCCCACAGGCGGAATTCAACTTTGAGCCTGCCATCGGATTGCGCTTCGATCTTGCCGACCACCAAGGCCTGCGCGTTCAAGACGCGCCAATCGGCGAAGTGCGGCTGAACCAGAAGCGAATTGGCGTCTTGCACAAAGGAGCGTGGATCGACCGCCGAGAAAAGGCCGGAGCGCACCAGATCGTTGCTGACCACCTGCGCGATGTCGCGCCCGTATTGCGCTTCGTTCGGCGTTGCGCCGAAGAAGGCGGGAATGGCGACGGGAATGGGTTCAACCACGCCGTGGGTAATATCGACTTTCACATCGGCGTGCGCCGCGCCGGAAAGGCAGAGAACCGCCAAAGCCACAAGCGCGATAAAACCCCGAATATTTTTTACTGTCATAGCATATCCCTCGGATCAAAGGTGAAGTCGATGTGTTTCCATTGTTCGTATTTGTCGGCCGGAAGTTCCAGCGGATTGCATTTCGGGCTGCGGACGGCGCGGATGGCGGAGTCGGCGGCGGCGCGGAAGAAAGGATCGCTGGCGTAGCGGCTTTTGTCAACAATCTCGGCATTGGAGACGGTGCGGTCGGCGTTGACGTCGATGGCGACTTCGACGATCAGATTTTGCGCGTCGCGCGCGCCCACGGGCGGGTTCCAGCACTGTTCGATCTGGCGGCGCAGCGCGTCTTCTTCGCTGATCATCAGGCGCGAAGCCAAAGACGACCCGCCGCTGGAGGCGGCTTGGGGCGCGGCTTTTGCATCGGGTTTAGCGTCAGAGCTTTTGGGCCCTTCCACAGGCTTCATTTTGGCGACGTTTTTGAGCACGCTGGCCAGTAGATCCTGTTGCGGCGCAGCAGGTTTTTCAGCCGGTGGCTTGGGCTTTTCAAGGGGTTTGGGTTTCAGGGCTTCGGCCTGATCCTCCGCTTTGGCCTCCGGCGGTTTGGGCGCAGGGGGTTGCGGTTTTTCCTGCGGTACAGGCGGCGTCGGGGGCGTGGGTTGGGCCTGAGGTGGCTGAGGCGCGGGCGGCGGCGCGGCGGGCTTGTCCTCCGGCTTGTCACCTATGCGGGTGTTGGTCATTTCTCCGATTGTCACGATGTCGAACGGCACGGGATCATGATGCGAAGGCATCGGAGGGATTAGGTGCGGCAGGCCAAAATACAGAAACAAGAACATCGCAAAATGCAGCCCTGCCGATACCGACAGGCCGTTTTTGAGATTTTCGTCGTTGACTGTCGCTTTGTACATTGAGGCAGGGCTTGTTGAAACTATTGTCAATGGGTATGCTTTTTCGGAGACGCATAAAACACTGTCTTAGGCTATAAAGCAATTAGGGCATTTTTGAGGAAAGATAAAGGCTCTCGTACTTTAAAAAACAAAGGGATACTATGGAACATGGTCAAGATTTAGGGGAACAATCGGCGCTGGGCGGGGTCTCCCCCAAGGACGCCTATCTCGCCATGATGACACTAGGCGCACTTTATGAAACGGGAGGGGAAGACATTCCCCTCGATTAGGGACTTGCTTTTTCCTGTTACGAAGAAGCAGCTCGTTTAGATGGACCGGAGGCGTATCTGGCACTTAGCAGGCTTTGTCGGCAGGCCTGTATTGCTACAGAGGATGCGGCGCTCAAAGAAGAATACGCAACCTATGCCAGAATAACCTGCGATCCCGAGACGATCGCTCGCTTTGGCTGGCCCGAAATCGCCTTGAATGTTGGCGTGGTCTGCGAGCATATGGCTGAATTTGCCGACAAAGCATCCGCTCTTCAAACGACAAAAGAAGAATATTACGGTTTTGCTGCACAATTTTTTTCTCTCGCCGCGGCGATGCAAGATGTGAACAAGTCCACGGCACCAGCCCTGTGCACCGAGGCGTTAGCGAAAATACAGGAGCTTGGATACGGAATTGACCGTCCTCCGCCTTCACTTGCAGGCAACACAACTGCGCCGAGGGTTTGAAGAACAGAGCCGCGACGATTAAGCCCTTTTTTTATGAAGCTTGCCTTGCCAATCTCCAGAGAAATTTAAATTGTTCGCGGAAAGGGTCGACAAGCTGCTTGCCGCGCAGGATGAAGACCTGTTTCTTGCGCCAGGCAATTAAGGCGATACGGTCGGCGTATATGACATAGGTAATTTTGCCGATGAGCGAGGGGGGCAGAAAGCGGTAATGCGTGCGCGGGCTTTCAAAGACGGCGTTGCCTTCAGCGATCAGATACAACTCCTTAACCATCATTTTGGTGCGCCACTTGTAATAGTGTTCGCTCGTTTTTCTGACGTCGCCCGCAAACCATTGGCTTTCATCGACGGAGCAAGTGAGAATCTCCTGACTGGGCTTGCGGATCGACGCATAAATATCTTTGTTCATTTTTTCAATAAACTCCGCGCCCGAAAAACGCTGAACGCCGGACGTTTCATCGGCATGGCGAAGGCCGCCATTCGGCAGGAACTCAATGCCAGAAGCCTCCAAGGCGGATGACATGGCTTTCAACGTCGCCGCGCGGGTTTTGCCGAGGCCGCGCTCATAATTATTGACGGCAGAAAGCGACAGCCCCGCTTCTGTGGCAAGGTCCTGTTGCTGCCAATTGAGAAGGCCACGCGCGGCGCGAATAAGGGCTGGGGTCATGAAACGTATAATACGTCTTTAAAGTTAAAATAGAATGTAAAAAACGTTGTATTTCGGTTTTGGTTCATTGCTTTCATGGATCGCGTGTTTTCATCGGATTGCTTCTTGCAACAGGGGAGAATGCGATGAATGTAAACAATTTGATTACCGATCCGGTATTGGCGGGCAAGCGACATTTTAAATATCTGGATATTATTGGCATGGTCTGGATTTCTTGCTTGATGCTTTCGACCTTTACGGCATCGAAGATATTCGATCTTGGGTCATTCCAATTGAGCGTTGGCGTTTTGGTTTATCCGTTCACATACATTTTTGCTGATGTCTTCACCGAAGTTTACGGCTATCGGCAGACACGCCGCATTGTATGGACGGGCCTTGTGATGCTGTTTTTCGCTTCTCTTGTTTTGCGGGCGATGGTTGGCGTGCCCCCTAGCCGCGACTATCCGGAGCAGCAGGCATTCGCCACCATTTTCGGTCAGTCGTCCCTCTTAACACTCGCTACGATGGCGTGCTTTTTCTGCGGGGAAGTTTCGAATTCTTATGTTCTGGCCAAAATGAAAATTAAAACTGAGGGAAAGTGGCTTTGGCTACGCGCGACGCTTTCGACAATCGCGGGGCAATTGGTCGATAACTTTATTTTTTACCTGGTGGCCTTCGGATTTAACGGTACTTTTCCGGCTGCGACGCTGGTCAATTTATGGCTTTCGACAGTTGCTTTCTGCGCAATTTACGAATTGGTCATGACGCCTTTAACTTACAAAATATGCGGCTTTTTGAAACTAGCAGAGGGCCTGGATGTCTATGATCGCGGCACGAACTTTAATCCGTTCGTTCTTCGGCGGTAAGAGGGGCGGAAACACCGCCCCTCCCCAATAAACAAAATTATTCCCCGCGCGTCGAACCGTTTGGCAGTTCGGCGACCAGCGCGACTTTGGTGAAGCCTGCGGCGCTGACCAGGCCCATGACTTCCATAATCCTGCCATAGGCGAGTCGTTTGTCTCCGCGCACGAAGATACGGGCTTCGGGGTTCGCGCCAGTGATGGCTTTCAGCTTGGGGATCAGGTCGTCGAGGCGCAGGGCTTTGTCTTGCAAATAGACATGGCCTTCGGCGTCCATGCTGACGACCAGAGGTTCTTTATCCTGATGCACCGTATGGGCTTGCGTTTTTGGCAGGTCGACGGGGACGGCGACGGTCATCATTGGTGCCGTGACCATGAACACAACCAAGAGCACCAGCATCACGTCCACGAAGGGGGTGATGTTGATGTCGGAGACTGGGCGTGTGGCGCGGCGGCGGCCTCCTCGGCCTCCGCCGGCATTCATCATTTGCGCCGCCATCCGGCCTCTCCTTCTTGTGCGGGCGTGGCGGTAGAGCCTCGCGCATCTTCCAGATTGCGCGACAGGGTCGCGGTGAAGTCATTAGCAAAATTATCCAACCGCGCGCCGTAGCGTCCGATTTCCGTAGAAAATTTATTATACGCCGTTGTTGCCGGAATAGCGGCGACCAAGCCGACCGCCGTCGCCAGAAGGGATTCGGCGATGCCGGGCGCGACGACCGCGAGGCTGGTGTTTTGCGCCTGCGCGATGCCGATGAAGCTGTGCATGATGCCCCAGACGGTGCCGAACAAACCGATGAAGGGTGCCACCGAGCCGACGGAGGCGAGGAAGGTCATCCATGTTTCGACCATCGCCATTTCGCGGCCTATCGTGACTTGGAGCACGCGGTCGATGCGGGACATGACGTTGGCACGGCTGACGGGGTTAAGGAACAATCCTTTGTCCTGCGCGTTGCGCCATTCTTTCATGCCGGCGACGAAAACGGCTTGCATAGGATCGGCGGGACGCTTGATTTTGTCATAAAGCATGTCCAAAGAACCCGCCGACCAGAAACGTTCTTCGAAAAATTCAGCTTTGCCTTTGAGTCGTTTGACTTTCGAGATTTTGTCGAAAATGATCGCCCAGGTCAGAACCGAGATCATCAGAAGAGAGCTGATAATAAGCTTGCCGACGAAATCGGCATGCCCGAACAGTCCCATCAGAGACATATCGTTGGCTGTGACCGATCCTGCCAATTGCAGGGCGTTGACGGCGGCGACGGGTGAAGCATCCATGGGTGTAAGCGGGGGTTAGAGGTTAGAGATTCCGGCGTGACGACGGTTTTGGCCCGACGCATCGCCAAGAGTTTGATATCCGGAACAGGGGGGGAAAGTCTAACATAAATTCCGCCCCAAAGCCGAAATACCAAGCCCCGAATCGTTATCCTTCGAAAATCTGGCGTAAATGAGGCGGGAGGCGGACGGCTTTGCCCAATGCGCCTACGGCGACGATGAGTACCGTTATTTCAGCAAGAACCTTGTCCTTGCGACGAATCGTTTGTTTCATGGTCAGAGAGCTGTTGCGAAAATCGACGACTTCCGTGCTGATATCCAGCCAATCGTCGAGCTTTGCCGGAGCGAGGTATTCGATTTCCGCACGGCGCACCACAAGCACCAATTTATGCTCGGCAAGCGCCTGATGATGCCCATAGCCTATCGCCCGAAGAAATTCCGTGCGTCCGCGCTCGGCGAATTTCAAATAATTGGCATAATAGACGATGCCTTCCGCATCGGTATCTTCGTAATAAACCCGCACTTGGATGGCGTGGGGAGGCGCGGCGTTATGATGGATCGTCATTGTCTTGCTTTTCCTGCCCCCTCAACGCCGTGCGGTTTCGCGGACATAGCTGTTGGGGACGGTTTCGTATTTGTCGATGCTTGTGTCGATCAGGTGGGAATTAAACATTTCCCGCAACCCGTTATCAATCAGTTCTTTAAATTCATATTCGCCGCGAGGGAGCAAAATGACGTTTGGCACGACCAGAAGGGGCTGCTCGGTCGGCGTTAGTTGTTGCAGGCTGTCAGGGTTGGTTTGCATGAATTCGTGAACCGCCAAGGGTTCGGCAAAAACGATGTCGGCTTTGCCAGTCGTCACTTGCATGACAAGATCGCTGAAAGGGACCGATTGGGGCAGAGAGACTTGTTGCGCTTGGGGGAAGAATTGCTTGGCGAAGACGCTGGTTTGTTCGCCGTCAAGCGTCGAGATTTTGATTTGGGGGTTGTCGAAGGCTTTGATAGTGCTTGGCAAATCAGCCCTGCCCTTCTTTGCCCAGATATGGACGGGGCTGTAATAGAGGGGGATGGAGAAATCCGCACTGCGGGCGCGGCCTGAATTCAACGAGGTGGGGGAACAAATTAAATCATAGCGTTTGGCGTTCAGCCCTTCGATCTGCTCGCCCCAGCCCACTTCTTCGACCAACTCCATTTTCAGGCTTAGGTTTTGGGCGAGGCGCGTGACGATATCGTAGTAAATGCCGCTTACTGCGCCTGTATTCGGGTCTTTCATGAATCCAATGGAGTATGGCGTATAGCCGCAACGCAGGGTTCCCGTGCGCATGACGCGTTGGTAGGCGGTTTCTTCCTTTTTGAATAATTCCGCGTTCTGGGTCGCTTTTGTCGTCAGGAATGCCGTGGGAGCCGCCACGAACATGCTGCCCAGCAGGCGCAGGAAAGAACGCTTTTCGGCGAGTTCGCTCATAAAAGACTCCCTTTTTGCATTGTCATCCAGCGCATCTTAGCCTTCCGGATTGTCGTCGTCATCCGGCTTTTCCTGTAGGCCTGCGAACCAGTCGTTTTGCCTGCCGGCTGGCAAGGTTAGCCCTATATGCTTGTAGCCGCCATCGGTCAGCATGCGCCCGCGAGGTGTGCGCTGCAACAAACCTTGTTGGATCAGGTAGGGCTCGATCACTTCTTCTAGCACATCGCGTTGTTCGGACAAGGCCGCGCCTAGGGTTTCGACGCCGACAGGGCCGCCACCGTAGTTTTCGGCGATGAGGGAAAGGTATTTTCTGTCCATCGCGTCGAAGCCCAAACGGTCTACCTCTAGCCGCGACAAAGCTTCGTCCGCCGCCTTGGCATCTATGGCTTTGTGCGCTGCAACATAGGCGAAATCTCGGACGCGGCGGAGGAGGCGGCCTGCGATGCGGGGGGTGCCTCGGGCGCGGCGGGCGATCTCGGCGGCGCCGTCGGAAGTCAGCGGCATATCGAGCTTTGTTGCGGCGCGGGATAGAATTTGCTGCAGCTCTTCCGGCGAATAAAATTGGAGGCGCAGGGGGATTCCGAAGCGTTCGCGCAAGGGGCGGGTGATGAGGCCGCTGCGGGTCGTCGCGCCGATAAGGGTGAAGGGCGGGAGGTCAATACGCACCGAACGGGCTGCCGGGCCTTCGCCGATCATAAGGTCGAGTTGGAAATCCTCCATCGCTGGATAGAGAATTTCTTCGACTTGGGGACTGAGGCGGTGGATTTCGTCGATAAACAGGACATCATGCGGTTGGAGATTGGTCAAAAGCGCCGCCAGATCCCCTGCCCTTGCGATGACGGGGCCCGAAGTGCCGCGAAAGCCGACGCCGAGTTCGCGGGCGATAATCTGCGCCAGCGTCGTTTTGCCCAAACCCGGGGGGCCAAAGAGGAGCGTGTGGTCGAGCGCCTGCCCGCGCTGCTTCGCCGCCGCGATAAAGATTTTCAGATTGGCGCGGAGCGCGGGTTGCCCCGTGAAATCGTCCAGCATTTGCGGACGCAGGGCGACATCCGGCGTTTCATGAGGAAGGGGGGCTGGTTGGATGATGCGGTCGGGAGGAGGGGGGTGCTTCATAAGGAAACCCGTAAGGCAAGGCGACGACGCCAAAGAACCATACACACAAACGCCGTGTTCGTAATCATAACAACGATCGGATAAAGCGCATTAATAAGAGAAAAATCTTCCAACGCCATCAGCGCGAACAGAACACAAAGGGTGTCCATTTCATATAAAAAGACAGTCTCCTGATCCGGCTGCGCATAAGATTTACGAAAAGTAGGATAAGAGCTCAACAGCTCGATAATTGCCGCTAAGACCACAGCCAACAAAGCGTTTCCCGTAAGTCGCCATAAAAGGATAGCAAAAAGCGCCGCGACAAAGGCAACGACATCGCTTTTCTGTATATTCTTTTCACCCTGAACAAGAGCGATAATCGCTACGGTCGAACTGGCAATAAATCCGAGCCCCATCGACCACATACCCGCGCCCGCATGGTGATTGAACTGGGCAATGAAAACGATGCCCGCGAGTATCGACCAAACAATCCATGTTAGCGCATGCGGCTTAGTTCGTTTTTTGAAAATGTCCCGAAAATAGGGCGCATATCCGGCGCAGCCCAGTATAACGGATAGAAGGCCAAGGGATTCTTTCATCATGCTGCACTATCCTTACGGCTGAGTTCCACAAGGCTGGCGCGGATGAGGGCGTCGAGTTTGGCTTCGGGGTCGCGGGTGGCGGCGGCTGATACTGCGGCGAAGGCTTCGGCGCGGCGGTAGCCGAGGTTCAGAAGGGCGGAAAGGGCGTCTCCGGCTAGGCTGGGCGGCAAAGGCGCTGCGGAGGCAAGACGGGCGGGAGAGGCCATGAAGGCGGGGGTTTTGTCTTTGAGTTCCGTGACCAGACGCAAGGCGAGTTTGGGGCCTACGCCGTCGGCTTGGGTCAGGGCGGTTTTATCTTGCGTCGCGATGGCCTGCATGAGTTGTTCGGGCGAGACGGTGCCGAGGATCGCCAGCGCGACTCTCGCGCCTACGCCCTGCACCGTTGTTAAAAGACGAAACCAATCTTGTTCCAGCGTGTCGGCAAAGCCGTAGAGGTTAATCGCGTCTTCGCGCACATGGGTTTCGATGCGCAGGGAGGCCGCTTCGCCCACCGCGCCTATCGCACGCAGGGTTCGCGCCGAGCACATGACGACATAGCCGACTCCGCCGACATCCACGATGACGTGTGCGCCCAAAATACTATCGATCCTGCCGCTGAGTTTGCCGATCATAAGAACCTGCGAGGAAAAAGGTTCTCTGTTTGTACTCTTTTTTAGGGCGGCTTGGCAAGAGATGGGTTTTTAGAATTTGAGCATGCGCAAAGCGTGGCTGCGCTTGAGCAGGAACAGGCCGATGCCGAGCACCCCCAGCCATGCGGCGATAAAGAAATGCGCCGTTTGTATTCCCTGTTTGTCCGCGACCCAGCCGATCAGGCTGCAGACGGGCACAAACAGCACAGAGGCCGAGAAGGTTTGCGTGGAAAGCAGGGTCGCGCGTCTTGAGGAATCGGCACTTTTGTTAATGATTTCGTTCACGCGTGGCGAGGTCGCGCCATAGATGCAGCTTCCGCCGAACATGAGGAGAACGACGCCGGAAGAACCGAGATGCGAACCTGCGCCGAGGCAGACCAAGATAGCCAGCCCCCATGCCGCGAAAAGGGCACGGAAATTATTGATCTTGCCGTCCAGCAAATGCGCCATATGGCTTGAGGCTCCGCCAAGCCCCCATCCCAACGCCATGAGGACACCGTAATAGGCTTTGGGAATTCCCAACGCCAGATAATAGGGCTGCTGCGTCCATGATATTCCTTTGGTGGAGGAAAAAAGGACGGCAGCGAGGAGGATAACCAAGCCGACTTCTTCATGGCCCCGCAGAACGTATTTGAAGGTTTTGAGAATGTCGCGGATGGGGGTTTTGGCTCCTATCTGGCAATGGCGTTCGGGTTCGCGCATCGCGCAGGATACGGCAAAGACGATGGCGATTGCGATCATGGAAAAAACGATCGGCAGAAAAGGATTGGCGTCGTACACAAAGCCACCGATGGTTCCGGCGACAGCAATGCCGTAAAGGGTGAGAGCTTGGCGCTTGCCCTCACGCCGACGGTATTCCTCCGTTCTGCCCAGAGACAGAAGTGTATCGTACAGCAACGCCGTGTGCGTTCCGTTAAACAGGCTAATGCCGACGCCCATAAGCACTTGGGAAAAGATCAGATGCCAAAAGCTGGAAGCGAAAAGAAGAATCCCCTCGCCCACAAAAACCATTGCCGCGCCGAGAGCCAGCGTGTTCTTGCGCCGCCAGACATCCGAAACCCACCCTGTCGGCACGTCAAGGAGAACGCAGGTCGCGGCGAAAATGGCTTCGCTGAACATAAGCTCACGATAGCCGACGCCTATGTGGTCTTGGCAATAAGGCAGAAGGATGGGAATAAAAAACCAAGACCCCGCGAAAAACGCGAAGAAGTTGATGAGTTTGAGATTTTTTTCACTGGACATCGGGGAAGTATAGTCCGTCCGCATGAAAACCAGAAAAAATTCTTCGCCAGCAGCGCCGTTCAAAACGAAGGCCCCTCACGAAGATGCGGCCAAGAATTTTTTCGGGCATTCACGTTGACGGTGTATCAGAGCGCGGGAACTAGGCGCGGCTATGGATTTTCCTGCGCGGCACTAGAAAAGAGGGGGGAGATGATGGGGTACACCATTGAACGCGCCTCTCCGCAGCTTGCAGCACCCTCTGATATTTTTGAGACAAGGAGAAAGCCTTGCTTTTGCCAGAATCCAACCGAGTTGTTGACTGCCGTGAGCGAAAGCGACGAAAACCCTGCCGTCACTGCCCGTTCGATCAGCAGAACCACAGCCGCTGTGGCCAATCTTAGCCCCCGCGCTTGGGGTGCTAAGGCAATATCATGCAAGTAGAGTGTGTCGGGGTTTGGGGGCAAGGCACCCAGCAAACTGTTGAGTGCCGGAGGAGGTCCGAGACGCCACGGATGCGCGATCAAATATCCGGCGAGCGCCTTGTCGGCGATCAAAGAATAACATCCGCCGGGATAGAGCCTGTGTCTTTCGGCGAATATCGCATCGTCTTCGGGATGAGCCTTGTGCACAACATCCGCCAAGAGATTGGCGTGGGGGATGTCCTCTTTTTCCATAGGCTGCCATTTCATCGCTGCACCTCCCTTAAAGAAGCGACATTGCCATGATGCGCGTGGGTGATCGCCACCGCCAAGGCATCAGCGGCATCTGCCGCGAGTTTGCCGGAGGTTGGAAGCAGGATGGCGATCATGGCTTGGATTTGAGTTTTTTCGGCGTGACCGTGTCCGGTGACGGATTGTTTGATGCGGTTGGCGGCGTATTCAGCGACGGTCAATCCGTTTTGCGCGAGCGCCAGCATGGCGCTGCCCCGCGCTTGCCCCAACAAAAGAGCCGAACGGGCGTTTTTATTGACGAAGGTTTCTTCGATCGCGGATTCATGGGGCGCGTGGGCGCGGACGATGTCGGCGATGCCTTCGGCGAGCGTCAGCAGGCGCGAGGCCATCGGTAAATCCGCCGAAGGGCTGATACGTCCCGCCGCGATAAAGGACAGGCGATTGCCGTTTTGCGCAACAACGCCCCATCCTGTATGGCGGAGACCCGGGTCGATGCCGAGGATGATGCGGGGGGAATTCATATCGCCTTTGGTTCTAAACATTGCAGCACAATAAGGATTGAACCTGTGAGCCCCACCCTGTCAAAAGGTTTTGGATCAACACAATCAATACGTTAATATTTGTTGGTTTGTTAAAGGCTTGGCTTAAGCCGAAACTCACCCCTTTACGAAGCAAGGGGCGATTCGCCTTAATGAAGAGGAGAAAACGCATGAACATTTTGATTATCGGAGGATCGAACTTTATTGGCTGGATGTTGGTTGAGCTTTTAGGGCAAACCAGCCACACGGTGACGGTTGTGAACCGCGGCAATCATCCGAGGCATTACCCTGACAATGCGACCAACATTGTCTGTGATCGTCATGACAGTGCAAACTTTTCGACTGTCATTAAGTCGGCCAAGTTTGATGTGGTCTATGACATGTGCGCCTTTGTCGGCGATGATGTGCAGACAACCATCAATCTTTTCAGCGCCCAGCCGGGAAAGTATATTTTCATCAGCACGGCGGCGACGTACTTGGAAACCCAAGAGCTTCCAATCACGGAAAACCATGCTCAAGGAATCCACGGGATTTGGGGGAAATATGGCGGGGGAAAACTTGACTGTGAGCTGGTGCTCTTAAGCGCCTATGCCAATACCGGATTCCCTGCCGTTGTCGTTCGTCCATCCTATGTCTATGGGGTCGGGAATACGCTTGATCGTGAAACATTTTTGTTTGATCGGATTTCAAAGGGAAGAAAAATCCTTGTTCCAGAAGGCGGGGAAGCCGTCATTCAACTCGGTGAAGTAAGCGATTTGTGCAGGGCATTGCTCGTCCTTGGCGAAAGAGCCGGAAGCGTCGGGTCTTGCTATAATATTAGCGGGAATGAACTTATAACGTTAATGGGGCTCGTGAGTTTAGTCGCTGCCATTATGGGCAAAAGCTATCAAACGGTATCCGTGAATCCGAAGAAGTACGGGATGTCGGATCGTGACGTTTTTCCATTCGATAACAGCACCTATTATACATCCTGCGAGAAATTCTCCGCCGAGTTTCAATGGATACCACAGGTCAATCTTCGTCAAGGTTTGACGCAGGCTTACGAGAATTGGCTCTCTTCCTCGGATAGAATTCCGACAAAATACGAGAAAGAAGATCTTGTGCTTGCGGATAGCGAGGGGCGAAATCTTTAGGGCGCGCTTGTGCCTTCTTCCCTGTCTGGGCTGTGCGACAGAACATGATCAAAAGCATACGCCGATAGGAGACGATTTAACAAGGCTCGGGTTGTTTCTTTGCTTGCTCAAGTTGCCGCGCAAAGGCATTTTGGGGAGAAATCTCCACAAGAGCGGCTAATCGACAGGCCGCTTTGGTCACAACGGGGAAACCTCTGCCGCAAGCGACGACTTCTCCTGCGCGAAAAGCGAGGACATCGGCCGTAGCGGTTGGCATTTTAACGCCAGCGGACAGCAGCGCAGCGTACAGATCAAGCGATGTTGTGATCCCTTTTGCTTTCAAAGCATCAAGCACTTCGGGAATTTCGTTGAAGAGGGGGATGGTGCGTAACAGGGTTGATTTTCTCTGCGGCGCGAGGGGCGCACGCGTTGTTTCTGAAGCAACAAGCCCATAGTCCGAAAAGGGAAAGTTTCTCGCTCTTTGGGTCACATTTTTGAGCGCCTTCGCCTTCAAGTTACGGACGGTTCGTTCTGGAAGCCCCAAATCTTCTGCGATTTGAGAGCATGAGCCGCCTTGTTCTCCGTAATATCCCTCCATGACGTCGCGTTCTTCTTGAGGCAATTGTTTAAAAAGATCGGAGATCATTTCCTTTAGCTGCTTATCGGAAAGCAACTCCCACGGCGTTTGGGCCGACGGATCGGAGACAACGTCGATCACGGGGCGTCCATCGACGAGCGGCTGGTCAAGGCTGTCCGGGGAGAGAATATCGGTGTTGATTTTGACAAGTTTGGCGGCTTGTCTGGCGGATAGGCCCTTTCTTTTCTCGCCAGCATGCGCCGCACTTAGGTTCCGCAAACTATGTCCGGAAACGCGGATTGTCCTGCTTTTGTTTTCCAGAGCATGCTGCAAAGCGGCTCGAATCTTATGCGCCGCAAAAGTTGAAAACTTCGCTTTTCGTTGAGGATCGAATTTTTCAGCGGCGAGAATCAAGCCGAGATTGCCCTCTTGCAATAGATCGGCGGGTTCCAAACCTCGATCCTGATAGTTGTAGCAGATATGAACCACAAACCGCATGTTGGATTCGACCAGATATCGTTTGGACTGGCGAAGCGTGTGTGCAGCGTCTCGAACGCGTTCAGCGCGTTGACATAATTCGTCAAAAGGCACTCCGGCGCGGGCTTGCCATTCTTCGGTTTGTTTTTCCCATGCCTGAATTTCTTCCTGCGATGGGGGGAGAGAAGACGAAAGCGCCCCCTGAACTTTAGTTTTCAACTTAAGAAACTTCGCCACGCGCTCGGCCAGTTTTTCCAGCGTCGCGTCCTTTAACTGCAGCGCTGCACCTATGCCGCCGATTTTCTTGGAAAGCGTGGCACGCATCGCTTCAAGCTCCGCGTTGTCAGCGTGATCCTGCGCCGCCAGAAGCGCCCAGCAGGACTGGGCCAACTGAGCGGCCTTTTGTTTGGAATCTTCTTCGGCAGAAGGGTCCGAGGCGTCCCCATCTTTTCCGTCTTGCGCATAAGCGACGTCGCGAAAACAAACTTTATCTTCGGCTATGCGAGCATAGATCGTCCCGATTTCCTTAATTGTAGTCGTGATCGAAAGCAGCCCGTCAACTAGGCTGTTTCTGGATTCCTTGATGCGCTTGGCAAGGACGATTTCTTCTTCAACCGTCAACAGATCGCTGTTGGGAAGAAACTTTTTTATATATGCGTATAAATCCTTGCTCATTTTCAAAATACCGTTTCAAAATTTGTCGAAACAGGTCGCACGGGGTTGCGTGCCACGCGACGGGAAGACTGGTTTGATGTTACCAAATCCTCGACCCCCAAAGGGAATTTTAATTATGGGGGCGTTTGGGGTTGAAAGTGGTGGGCGCAACAGGGATTGAACCTGTGACCCCTACCATGTCAAGGTAGTGCTCTCCCGCTGAGCTATGCGCCCACTTTCAAGTTGCAGGGTTTTAGGGTTTTACCGCGCTTGGGGCAAGGGAAAAATGGGAAAAAGGGGTTTAGGCGAGGTTATTCTTTGAAGGAGCGGTCTCATTTCTTGCGAATTCAGTAAAAAACACCCTATATATTCCCCTTATGCGTATTTTTCCTCTTCTTGCTTGTGTGGTGCTGTTCGGCTGCGGGGCGGCTTGGGCGGAGGAGGCGGTGCCTGCAACCGCTTATTTTCCCGTCCTTCCGCTTGATGCGCCATCGGATTCTTTGCCGCAGCTTGTTCCCCTTGCCGCGAGTCAACCTTTGGATGTTATTCACATCGGCACTAAACGCGCCATTGTCGTCATTCATGACGAAACGCGCAATGCCAATGCCGCTTTGGCAACGATGGCGGCTTTGGCGGGGGAGGTGAACGCTTCGACGATCATTCTTGCGCCGCAATTCCTGTTGCCTTCTGACATTGTGCGCTTTGCCGATCATTTGCCGGATAAGGGGCGGTCTTTTGCCGCGTGGCAGGTTTCGGGTTGGGCAGCGGGCGACGATTCCATGGCGGTTCCTGGGCGCAAGAGCGTGAGTTCTTTTGCTGTGGTCGATTTGCTTTTGATGTATTTGTCCGACCGCAATGCTTTTCCCGATCTTCAGACCATTGTGGTTGCCGGTTTTGGGGCGGGGGCGAATTTCACGCAGCGTTATGCGGCGTTTACGCTTGCCGCCGATGCGGTTGCTAAAGAAAATATCGATCTGCGTTATGCCGTCGCGGCGGCAACGTCTTATCTTTATCAGACGCCTTCGCGGCCTTTGGGCGGAAGGAAAGGGTTTGGCAGGCCAGATGAAGCCGCCTGCCCCAACGCCAATTTTTACCCTTATGGGCTGGAGAGGCTGAACCCCTATGCGCGGCGCGGGGGGGTGAATGCCGCCAAGGTTGAGTATGGAACGCGGTTTATCGCTTATCTGAACGCGCAAGGCGCCGATGCCTTTGCCGAGACATCCTGCGCGGCTTTGGCGCAAGGAAAAGACAGCGCAGCACGGGCGGAAAATTACAGGCTTTATTTACAATCGCTCTACGGCGATGTCGCGGGGCAAACGCAGATTTTCGCTTTGGCAAAAGAGGCCAAGAACGATCCTGTTACGTTGTTTGGGTCGGCCTGCGGCATGGCGATGTTGTTTGGCGATGGATTATGCCCGCCGTCTTTTGGGAGAGTACAATGAGGATCCTTTTTTTCGGCGACATTATGGGGCGCAGCGGGCGCGAAGGGTTGGAGCAACATCTGCCCGCGTTGAAAGACAGGCTGAAGCCGGACGCGATTATCGTCAACGCCGAGAACGCGGCATCGGGCGTGGGCGTGACGATGAAGATGGCGGAGGAATTTTTCGCGCTGGGGGCGGATTGTTTGACTTTGGGGAACCATGCTTGGGGGCAGCGGGAACTTTTGACCTCTATCGACCGAGAGCCGCGCATTGTGCGTCCTTTGAATTATCCCGAAGGGACGCCGGGGCGGGGTTTGTATTTGATTGCCTTGCCGCAGGGGAGAAAATTACTGGTTGTCAGTTTGATGGGCAGGACGTTTGTGGAGCCTGTGTTGGACGATCCTTTTGCCGCGATGGAGAAAATCGCTGCCGCGCATAAACTTTCTGGAAACTTGCAAATCTTTGTCGATATGCATGGCGAGGCGACTTCGGAAAAAATGGCGATGGGGCATGTTTTCGACGGGCGGGTCAGCGCCGTGATCGGCACCCATACGCATATCCCCACCGCCGATGAACAGATTTTGCCCAAGAGCACGGCCTATATGTCCGATGTCGGCATGTGCGGTGATTATGACAGCATCGTGGGGATGAAAAAGAATGTCGCCATCTGGCGCTTTACCCGCAAGACCCCTGCCCCCGAACGCAAAGCCCCAGCCGAAGGACCCGCGACAGTTTGCGGCGTGTTGGTGACGACGAACGATGCAACGGGGCTTGCGACGGAGATTGAGCCTGTGCGGGTGGGCGGGGTTTTACGACAGACAAGCAAGGCGTGAGGAAGTCTAACAATGGGACGTGAGACGCTTTGCACACTATCAACAGCGAATTTGTTGCACAATCTTTCGGTTATTAAAGCCAAGGCTCCACAGGCCAAGATTATGGCCATGGTTAAGGCCAACGCTTACGGGCACGGTATCCGCTCGGTCGGGCAAAGGCTGGAGGGACATGTCGACGCGATGGGGGTCGCCTCGATTGATGAGGCTATGACGCTGCGCCAAGCAGGGGTCAAAACGCCGATTACGCTGATCGAAGGCGTGTTCTCGCCCGACGAGATGCGCCTCGCTTCCGAGCAGGAATTTGCGATTGTCTTTCACAGCGATCACCAGCTTCAGTGGCTGGCGCAGGCGCAAGTGCCAACCAAAATTCACGCGTGGTTGAAACTCAACACGGGCATGGGACGGCTTGGTTTTTCTAAAGAAGCGGCGGCGCTTGCTTTTCAAGCCTTGTCCGAAAACCCCTTTATTCATCAGCCCATCGGCGTCCTGTCGCACTTCGCCTGCGCTGATGAGCCCGCGCATGGATTAAACCAAAAACAAATCGCGGCTTTTTGTTCTTTTGTTCAAGGGCGCGATGTCGTGAAGAGCTTTTGCAATTCTGCGGCAATTCTGGCCTTTCCCGACAGGCACTACGATTGGGTGCGTCCCGGGCTGGCGCTTTACGGAAGCTCGCCGTTGGCGGGAGCAACAGCAGCCTCTCTTGGTCTTAAACCCGTGATGACGTTTCAAACCGAGTTGATTGCGATTCAAAAATTCAAACGCGGCGATAATGTCGGCTATGGCGCAGGCTTTGCCTGCCCCGAAGATATGCCTGTGGGCATTGCCGCCGTAGGTTACGGCGATGGGTATCCCCGCGGGGCAAGGGCGGGGCCTCCTGTCCTTATCAACGGCGTGCGTTGCCCCATCATAGGCCGCGTCTCGATGGATATGTGCGCCGTAGATCTGCGCCCCTGCGCCGATGCTGCCGAGGGAGATAAAGTGACGTTATGGGGCGAAGGTCTGCCCGTCGAAGAACTTGCCGATTTCTGCGACCATGTTGCCTATGATCTTCTGACGGGCGTGCAAAACAGGGTTAAATTCGTCTGGAGTTTGGATTAACAGGGGTTCTCACTTTTTATCCTTCCCATCCCCGTTCCTTCCGGCTAAAAGAGGCTGCAAGGCGGTGTCATTTTGCGTTTGCGGGAAGCCTTGCTCCGAAACGCCCTAACCGTCTGTGAAGTCATGAAAAACGTCGTGGTTGTGGGCGCCCAGTGGGGCGACGAAGGCAAAGGCAAAATCGTCGATTGGTTGTCGTATCGCGCCGATATTGTCGTGCGGTATCAGGGCGGGCATAATGCAGGTCATACGCTGGTTATCGACGGTGTTACTTATAAACTTAGCCTGCTTCCCTCGGGCGTTGTGCGTTCGGACAAGCTTTCGGTTATCGGCAACGGCGTTGTCGTCGATCCGTGGCATCTTCTGAAAGAAATTGAAGGCATGCGGGAAAAGGGCGTGAGCATTTCGCCCAAGAATCTTGTCGTCGCGGAAAATTGCCCGATTATTTTGCCTGTTCATGGGGCGTTAGATCGTGCGCGGGAAGCGGCACGGGGAGATTCCAAGATCGGCACGACGGGGCGCGGGATTGGCCCCACTTATGAAGACAAGGTGGCACGACGCGGCATTCGCGTTTGCGATTTGGCGGAACCAGAAATCCTTCGCGCCAAGCTGGATTATCTTTTGCAGTATCATAACGCTTTACTGCGCGGTTTCGGCGCGGAGACATTTGATCTGGATACGCTTTACAAGGAAGTTATGGAGATCGCGCCCAAGATTCTGCCTTATGCGGGCGTGGTCTGGTCGCGGCTGGAAGAAGCGCGGAAAGAGGGCAAGTTGATGCTGTTCGAGGGTGCTCAGGGCGCTTTACTGGACATCGATCATGGCACCTATCCCTTTGTGACATCGAGCAATACGGTGGCGGCGAACGCGGCGACGGGTTCAGGCGTTGGGGCAAAAACGGTCGGGCGCGTTTTGGGTATCTGCAAAGCCTATACGACACGCGTTGGCGCGGGGCCTTTCCCCACCGAAGATCATGGCGAAGACGGCGAAAAGCTGGGCTCGCTGGGCAAGGAATTCGGGGTGGTTACGGGGCGCAAGCGGCGCTGCGGATGGCTGGATGCTGTTGCGGTGCGTCAGGCGGTCAAAACAGGCGGCATTGACGGTATCGCTTTGACCAAGCTTGATATTCTGGACGCGTTCAAGGAATTGAAGATTTGCCGCGCTTATAAACTGGGCGACAAAGTCATCGACTATCTTCCTGCAGGGCAGCAAGCGCAGGCGGCGGTGGAGCCAATTTATGACGTTTGCGAAGGCTGGAACAGCAGCACACGCGGCACGCGCAGTTGGGCAGACCTTCCCGCGCAGGCGTTGAAATATATCCGCCGCATTGAGGAAATGATCGAAGCGCCCGTTATCTTGCTTTCGACCAGCCCCGAACGCGACGACACGATTTTGATGAAAGATCCGTTCGCGGATTAAACAACAAAAGACGGCGCATTTGTTGAAGGGGGTACACAGGGCGAATCCGAACCCTCCCCCTATATTTTTTATGAACCCGTTGTATATCAATGAGTTACCCGTGTTTTGCGCGGCACGGATTGTTGCTGGAATGCAACATCTTGTGGAGACATAAGGCGAAACGTCATTTCTCGCTTGTCTGGGCAGGCATCAGGCCTCAAATTCCCCGAGGTGGGGCGGTTCTTCGTCCTATTTCTAA
>CAIXLI010000091.1 GCA_903920205.1 uncultured Pseudomonadota bacterium
GGGATTTTTTCGCCCGGTTTGACACGCAGAAAATCGCCGTGGCGAACTTCGCTGACCAAAACGACGCTTTCGCTGCCGTCGGCGTGAAGACGGGTCGTCTTTTGCGGCGCGAGGTCGAGCAAAGCGCGTAACGCGCCGCCCGTTTGCGCCCGTGCGCGTAATTCCAGAACCTGTCCCAGCAGCACTAAAGTCGTGATAACGGCGGCAGGTTCGAAATAAACGTCGGGGGTTTTCCCCGTCAAAGCCTCGAAGGCTTGCGGGAATAAGGTTGCTGCGACGCTATAAGCATAGGCGACGCCGACGCCAAGACTGACCAGCGTAAACATAT
This sequence comes from uncultured Pseudomonadota bacterium, assembly GCA_903920205.1. GTDB lineage: Bacteria > Pseudomonadota > Alphaproteobacteria > UBA9219 > UBA9219 > CAIXLI01. Next base: position 329 of record CAIXLI010000091.1, read on the forward strand.
TTAAGCTGCGATTGACGACGCATTTCCAGCCTCGTTCAAAGAAAGGCAGCCCGCACCACAACACGACAGGCGTTGCCAAGGCCCCTTGAATCCACCGCATCGCCTCGGCATTCATGCCGTCATGCGCGGTCAAGAAAAAATGCACGCCCATCACTTGAATCAGCAAAGGCACAGACAAAACCGTCGCGACCCACAGGCGGCGCGTCATGTCGATCAATTCGGGGGAGGGGGTGTCATCCTGCGTTATGCCCTCAGGCTCCAACGCCATGCCGCAAAGGGGGCAATCTCCCGCGCCGACTTTCCGCACTTGGGGGTGCATGGGGCAGGTATAAATGGCATCCGGCGCAGCCGCCGCTTGGGAAGCAGAGGGATGGTTGCCGTGGCAGCAGCACGCCTTGACGGGAGGAGTGGGGTTGTTGAGGCGGTGTTCCATAGGGCGACCTTCACTGATACGGGAAGTCTATCCTGCCACGCTTTTAACTTTTTCAATCCTTCGTCCTGCCGGAAGAGAGAGTGTTCGGTACTTGTAATCCCCTTACTAACGCGGGGGATATTTTAGAGGGTTCAAATAGCTAGATGAAGCTTAGCCCTGTAGCAAATCCTTGATGAACCCTCGAACCCACGACAGTTTCTTCTTGTTATGAGAACTGGGATGGAGAGGTTCTTTATCTTTTTGCATTGCAGAATGTACACTTTCACTGGCTTGGTCTAAATATTGAGCCACCTCAGCACTATAAGGAAACGGGTTGGTTTTTCCAAAGGCGCGCAATTCTTGAAGTGCCCAATCAAGGTCCTTATAATCGGGCTTGACGCGCAAGTTCCCCTCGGCGTCTCTTGAATACAAATTCACAATCTCTTGCAACGCGTTCTTTCTGACAAAACCGTCAAAGGTTTTATCTGTCTTGTCCTGCATGGGGGCGCAAGCGATGGAAACTAAATAGCGGATAGGAAAAACCCCGTCGTTATTTTTGATTAATTCTCTTGCGTCACCAAAGGCCTGCCACCGACATTCATCAAAGCGATCATCGTAGTTAACGCCTCTCGTCTTGGCCGCAATTCCCAGCAATATGCATTCATTATAGGCAACAAAAGGTTGTTTTCTATAGATGCCTGTCTTGTAAACAAAAGCGCGATCATATTGGATAACGCGTTGCGGTGTATCCTTGGTCATTCCTATTCCTCCCGCACGTAAAAACATGCAGCCGTATTACTCCCTCCTGCCATGCGATGCAAAGGGCTTGTATGGTTAAAATACTTTCGATATCACCCTGCGCTAATAATAACTTTCAACGCCTGCGTCTCCGCCGCGCGTCCGAAGGTGTCGTAGGCGTCTATGATGGCGTCGAGCGTGAAGTGGTGGGTAATCAGCTGTAAGGGATCCAGCTTCTTCGCCCGCACGGTTTTCAGCAGCAAGGGCGTTGTCACCGTATCGACCAAGCGGGTGGTGATGGTGATGTTGCGATCCCACAGTTTTTCGAGATGCAAATCGGCCTTCGCGCCATGCACGCCGATATTGGCGATGGTGCCGCCTGGCGCTACGATGTCTTCGCAAAGCTCAAAGGTCGCGGAAACGCCGACGGCTTCGATGGCGGTATCAACGCCGTGCCCATCCGTCATCATCATGATTTTGTCGGCTGGTTTGACGCTGCGGCTGTTGATCGTGGCGGTCGCGCCGAGACGCTTGGCAACGGCCAACCGATTGTCATCAACGTCGATCATGATGATCTGGGCGGGGGAATAGAATTGCGCCGTCAGCAAAGTCGCAAGACCTATCGGTCCGCTGCCGACGATAGCTACGACATCCCCGGGCTTGATCTTGCCGTTCAGAACGCCGCATTCGAATCCGGTGGGCAGGATGTCGCTAAGCATCACCAAAGCTTCTTCATCCAAGCCCTGCGGAATTTTGTAGAGGCTGGTATCGGCATGTGGGATGCGGACATGCTCCGCCTGCGTGCCGTCGATGCGGTGGCCCAGAATCCAGCCACCCGTCGAACAATGCGAATACATGCCTTTGCGGCAGTAATCGCATTTGCCACAGGATGTTATGCAGGAAATCAAAACATGATCGCCCGTGCTGACCGAACGGACACCGGAACCGACTTTCTCGACGACGCCGACGCCTTCGTGACCCAGAATCCGTCCGGGCTCGCAGGTTGGCACATCGCCTTTCAGGATATGGAGATCGGTGCCGCAGATGGTGGTCTTAAGGATACGGATGATGGCATCCGTACTGTCTTTGATTTCCGGCATAGGCCTCTCTTCGAGAGATTTCTTGCCGGGCCCTTGGTAAACGAGCGCTTTCATGGTTCCCTCCTTCAGGCTAGACGCCAAAATTAAGAAAGACCGAAGCATGTCCCGCTATTCTATACCCCCTGAGATGTCTGTACAGGAAATTCGTTGCGTGGTCGTTACGATCTAGGGGGCGGAGGGGGATTCTGCCGTCGGCACGGAGACCGGATTAAGCGACTGCCTCAGCAACACGATGCTGATGCGGCGGTTGCGCGGGTCCTTGGGGTCGGCGACCAGAGGATCCCTATCGGCAAGGCCAGAGACGCGGGCAATATTCTGGTCGGGAACGCCAGCCTTGACGAGATATTCGCGGCTTGTATTGGCGCGTTCGGTGGAAAGCGACCAATTATCACGTCCCGACCCTATGGTGAAAGGCAAGCCATCCGTATGACCCGTGACTGAAATCTTGTTCGGCATGCGCGCAATAATCTTGCCTACCAGAAGCAACAGATCACGTGCGCGTTCATAAGGGATCGCGCCGCCGGAAGGAAACATCGAAAATTTGTCGCGGTCGATAATCTGGATGCGCAAACCCTCGGGGGTGCGGTCGACGATGATCTGATTGGCAAAGCTTTGAAGCTCCGGGCTTGCCATAATCGCCTGTTTCAGGGTTTGCTCGGCGGCTTTGAAGGCTTCCTCTTCCTGCTTCATCGCGGCGGCTATCGACAGGGCTTCTTTGGGGACGGTTTCGGTGCTTGTCGTGCCGTTTTTATCCTTCGCCGCCTTTCCTCCGCCGCCCTGACCGTTGCCTTTGGTGTCCTCGTCGCCTTCTTCGCCTTGCCCCACGGTGGGGATCGTCGCGTCCTGTGCCGAGGGAGGTGACCTGTCGGAGATTTCGCCACCCTCGGTTGACGAAATCGAAAGCCCGCCGAAAACGCCGCCCGCTCCGGATTCGGATTTCGATATGCCGGCAGGCGAAAAATAATCGGCAATGCCCTTGCGCTGGGCACTGGTGGTGACGTTTAGAAGCCACAAAAGCAAAAAGAACGACATCATCGCCGTCACAAAATCGGCATAGGCGACCTTCCACGCGCCGCCATGATGGGCGGGGTGACCGCCCTTCTTTTTCCTGCGGATGATGATGACGGGTTGCTCGGCCATGGCGGCGCCCTTTCCTTACGCGGTGGGCGGCGGCAAAGCCGATGTCGCCTCTTCCAGTTCCCCGAAAGAGGGGCGGACTTCGCTCAACAGGGTCTTGCGTGCGTATTCGATTGAAATCGATGGCGCGAAGCCTTGCAAATGGGCCAAAAGGCCAGTTTTAATGCATTGCAGATATTTGGACTGCGCCGCCAAAAGCCCCGAAATCGAGTTCGCCATCGGGCCGATCATACCATAGGATGTCCACACGCCCATAAAGGTTCCGACCAAAGCGCCGCCGATAAGTGCGCCCAGAACTTCCGGCGGTTCGGAGATCGAACCCATCGTATGAATGACGCCCAACACCGCCGCGACGATACCGATGGCTGGCATGCCGTCGGCGACGTTTTGAAGGGCGGTGACGATGCCAGCGTCTTCATTGTGGTGGACTTCCAGCTCTTCATCCATCAGGGCTTCGAGCTCGTAAGGCTTGTCCGACCCCAAGGTGACGAGGCGGAGGTAGTCGCACAGAAAGCTTACCGCGTGGTGGTCTTGCAGAAAGCCCGGGAATTGCGCGAATAACGAGCTTTGTTCGGGGTTTTCAATATGCTGTTCCAGCGCCAGCAAACCCTTGGTTTTAGCCAGTTTGAACACCTGATACAGCATACACAAAAGCTCGATATACGCGGCCTTGTTGTATTTGGCCTTTTTCAGCATCAGCCCCATCGCCTTGCCGGTGCGGCGAATGACGATTGACGAGTTGCCGATGATAAAACCGCCTGCTGCCGTGCCGCCCATGATGACGATTTCCAACGGCGCTGCCTCGGCTAACACCCTAAGGCTTCCGCCTTCAACCGCATAACCGCCCAAAGTACAGGCGATAACGGTGATAATGCCGATAATCAGATTCATAAGGGGATCCGCGCGAGGAATGAAGGAGGCTTACACCACGTCAACTTGAAAACCTGAAAAAACTCTTGGCCGCGCCTGCTTGATAGGCCTTGGTGTTTGCGGAGGGGCAGCGAAGACTATTTTCAGGTTTTCAAGCGGACGGATTATAATCTTCGCGCGGCAACAGTTAAAATGGCTTTAACAAAGCAGCCTTCTAAGAAGACGGCGCAGGGCAATCGACTGAGTTAACATGCGATCACATTGCAGAGGAAATCGGTGTCCCAAGCTGCGATATGTCGTTTAAGTTGAAGGCTTTCCTTGCCTTTTGAGGTTCTGAGTAAATTGCTGGCAGCGTGATTGATTGTTGCGAAGTTGGCGGGTGCATTTCTTGTGCGTATCCGACATTCGTCGTCGCGGAAGGCCATATCCATAAC
>CAIXLI010000092.1 GCA_903920205.1 uncultured Pseudomonadota bacterium
GAGCGACCAGAACCGCTTGCGTGTTCGAGGCGCGGAGCAGCCACCATCCGTCTTCGGTCAAGACGCGCACGCCGTCGGTGTCGTTGACCTTGGCGTTGGCTTGCTTGAGGCGCACTTTGACTTCTTCCACCACGGCGAATTTGCGCACTTCGTCAACGGGGAAGCGAATTTCGGGCGTGTTGATCGTTTGCGGCAGGCTGTCGCGCCATGCGGAGAGGGATTTGCCCGACGCACTGAGCAGAGACACCAAACGCACGGCGGAATAGATCGCGTCGTCATAGCCGTAATATTTATCGGCGAAGAAGATATGCCCGCTCATCTCGCCCGCGAGCGGCGAGCCTGTTTCGGCCATTTTGACCTTGATAAGCGAATGGCCCGTCTTGCCCATAACAGGATTGCCTCCGAGTTCCGCTATCTTGTCGAAGAGCACTTGCGAGGCTTTGACATCGGCGATGATCGTCGCGCCCGGATGCGTTTTCAGAACTTCGCTGATATAGATCGCCAGCAATTGGTCGCCCGCGACGATGCGTCCCAGACCATCGACAGCGCCAATGCGGTCGGCGTCGCCATCGAAGGCGATGCCCAGATCGGCGTGTTTTTCCGCGACGGCTTTTTGCAGATCGATCAGATTATGCGGCTCGGTAGGGTCGGGATGGTGGTTGGGAAAGGTGCCGTCAATATCGGCGAACAAAAGCGTATGTGTGCCCGGAAGTTTTTCCGTTAGACGGCGAACGATGTCGCCACCAGCGCCGTTGCCGCAATCCCAGACGACGTTCAAAGGAGTCGTGCCCTGATAATCTTGCAAGAGGCGAGCAATATACTCTTCCGAAACATCGCGCGAAGAAACAGTTCCTTCGCCAGAAACAAAATCATTCGCCGCCGCGATTTCCGCCAGTTTCTTGATCGCCGCGCCATAGATGGGGCCGCCACCGATCAGGTTTTTAGCAAGCAGCATTTTGAATCCGTTTTGATCGGGAGGATTATGCGAACCCGTGACCATAATACCGGCATCGGCTTTGCTCGACGCTGCGGCGAAATAAAGCATGGGCGTGGGGCCAAGCCCGACGCGTTCGACGGAAGCGCCTGTCGAGACCATCCCCGCCACCAAAGCGGCTTCAAACATCGGCGAATGGGAGCGCCCGTCATAGCCCACAACGATGCGTTTGCCCCCTGCGCGGGCAACCATGGTGCCGAAAGCTTTGCCGAGCGCAAGCGCGTCGGCTTCGTTCAGATTTTTACCGACGGTGCCGCGGATGTCGTATTCGCGGATAATCGTGGGATCGAAATGGTGCGTCATGGGTCCAACCTTGGTTGCGCGTGTTTTTTTTGTAATAACGGTCTTTTTTATCGAATTTCCGAGGGTTTAGTAAGCAAAAATTGCGTCTTTTTCATGCCATAAAGGGTTTGTATTTCTATCCCGCTCAGAAATAAGGTAAGAAAGCGGATATGAGCGCATCTTTTGCCAATCTTCCGGCCCTGCGCGGTGAAGGCAATCTCGCCGTTTATTTACGCGAGATTCGCAGATTTCCTGTGCTGGAGGCCAATGAGGAGTTCATGCTCGCCAAGTCTTGGAAAGAGCATGGCGACCTTGAGGCCGCGCATAAACTCGTCACCAGCCATCTGCGCCTTGTCGCCAAAATCGCCATGGGGTATCGGGGTTATGGGCTGCCTTTGGCGGATTTGATCGCCGAGGGCAATATCGGGATGATGCAGGCGGTTAAACGCTTTGACCCTGATCGCGGTTTTCGCCTTTCGACCTATGCCATGTGGTGGATTCGCGCCGCGATGCAGGAATATATTTTGCATTCTTGGTCTTTGGTTAAAATCGGCACGACGGCGGCACAGAAAAAGCTGTTTTTTAATTTACGCCGCTTGAAGGGCGAGATGAAGGCCATCGACGACGGCGATTTGTCGCACGAACAGGTTAAGGAAATCGCCGAGCGTTTGGCGGTTCCAGAAGAAGAAGTGGTTAATATGAACCGCCGCTTGTCCGGTGGCGATCAATCGCTGAACGCCCAAGTCAGCAAGGACGGCGAAGGCGGCGACGAATGGCAGGATTGGCTGGTCGATAAAGCTGAAGCCGCCGACACGCAAATGAGCCGAGAGCAGGAATTCGGCAATCGCCAAAAACTTCTCGCTCAAGCGATGGAGGGGCTAAACCCCCGTGAACGCGAAATTATCATCGCCCGCCGCCTCAGCGAAACCCCCGCCACGCTGGAAGACCTATCCCAACGCCTAGGTGTAAGCCGCGAACGCGTCCGCCAGATTGAGGTGCGGGCGTTCGAGAAGCTGCAACATAATATTAAGATTGGGGCGGAACGCGAAGGATTGTTGCCGTAAAGCCTGTTTTGCCAGAAAAAAAGGCATGAAAGTAATGATGGGTTTGACTCGTGTGGCAGGCTGGACTTACCCTAGGCCTATATTTTTAAGGCGTTATTCTTAGGTGCATTATGGCTTTGCAGGATAATCACCACATGAGGGGTTTGCCCGCATTTTTTTATGTGCGCTGTTCTTTGCCTGTTCTGTCGCTGCATTACGTAGAAAATCCCGATGGCAGGGCTTCTCTGTCTTTTGCCTTTCCACCGGACGGCGATGGCCGCACGCCGAGCCTCCTTTTGCAGGGGATTCAAGGAGCGCGGTTTTTTAAGAAGCTGCACACAGAACATCCCCGCACGCCCGTTCTTTTGGAAGAGAAAAACAACGCTTTGGTTATTGAAACCCCTGTGCCGGTTCATACCGCAGCGAGGCAGAGGCTGGTTGGCGAATTGGTCGCCTATCTGCGCTGGGCCGGCTTAATTTCCGCGAAAGATTACACCGCGATTCAACAAAATGTGGACGGGCATTTTTCCGCGAAACACGGGTTGTTGCCGTTTACATGGCAAAAGTTTGGGCAGGCGATGGGGCCTTCTTGGACTCTGGCCTATGCGCGGATGAAAGAGGATTTTCTTAAAGAGGAAAAATTTGAAGAGCTTTCCCGCGCCGCCCTTCGCGCCTATGCGGAAAACATTGCCTTTCATCCTGCGCTAACCTCTGGCGATTCCGCGCGCGTTATCGACGATATGCTGGCCCGAAATTCGGGGATGGAATTGGCGCAATTCGCGGAGATGCTTCAAGGCACCAAGGCGGTCGAAGGCTTTACGGCGGAACGCGCCGTTAAAGCAACCAAGCTTGTTCTGGCGCGGGGAGAGGAAGAAACACGCGCAGGGGTGCGTCAATTGGGCCGCGCCGTGCAGAAGAACGAAAGCGCGTCGGACGGCTTTGCCTATGCCTTGGCGGAAGCGATTACCTTTGCCGCCCAAGAAAAGAATTATCGGACAACCGCGCTTCTTCTGGAAAGCGGCAATTTTGAAACGTCTTCCGCACAATCCCCTACCCAACGCGCCGTTCACTTAGCCTGGCAAGGCCTCGCCCCCCAAGACCGCGCATGGCTGAACAGAGCCATTAAAGACTATGCCCTCGCGTGCAGAGAAGCCGCGCCGAAGATGCCCGAAGAACAACCCCTTGTCGAAAAGCTTTTGGGTGAGTTGGTTTTGGTGTAACGAAGCGGCGCGAGGGACGATAGCTCGCCCTTTTTGTCTGGTTGGCGTGCCGCACAGGATAAATCGGGGCACTGGTTTGTTAGCCTTAAGATGGAATAATTCAGCAATGTGTCTCAGGGATTTCTGAATTGCCACAAGAGCCATACCTAAGTGGCGTTCGCTAATTGACACAATTAGAACTTGGCTCATGACGATAATAGCTGGATTAACCATGTTATTGCGCTTTAATTGCGCCTGTTCTTGTTTATATTGCTCAAATACAGGCAGAGATTTTGGAAAAGATGATGATAGCGCATAGCGATACCATACTAATTGTGGACGATAATGTAGGGCTTCGATCGACTAGAAAAACTTTGCCAGCCATTTTCCCAAAATGGAATGTGGTGTGTGCTTCTTCAGTTAATCAGGTGATAGGTTTTCTTAAACAAGAAAGTTTTGTTCCAAAAATTATGTTGATCGATGCTTTCGGATCAACGCCTTTGGATGGAGCTAAAGATTTCTTGAGAATTGCGAAATGGTTGAAGAAAAATCGTTCGGGGTTGATGCCGGAATATTTGGCTTTTTCGTCTGTGGAATCTGCTTACGCCCGCGCGTGCAAGAAAGAAGTTGAGCGTCGTGGCGCTATGCCTGCCGATAAAATCTATTTCTTTGACTTTAATGAAATAGGCAGCACAGCCTTTTTGCTGCTCGACATTTTTTCGGATAGCTTTGTTTCCTCGCAAACATGGAATTTTAATCAATTAGTCAATCGTGCGCTTAAAAAAAAGCTTCCGACATCATACGAGCAAATGGATCGATACCGCATTCGCCACAATTTGGTAAATGCGAGGGATGCCGAAGGACTTTATCGTGGGGGTGTGTTGCCTGCAAAGCGGGCTATGGAGATTTGGGCGGCGCAATACAAACGCCCCTTTTCTTCGGACATTGGCGTTCGCATTCATGAAAACGAATTGAATCGCCACAATCCTGTTCTTCGCTTTGCCGCCGGTTCAGGTGGTGTTTGTCGGGGTCGTGCGGTCTTTACGATAGAAGACGCTGAAGCGATGCGCGATAAGGGAGGATATCCCGTCCTTATCGTCAAAGACTTTGATCCCACCTAATTACTCACGCCTTAAAGGATTGGCTGGCATTGTATCCTTGGATGAAACAAATATTGAACATCTTTTTGAATTTGCCACCGCGTTCGATGTCACCGTTCTTGTGGGCAGTATAAGCGGCGGCGTTCTGGAATTAAAAGCCCCAGTCAATCCGCGCCTTTTTGGCGAAGGGTTTGAGATCAAACGAGGCGATGAACTAACTCTTGACGCTTCCGCAAGCGGGAGGGGGCTGTATTCGAAAAGACTGGGAGTTCAAGAAAAGGAGCTTGATTGGTATGTTAATTGCATTCCCGACGCTTATCGTGAGTCCTTTCGCAAACAGGGGTTGAAGCCCGTGCGGTTTGAAGCCACGCTTAACTGTGTGGCTCAGGCGGAAGATGTGGGGCAACACGCGTCCGGCGTGGGGCTGGTGCGGTCTGAGTTGTTTGCCTATTCTGACGCAAGTCAGAGGAGCTCGTTGAAAAACATATTTTTGGGCAACGATTGTGATGGCTCGTCTTTGCAAAAATTCGCAAGCGGTCAGCAAAAACAATACGAACAAATGTTTGATGCCTTCGGCCAGCAACGCCATTTTGGCATTTTTCCTGTTCGTACGCGGTTGCTTGATGCGCTGCCGAATGAAATTTTGAACGCCAAAGAGCTTTTGACTCTAAGCAACAAAATTCCTGCCGCCAATTGGCGAGGCGTTCAAATGGGGTTGCATTGCTCCGGCCTTTACGAAGCTCAATTAAAGTCACTTTTTGCCGCCTATGCTCGGCATCTCGGCAAACGCAAAGAACGCCCAAATTTAATCAATGCGCGTCTCGAGATTTGTGTTCCCATGACGCAAACAGTCGCCGAGATCGAAGCCGTAAGAAAGATGGCGCGTATAGCGGCTAAGGAGACTAACGTTTCCTCAAGACAATTCGGCGTCGGATCGATGATCGAACATATGGTTGCTGTTGCGAATATCGACATGATCGCCCCATTGGTGCAATCGCTGAATATTGGCGGCAATGATTTGACCGAACAGATCTTGGGGATACCACGCGGAGATGCCAAGGCACGGAACGAGTGTCGACTGAAACAAGGTGATCCTTATGCCGTCTTGTATCCTCAGGTTCTCAGTCAGGTTGCCGCGATTGCCCAAAAGGCTCGAGAAGCCAATCCGCGCATCAAGGTTGGTTTCTGTGGCGCGCAAGCGACGGATTTAGATTCACTGCTGGCTTTAGGCCAAGTAGGGTTGGATTATGTTTCTGTGCCACCCACAGATCGAAACCTTATCGCGCTGCAAGCTGACTTTGCGCTGCGTGATTTTGCACTGCGTTTCGATGGGAAGAAAAAGCGTAATCCTCAAAACAGCCCATCATGAGATGGAAGAGGTGATTTGTTTCTATCTGAGGACACATCTATGACGCTGCACCGTTTTCTTGCACGGATGGGAAATGTGCCCGTTTGCGGTCTCGAAAGCGCAAGCAGCACGTGTCGGCGCAGCACGTAGAGATGGAGGGCAGTATAACAGCACGACAGCAATCCGCTTTGACAGCTTTCGCCCAAGATGCAGGCACCCCGCATCGCGCCAGCTTTTATCTTGTTGATTTTGCTGTGAAAAATATTGGCGTGCCGTACAGGATACGAGCTTCTCTCTGACCGTCATCCTCCCCTCCCCTTTATCCCCCTCACCAACTTCGCCATATCCTTCGGCAGTTTCGACGTAAATTTTTTTAGTTTGCCGGTACTTGGGTGGAGGAAGTGGAGTTCGAGGGCGTGGAGGGCTTGGCGGGGGAATTTTTGTAGGATTTCTTCACCGGTTCTGCCACGCCTTCCGCCGCCATAAACCATATCCCCGACGACGGGGTGTTTGATATGCGCGAGGTGGACGCGGATTTGGTGGGTGCGGCCTGTGGCGAGTTTGCATTCGACCAAGGAAGCGCCGCCAAAATCGCCGATCACGCGGTAATGTGTGAGCGCGGGTTTGCCTTTGCCCATCACCGCCATTTTTTTTCTATCTTTGGTGCTGCGGCCTATCGGCGCGTCGATGCTGCCTTGGCTGGGCGCGGGGACGCCCCAGACGAGGGCGTGATAGGTGCGGCTGAGGCTGCGGTCGGCGAATTGCAGGGCAAGCGCATGATGCGCAGCATCGTTTTTGGCGACGACCATAAGGCCGCTGGTATCCTTATCCAACCGATGCACGATGCCCGGACGCGCCACGCCGCCTATGCCCGAAAGGCTGTCGCCGCAATGGGCAAGAAGCGCGTTGACCAAAGTATGGTCCCGATTGCCGGGCGCGGGATGCACGACAAGGCCGACGGGTTTGTCGATCACGATCACGTCTTTGTCTTCGTAGACAATGACCAGATCCATCGCTTGCGCTTCGGGTTCCGCTTTTTCCGGCGGGGGAAGGATGAGCGTGTAAACTTCGCCCGCTTTCACCTTATGGCTGCCGTCGGTGACAGTTTTTCCGGCAAGAGAAAGATGCCCTTGCGCCAACAAAGCCTGCAACCGTGCGCGGGAGAGCGAGGGGTTTTCTTGGGCAGCCAGCGTGGCAAGGGCTTTATCCGTTCTTTGCCCCCACCCATCATCGGGTATTGTCAGTATGAGCGCCGTTTCCGCGTCCTTCATTTCGGCAGGGCGGGAGGCTGATCGAGCCTGTATTGCTGTGCGAATTGCGTCGCCATTTTTTGCAGCATATCGCCGACCAGTTGCGGGTGAATAGCAGAGCCGCTGGCGACCTTGACGCTTTGACGCCAGTAAACCGCCGTAAAGCTGCGCAGCGTATTGACCGGAGGGATAACGGCGGCGGCGCGGCTTTCCGCCGAGAGGGAAATCCACGACACGCAATCGAAATTCTCGCCCATATGCGAGGATATCTGGGGGATCAATTGGATGCGGGCGACGCCCATCACCGGCGGCTTGGCATCAAGCGCGGCTATCGCCGGAACTGTCGTGCCTTCCAAAGCTTTAGTAAGAACCGTGGCGACTTTCTCGCGCGACAAATTACAGGAATCCGACACTTTGGGATCGACGAAACGAACATAGTCGACCACGACTTCGCGCACGCCGAACAATTCGGATGCAGAGCCTTGAGCGCGGGCTTGCATCGGCGCAAGGGAAAGACAAAGCGAAAGCAAAACAAAGAATAATCCGAGTCTGCGCATGTCGATGCCCCTTTCTGCCGTGTTGTTATTATTCCCGTTCGTCGCGTTGCGTGCGTTCTTTGCGTTCGTGGCGTTCTTGCGCATCGACGGTCAGCGTCGCAATGGGACGCGCTTCGAGACGCTTGATGCCGATGGGTTCGCCCGTTTCTTCGCAATAGCCGTATTCGTTGCGTTCGATGCGATCCAGCGCTTCGTCGATCTTGCTGATAAGTTTGCGCTGACGGTCGCGGGTGCGCAGTTCCAGCGCGACTTCGGTTTCCGCCGAGGCGCGGTCGGCGATGTCCGGCTCCTGCATGCCGCCTTCTTCTTGCAAGTCTTGCAAAGTGATGTCGGACTCGCGCACGATTTCAGCTTTCCAGTTCAAAAGCTTGTGCCGGAAATACTCCAGCATCACCGGATTCATATAGGTTTCTTTTTCCGTAGGCTTGTAGTTCTGCGGAACGGTGACGGTGGCCATGGCATACTCCTGATTGGGGACGCGTTTTTCTAAGCAGAGGAAGATAGGAGAAACTGCCGCATCAAGTCAACGCATGGAATAAGCTGGTTTTTGTCAATGAATTCATCGCCTTGGTGCGCTTGTTCGATAAAACCAGGGCCGCAGAGGACGACATCAGCGCCTAATTTCTGAAAAATGCCCGCTTCGGTGGCAAAGCCGACGGCATGCGTTTGGTCGCATTTTAACAGGCGTCGCAGAGTCTTGACCCCCGCATTCTCCGCCTTCGCCAGAAAGGGGGGAATATCGAAACAGAGGCAACTTTCCATGCCCGCGTGGGGGGCAAAGGCAGCAAAGCGCGGCGCGAAAGCGACGCGGGCGCGGGATTCTACCTCGGCGAAAATTCCCTGCGCGCTTTCGCCCGGGTGGATGCGCGTTTGCCAGAGCAGTTCACACGTCTCGGCGATGATATTATCCGCCGTGCCGCCTTCGATGGTGCCAAAATTCACCGTCGAGTATGGCGGGTCGAAACGCGACGCGGCATAGGGGATTTCTTTACGGCGCCGCGCAACGTCCGAGATGATGTCCATCAACTGCGCAGATAGTTCAATCGCGTTCAGGCCTTTGTCCGGCTGGCTTGAATGTCCGGGCACGCCTGTCAGGCGCGTGCGATAAGCGGCGGTTCCTTTATGCTCATCGACGATGGACAACCCCGTCGGTTCGCCGATCCAAACCCATGCGGGTTTGATTCCTTGCGCGGAAAGGTGATCGGTCAGGCGGTGTGCGCCCGACATATCGGTTTCTTCGTCGCTGGTCAGCGCAAGGTGAAAACAGTTTGTCGTTTTGGCAGCAAGAAATTCGGGGATAAAGGCCAAGGCGCAGGCGATAAAGCCTTTCATATCGGCGCTGCCGCGCCCGAATAATTTGCCGTCACGTTCGGTCAGCATGAAAGGATCGGATGTCCATCTCTGCCCTTTGACCGGCACGACATCGGTATGTCCGGCGAGGACGACGCCTTGTTGATCCGAACGGCCTATGGTCGCCCACAGACACGCTTTGCCGCCCGTGTCATCGGCGACGATCTCGCTGGCGATGCCGACGCTGTCGAGGTAATCGCGGATATAGTCGATGCAGGCGCGATTGGGATTGCACGAGGTCGTGTCGAATCCGACAAGCTTGGCGAGAATTTCTTCAACTTGCTTGGACGTTTCAATTAGCTTGGACAAGGGCTTTCCTGACGCTGGCAATCGTGAACAGCAGGATTGTGCCGGATTCCGAGGTCGCGAACAAGGCGTCTCCCGCCGCGTTCCAAACAAGGCCGTTGATCGCCGAAGATGGCGCGGCGATGGGCGTGTTAATCATAATTTCCATGCGCCCATCCAAAGGCGCGAGCACGATCATGCCATCGCTGTAGCCCGCCGCGACCATGTCGTCTTTGGGGTGAGGCGCTATGTGCGTGACGAGCCTGCCGTCTGTGCCACCGAGGGTCAACGGCGGCTTGCCCCACGGGCCGCCGCCGGAAAAAGGCCAGCAGATCACTTGTTCCGCGCCAGAGGTCGCCAGAAATTTTCCTCGCGCCGTGAAACCCATCGAGCGGATTTTAGAGGCATAGCCTTCCATCCGCATTTCTTTGTTATCGGCGAGTTGCCAGCCATGGAGGGCGCAATCCTGCATCC
>CAIXLI010000093.1 GCA_903920205.1 uncultured Pseudomonadota bacterium
ATTATGAGGCATGGCAGGGAAACTTGTTAGGGGCGTTTTTTACATCGTTTTATTGGGGCAGTTTCAAAAGCATCGGTCGTTACTCCATCTCAAGAAAAAAGGAAGCGCGCGTCCCGCTTGGCACTCGCTTGCGCGAGGCGGCGGCATGCAGCCTTTTTGGAGTCTTTCGCCTTTGTCCCGTAATCTGCAGCTTGGCGAGGACGGAATAGACCCAAATGCCTCTTACGAGGCTTGGGTGTTATAGGACATTGGAAGAGAGACGTCGGGGAAGATATCACATGAGGTGGGATATTTCTGTTTAGTAAGACAGAAAACAAGAAAACTCATAGGATTCCGCCGCGGGAAAGACGGTTTCTTTGAACAATTTCCATAACAATAACAGTCGTCATCCGCGCATTGGCGGGGCACCATTGGGTTTCTGTTTATGCAAACGACCCTACGGAAACTAAGAAGATGGACTGACTATAGGGGGGAAAAGACAAAGACAGCCAGAAGCCCCGCCGACCAAAGCCTACGGGCCTTCCTCCCCAAAAATACGTTTTTAAGCCGCCCTACCCTTCGCCGCCTTTAGCGCAGGTGCATCGGCGATAGCTTGCTCGACAAGCTTGGCAGCATCGCCTTGCGATAGATTTTCCGTCAAAGTCTTCCGCGCTAATTCCATCCCCAGCGCGATCGCGGCGTCACGGACAGAGGCCACGGCCTCGGACTGAGCGATACGGATACGCTCTGTCGCCAATTGCTGTTGACGTTCCAACGTGACGGCAAGATCGGCCTCGGCCTGCTTGCGCATGCTCTCGGTCTCTTGCTTCGCCATATGAAGAATCATTTGAACTTCGTTTTCGGCGGCGGTCTGCTTGGCCTTGCAGTCCGCAAGGGCGGCTTCCGCTTCGGCGCGCAATTGACGAGCGGTATCGAGCTCTGCGCTGATTTTGCCGATTTCCCCGTCGATCCATTGCAGCGCAGGCTTACGCCCGAGGAAATAAGCCAACGCCACAAAGATGACAAAGGCAATCGCATAGATGTTCATCGGGTCTTGCAAAGCTTCGTTCATGCGCCGACCCGTCCCTGTGAAGCTAGAATTTTACCGACAATCGCGTTCGCCAAATCCGAAGCGCTGGCGCGAACTTCGTTCATGGCAGCCTCGCGTGTCACCGCAATATCTTCTTCGGCGCGATGCAAGCGGCGAAGAAGCTCTTTTTCTTTCGCCGCATGATGCTGGCTGGCCTCTTCAGCGACTTCGACCAGCATCGCGCTGACGCTGCTTTGCGCCTTGGATCGTGCCTCACCCAGCGACTTGACGACCGAAGCCGAAGTCGCCTGAGCCGTATCATTAGCCTTTCGCGCCGCGTCGATTTCCGCAGCGATGACGTTCTTGCGGTTTCCTTGCGTCCGCGCAACGCGGGGCAAGGCGACCACAGACATCAACAAATACAGAACGGCGAAGCTGACGACGAGCCAGAAAATCTGTTCCGGAAACAAAGACGTGTCGAATTGGGGCAAACCGCCCTTCTCGCCCGCTTCCGCCTCCTCTGCCCAGACGGGCAGCGAAGACATGACGAACGGCAAAGCGGTTGCCACAAAGACGCGTATGTTTTTGGAAAGATTCATCGGACCAGATTACTTGTTCAGAACCATAATGGCGATAACGAAACCCATCAGCAGAACGAGTTCCGTTCCGGCGAAGGCGATGAAACCAGCCTTGGAAAGCTTGGAATCGGCGGAAGGATTGCGCGCAATGCCTTCAAGCCAGGACGAGAAAACGCGGCTGAGGCCGAAACCAGCGCCGATGGTCGCGCCCAGCATGGTCATGCCGACGCCGATATACTTGAGAGCAGATTCTTCCATAGGTAGAACTCCTGAGTTGTTAAAGGATCAGAGGGTAGGCTAGTGCATTTCGATCGCGTCATGCAGATACACCGACGCCAGAACGGCGTAAATGTAAGCCTGCAAAAACGCAACGAAAAATTCGAAGGCGATAATGGCAATATCGACGAAAAGCGGCAGAATGCTAAGCCCCGCCAGCCACCCCGCCGTCAAAAGGCTGACGACCAGACCGGCAAACACCTGCAACAAAAGATGCCCCGCCAGCATGTTCCCAAACAAACGAGTCGAGAGACTGAACGGACGAACCGAGAAGGAAAACAGTTCGATAAACACCATAATCGGCGCGACGAACAAAGGAATGCCGTGCGGCACGAACAAAGTCAGAAAACGCAAGCCGTGACGCGCAAAACCGGTAATAAGGATGACCGCGAACAGGATCAAGGCAATCGAAAGATTGACAATGATATGGCTCGTCACCGAAACCGATCCAGGCAACATGCCGAACAGGTTGCAAAACAGGACAAAGGCGAAGATTGTGAAAATAAACGGAAAGAACGGACGCGCCTTTTCCCCTGCCCCGCTCTCTAAAAGCCCCGCAACAAGATCATAAAGCTTTTCCGCGATCATCTGCCAACGCCCGGGCACAACGGCCTGTGGACGCATCGCCGCCACCATCAACAAGGTGCACGCGCTGATCGACAAAAACATAAACAAAGCGGAATTCGTAAACGCGATCGCATGACCGCCCAAAGAAAACAACGGTGCGCCGATGTGATGGATTTCAAATTCTTCGAAAAGAGACGCCATGTCTTCCTACACCTGATCTTGAACGCGAAGAGTCGCAATCCTAAACTTTATCGTTGAGGCCGTTGCATCGAAAACCAAATACCCGTGATTCCCGACAGAAAGCCCAAACACACCATACCGACCAAACACCACGGCGTCGTTCCGAATGCGCGATCCAGAAAATAGCCGATAACGCCCCCGCCGATGATAGAGCCCGCCAGATCGAATCCCGCATTGCGCGTCGAACTCGGCTCTGTTTTAGGCTCCACCTTCTTCTGCGCCCCCGCCTCAGCTAGGCGAATACGCTCGGACAAGGCTTCAAGTTTTTCGTTTTGCGGATCCATTCCGTCCCTGCAGAAGTTACGAGAACAACCCATACGCCCAACGTCAAACTCGGGCGCAAACTAAGGTGCACAGCGATACGAGTCAAGGCTTTACACAAAGCCCCCCCCAAACTCCCCTTCCCCCCGAGGGAAGGGGTCGGAGGATGGGGGCGTTCCGCGAAAGCGATGTCAGGCAACCCCGCGCTGTATTCCCGCAAAATCAATCACAGAAACCAAGCCCCCTAGCCCAAGGATTTTCTAGTTTCATGCGCGGTCGCAAAGCGCTGCCTTTTGTGCAGCAAGTCTTTGAATACAGGACGAAAGGAATGAGGAAGCTTTTTTTGATCGGGCGGGATAGCTCTACGCAGCTCAAGAAGAACAATCCACCCCCCTATACTTTTTCTCTGAGCGGCCTTAGAAAGAATGCGAAAAAGATGCCTGTTCGAAGGATAATAATCACAAACGGCAAGCCGCTGTTCTTCAGAAATTCCGAGCAATCCGCAAAGGTCTTCCGCCAAATACTGCCTCGACTGCTCAAATTTACCGTGAGCATATATACAATCCTGCAATCCCATGGATCCAGCGCGTATTTTGGTAGCCCTATCCAGAATTTCCATCGCCCGCAAACAATCGATCAAAGGATCGGAGCCAAGCGACACAAGCCACGCGCTCTTCCCCGTATCTTTCTCCACATAGCCGACCCCCAAGAAAGGGAAAGCATCTCTGCCAAAGCAACCTTTTTTTATAAAAACGACTGGCGTAATAACCCTCTCCTCGCCACCTATGATTTTCTCTGCCGTCTGCCCAGACGCCAAAACATGCCATCGATCAATAACCGTCATTTTCCCTCCCAATCCGCGCTAAAATATACCACCAACCCCTATCAACGCAGCCTAAGAAGATCAACGGGATTCAGGCTCTCACACTGAACTCAGCCGTTAACCTTACAGCTTCTCCCCCCACGCCTTCTTCAAAGCCTGAACGATCAAATTCGGTTCCACCTCTTCCTCGAAAGTCGCCACCAACGCCCCCTTAGGATTCATCAAATAAATAACGGACGAATGCGCGACATCGTAATCCTGATCGCCCTCGCCCTTTTCGTAATAAACCTGATATTCCTTCGCCACGGCGGCGATCTGCTCTGCCGAGCCGGTCAACCCGACAATGCTGGGGTGGAAAGCGGAATCATACTCTTTCAACCTCTGCGGCGTATCCCGCGCCGGATCGACGGTGATGAACAAAGGCGGCACCTTTCCCACCTCGTCCTTGAGCATATCCAAAGCCCGCGACATACTCTGTAACCCCGTCGGGCACATATCAGGGCAATAGGTATAGCCGAAATAGATCATCAGGTATTTACCTAAGAAATCAGTATCTTTTGTCGCCTTCCCGTCCTGATTGATGAGCGAAAATCCCCCGCCGATCTTAGCCGTTTGAATGGGCGCAGCGCCCCCTTCCGCCACCGCGGCGGCCTGCTGTTGCAATTCCTGCACCTGCCCTTGATCGGTCTGCACATGCCAGACCACCAGCCCAAGGCTCAGCGCAAGCCCGATCACCGCAGGAATGACGACATGCGCCGCGCCCCAAGAGGCAAGAAGTTTGTCTTTTTTGGTGAATTTGTGTTTCAGGAAAGACAGCATAGAATAACTCCGACAAGAAAACCGACAAGCCGCCCCGAACCGCCAGAAGCAGCCCCAACGCATAGCATTTATCCCCCCGCAACAAAAGTCGGTTGACATTCCCCCGCCAAAGCGCCACAACAACGCCACTTCCTGAGGCACCTGCCCCGTTCACCGCTTGAACAAGCAGCCCCCAGAAGCATTAGGTATCGCGGGGTGGAGCAGCCCGGTAGCTCGTCAGGCTCATAACCTGAAGGTCATAGGTTCAAATCCTATCCCCGCAACCAAACTTTCTTGTCATATCAAAAACTTAGACAGCCCTTTCGGGGCTGTTTTTGTTTGTCCATCCCCCACTTTTGATATTTGGAAGCACTGTGGAAGCAAGAGGGAGAAAACCGGAGCGAAAATAAGCGCATATATGGTTACGAAGAATTGCGACGGAAGCCATTCGCGAAATAACCTTCACAACTTGCCACGCATCTGATTTGCGTACCGATCGGCCAAGTCACGAACGGTCGGCTCGCTTCGCTTCTGCATTCCATCTGCTACTGGATCGCCACCCGCGTTGATCTGCGCCAGCAAGGCCACCGCTTTGTCACGGGCTTGCTCGGATGTAAGAGAACCGTGTTGCCCGATACGGGCGCGTTTAGCCTTCTTGTTCTTCATGTATTGCAGGTAGTAATGGCGCTTTCCGCTAGGGGAAATGCGCAGGCAGAACCCCGTCAGATGTTCGTCGAACAGGAAGGCGGGGTGCGCGATCACTGGACAGCAAGCGCACAACAATTGCTTGCAACAATTATTCTCTATGTGTTCACGTCACCGGAGATTCCTGCGGAAGAAAAAGATCTTCCAACAATGCGCCGGATACTCCTGAGAGATGTTCCTGAAGTCTTGAATACTATGCTGACAAGTATCTCTGGCGACGGACTGCTTTCTTCCCTTGCGGCCTCCTTCATTGATACACCGCCAAAAGAATTTGGCTCCATTCTTTCGACGGCGCAACGGGAAACGGAAATTCTCGACAACCCTTATATTGCGGCCTGTCTCGCGGCATCCGGTAAAGGCAAGGAAGTTGATTTTGCCGACTGGAAAAAGAAAACCATGACGGTTTACCTCTGCCTGTCTGCTCCCAAGTTTCCGGTGTTCAATCGTTGGTTGCGGCTGGTGCTGACCGCCGCCCTTGATGAAATGAC
The DNA here is from genome assembly GCA_903920205.1 of uncultured Pseudomonadota bacterium. Classification (GTDB taxonomy): domain Bacteria; phylum Pseudomonadota; class Alphaproteobacteria; order UBA9219; family UBA9219; genus CAIXLI01. The sequence goes on from CAIXLI010000093.1 coordinate 5,746, forward strand.
CGATACCCTTCACCCCCCTGCCCTGCCTGTCTGCTTCATGCTCGATGAACTGGCAACCCTTGGGCACCTCTCGATTGTGGAAAATGCGGTTGGCCTGTCGGCTGG
>CAIXLI010000094.1 GCA_903920205.1 uncultured Pseudomonadota bacterium
ATCCTTGACGGTTTTTTTGGCGGTGACTTTATCGCCCATCAGGCGGATATGTTCGGGCGTGGGGCCGATAAAAGCGAATCCGTGCTGTTCGACCATTTCCGCAAAATTGGCGTTTTCGGACATAAAGCCGATGCCCGGATGGATCGCATCCGCGCCCGTGATTGCGGCGGCGGTCAATATAGCGGGAATGTTCAGATAGCTGAGTTTGGACGGCGGAGGCCCTATGCACACGCTTTCGTCGGCAAGGCGCACATGCATGGCGTCGGCGTCCGCCGTGGAATGAACGGCGACGGTACGAATGCCCATCTCGCGGCAAGCGCGATGGATGCGAAGGGCGACTTCACCCCTATTGGCGATAAGAACTTTTTCGAACACGGTAATGATCCTTTATGGCAGAGGCGCAAAGGGGGGCGAGACGCGCAGGATAGCCCCGGGCGACACTTCATATTTTTTCAGTATAGCGTTTGTTTCTCCTGCGTATTCCATTTCATGCAGGGCGATACCAAGCATTGATTCAAGCTTGGCTTCTCCTTTATTAAGAACCAAGCTGTGCGCGTGAAGCCGTAAAGGATTGCCTGTAGCAATGTCGCGCACGAGCGAATTTTCCTGATGAGCCGCTAGATAGTTCGAAAAGTTGGACTGGTCGAAAAAGGCGACATCGGCTTTATGCGTGATGACTGTTTCGACCATCTGAGCAACTTCTGTGTTTTGCGGCATCGAGTAGTCTTTGGCCTGCGGGAAAGTTTCGTTGCGAATGAATTGCGAGGCTTCGCCGTCTATTGTCACAACGGTAACGTCAGGCGAATTAATCGCTGCGCGGTCAGTATCAAAGCGATGATCATCGGCACGGACAATAATGCCGGTTCCGGTGAAATATATAGGCGTGGTATAGTCAACGACTTTCGCCATCGATACATTGCCCAAATACAAGGGGAAACAAACGGCGTCGTAACGCTGTGTTTTTAACCCTTCGGCGAGGTTGGCAAAATTGACTTCCTCGACCCATTCGACTTTCAAATTCAGGCTTGCCGCCATTTTCTCGGTAAGATCGTAAGCAATGCCGCTATAGGCTCCCGTATTCGGGTCTTTGGCGAAAGTCGGGGGCAGCACGATATAGGCGCAACGCAGCGTGTTCGACGCAGTCACGCGCTCAAAGGCGGGTTGGGTTGGTGCTGGTGCAGAAGATTGATGCGCCGCGACAACATAAGCTGCGACGACAGAAATCACGATGCTTAGCACAACAGTCAGAAGCTTATTCATGCGAACCTCCCTATTTGTCTAACGCTGGGGCGGCGAACACAGCGCAGCCTATTCGATGACGACGAGGGTTTCGCCGAATTCGACGGGTTTGGCGTCTTCGACGAGGATTGCGGCGATGGTTCCGGCTTGGGGAGCCTTGATCGGGTTCATGACCTTCATCGCTTCGATAATCAGTAGCGTGTCGCCTTGCTTGATCTTGTCTCCCACTTTGATAAAGGGCGCGGCACCAGGTGAAGAGGCCATATAAACGGTGCCGACCATCGGCGACGGAACGGGGGTTCCGCTGGCTTCTTTCTTGGCGGCGGGGGCCGTCGGCGTTTCTGCGGCCACGGGGGCGACGAGGGGAGCCGCCGTTTGAACGATCTGGGCGCGGGGGCCGACGCAACGAATTTTACGGTCGCCTTCGGCGTATTCGATCTCGCTTAAACCTGTTTCTTCCAACAGCTTTGCTAGCTTGCGAAATGCGCCAATGTCGAGATCGAATTTGTTTGTATTAGCCATCGTGGGTCCTTGTCGATAATGAACGAGTCGTGTGTGGTCTTTAATTCCAAGTGCGAAGGTATCGCCATAAACGCCCTCGCCCCAAGGGGGAGGGGAAAACTATCTTCAGCCTTCTATCAGCTTTGCCGCCGTCTGCATAGCATAGGCATAGCCGTCGATGCCACAGCCACAAATCACGGCTTTGGCGATTTTTGATACGTAGGAATTGTGCCGGAACTCTTCGCGGGCGTGGATATTGGAGATATGAACCTCGACGATAGGAATTTCCGTTAAGGTTAACGCGTCCAGAAGGGCGACCGAAGTGTGGCTATAGGCTCCGGCGTTAATGATGATCGCCGCATAGGCACCCCGTGCCGCCTGAATCCACGAAACGAGTTCGCTTTCGCTGTTGCTTTGGCGGCACTCGGTTTTCAGGCCGAAGCCTTCCGCCGTTTTGCGGCACAGATCTTCGACGTCTTTCAATGTCGCTGTGCCGTAGACAGACGGTTCCCGAACCCCAAGCATATTGAGGTTCGGGCCGTTCAAAACCAAAACGGGTTGAGATGCTTTCACGATCAGGGCTTCTTGGTTTCGCTGCGTACATCGGCAACGGCCTTCTTCAGCTGGTCGTATTGTATGGCGCCCGGGTAAATGTTTTCGTTGACGATAAACATCGGCGTTCCGCGCACGCCGATATCCTGCCCAAGCTTAAGGTTGGTGTTCAACGCGTCATTGAGCGCGTTTTCCGCCATGTCTTTCTTCAGCTTTTCGACATCAAGACCAGCATCTTTGGCGATTTGATAGATCATTTCGCTGGTCAGGTGTTCCTTCTTGTTCATTAAGGCGGCGTGGAGGGCTTGGAACTTGCCTTGCTTGACGCTTGCTAATGCTGCCTTGGACGCCTCAGCAGAAACTGGCCCGAGGATCGGGAATTCTTTGTAGATAAACTTGATATTCTTGTCTTCTTTCAACAGCTTTTCAACGGCGTCTTCCGACATTTTGCAATAGCCGCATTGGTAGTCGTAAAATTCGACGATGGTCACATTGCCCTTGGGGTTTCCGGCGACAGGCGAGGTCGGGTCGTTAAAAATCTTGTCCTTGGCGTTGTTGATTTCTTCCTTCGTTTTGGCTTCCGCCGTGTCTTGTTCACGTTTTTGCAGTGTTTGAAGCCCTTGAGCCAGCACTTCGGGGTGCTTGGATGTCAGATAATCCTTAATAATGCTTTCAACTTCGGCGCGTTGCGCGTCTGTAAAGCTACCCACAGGGGCAGCAGGAACCGGCGCGGCGGGGGGCTCAGCTGCAAAGCTTAAAGACGGGGCTATGCCGAGCATGGCGACGGTGAGAAACAGGACGGCTTTACGCATGAAATCTCCGATTCTTAGGGTGGGATGGAAGACACAACCAAGTTTTAGGGCGCGAGTCAACGTTCGCAGACTATTTTCTCTTGTCCTTATCGTCTTTGCCGGTTTTGCGTTCGTCGTCGGGCGTTGTGGAAAGTTTAATATCCTGTGCGCGGAGCCAATAGGCAGAGCCTTTCGGCAGGCCCTTCATCGCGCGTTCTGCCAATTGACCCGCGGCCTTTTCGTTGCCTAACGCGGCGGATTCTTCGGCGAGAGCATAGGTCGCCATCGCTTCAAAGCTTTGGTTTTGAGCTAGTTCCGCCTTGCGCCCCCAGGCCGAGGCCAGAAAGCGCCATGTCATGGGGATACGCTCTTCTAATCTGTTCGATTCCAGTAGACGCTGAATGGCAAGGTCGAGGCGTGCGCTGTTCTTGCCTTGGTCTTTGCTCTCCAGTAAGGCGTGACCATAAGCTTGTTGAAGGAGGGCAGAGTCGGGCAGTAACGCGTTGGCTTTCTTGTAATTCTCTAGAGATTCTTCGATGCGACTGTTTTCGAACTGGATTTGCGCCTTGAGTTCGTAGAAGAACGGATTGTCGGGCTCTTGCTTGATAAGGCCGTCTGTCAAAGCCAAAGCGCGGTCAGGTTGTCCTGTGCGGTAAAGGGCGATGGCGCGAGCGTAGCGGGCAGTTAGGCGCGGG
>CAIXLI010000095.1 GCA_903920205.1 uncultured Pseudomonadota bacterium
CCAGCGTGTTTACCCACAAGCAATATCTGTGCCCGATAATTGCAATAAAGGACTGACGAGCGGAACCAGTGCGTTCAATAACTCAACGCCTCCGTTCGCTGAAATGCCATCTGGGTTCCGAGTTCGCGCCAACGCTTTGCGTTGCCGTGCCACGGAATGACAAGGATTTGCAGCGGGGACAGCGTTTTCTGTAATGAAACCATTGCATTAACCATAATCGGTTGCAATGATGCGTGCCGCACGAAGGCGGGGCGTGGGGTTGGGGGAATATTGGCGTAGCAAGGCTTTCTTAACCAAAAACGAACCGTTTTTTAAGGTAATTCCATTAGATAGTATGTATCGCTCGTTTTTTGGGTCAGCTCAAAATGTATCTCGGCATTGATCTCGGCACTTCCAATAGCGCTATCGCGGGCATCGTCGATGGCAAGGCTCGCGTTTTCCGTCCGGCGGATGGCGGCGAAGTGTTGCCTTCGATTATTTATTTTGACAAGCGCGGGCATCGTTTGTATGGGCGTCGCGCTCATGATCAGGCTCTTGTAACGCCGGATAATGTTGCAGTGGGGTTCAAGCGGCTGATGGGCACTTCGACGCCGATTGAAATCAAAGGCGTGGAACAAACTTTGTCGCCCGAGGAATGCTCGGCGGAGATTATTCGCCAGCTCTTGGGGCAGGCGGCGACGGAAACGGGCGGCGACAGGATTGTCGGTGCGGTCATTACCGTTCCTGCAGCTTTCAACCAGATGCAATCCGAAGCCACGTTGCGCGCCGCGAAAATGGCTGGGCTGGAACGCGTCGATTTGCTCCAAGAACCTATCGCGGCAGCTTTGGCGGCGATGGAGGGCGCGAAGCGTTCGGGGCGTTTTCTGATTTATGATTTGGGCGGCGGCACGTTTGACGTGGCGTTGGCGCAGGCAGTGAATGGCGAGGTCAAGATTCTCGCGCATCAGGGCATTAATATGCTGGGTGGCCGCGATTTTGACCGCATGATCGTCAATGAAATTGTGCGTCCGTGGCTGGCTACTACTTTCGATCTGCCTGAAAATTTCCAGCGCGATCCTAATTACCGCCGCTTGATCCGCATCGCGCTATTGGCGGCGGAAAAGGCCAAGATCGATCTTTCGTCGCGGGAAGAAACCGCTATTCTGGCGTCCGACGAAGAATTGCGGATGATCGACCAGAACGAAATGGAAATGTATCTGGATGCGCCCTTTACCCGCGCCCAGTTGGAAGCATTGATCCGCGAACCGATCATGCAGACGATCAATCTGATCCGCACGCTGCTTAGCGAAAATAATACGAGCTATGAGGAAATCGACCGCATCGTGTTCATCGGCGGGCCAAGCCGCATTCCGCTTGTGCGCCAGATGGTGTCGGAAGAACTGGGCATTGCCGCCGATCTGAAGACCGATCCGATGACGGCGGTCGCCGTTGGCGCAGCCTATTATTGCGAGGGCCGCCAGTGGGATGCCGAAAATGTCAGCGCACCCAAGCCTTCGGTCGCTTCGGTCGCGGTGCCGGAAGAACCTCGCGTTTCGTTCACCTATACGGCGCGGACGCCCAACGACAAGACAGTTGTGACGCTGCATGTCGAGGGTGATGTGTCCGACGACCGCCAGATCAAGCTGGTGGGGACGTCTTGGGATTCGGGCGCGTTACCTTTGGCGGACGAGTTGACAATTTTGGTGCCTCTGGTGGAGGCCGGAGAGCATCGCTTTACCGCGCATGTGCTGGACGGCAAGGGCGAGATTCTCTCGCAGCACGATCAGGTTTTGACGATTACGCGCCTTGTCGCGGCGACGGGCAGCATTCCGGCGGCGCAGACGATCGCGGTCAAGGTTTTGAACCATTTGCATGCGCAGGAAAACGCCTTGATGCCTCTGGTAAAAAAGGGCGAGACACTCCCCGCAAAGGGCCGCGTTCAATTTACCAGTGCGCGGGCCCTGAAGGCGCGCGAGGCGGGGCATGTCAGTTTTGAATTGTTCCAGATCGAATATGACGAACGCATCGATTTGAATTTGTGCGTCGGCGTTTTCCGTATCGGCGGCGAAGATTTGCCCGATGCTTGCGAGCTTAAGGAAGGCGCACCTATCGCGTTCGATTGGCAGATGAGCGATAGCGGAATTTTGCAAGCGACCGTGATGATACAGGGCGAGGGCGCTGCGCCTTTGGAACTAAAAGCCCCGCGTTTTTATGCACCACAAGCCGGGCAGGTGTCTTTCGCAGGAGAAAGTGGCGTGAAATTCGCCACCGCCATCGTCAAGCAGGGCGAAGAGGAATGGGGCGATCTGGCCGCCGCTATCGGGCCCGACGGCGGACCGGAGGTGCAGTTGCTGAAAATGCGCCTGCAGGAACAAAGCGAGCTTTTGGTAGAAGCTGCCAGCGATCCTGAAACTTTACGCCGTATCGCGGAAGAGGCGCGGTTTGTGCGTCAGGATATCGCCAAGATCGGCAAGAAACATCGCGGGGCGTTGTTGCAGCGCCGTTTGGGCAAGATGACGGCGGTCTTTAACCGCATCGCTCGCGCTCATGCCGAAAAGACAGAAAGCGCACGTTTCGACAATCATGCCGGCAAGGTTCAGGCAATCATCGACGCCGCCGAGGCGGAAGGCTATGACGACGCTGATCTGCATCTGTCTGAAATGCGCGATCTGTTCTTTGTCATTGCTTGGCGCGATGGCGATTATGTGCGGACTTGGTTCAAACGCTTGTCGAATGAATCCTATCTGTTCCCCGATGCGAACGAATTCCATGAGTTGGTCAAGGAAGGCGAGGCTCTTGGGGCGTCCACCGATACAGAGGCGATGCGCGAGCTTGTTAAGCGCATGCTTGCGGCGCGGATTGCGCTGGGGGCGAGCGATACGGCGGGTGAATTGGCGACGATTGTCAAGGCGTAGGGACGGGTAGTTAAGTCATCGTTCTGGCTTTGGTGGGGTGTCTTGCGGCTTACCCCCTCCCTAACCTTCCCCGCAAGGGGAGGGAATTACTCGAAGGCGTTGCCTTCTTTTATTCCTAGCTTTTTCAAGATAAGGGCTGCGGGGCAGACGCCGGTGAAGCTGGCTTGAAACATGTTCGCTCCGGCGAAGGCCGTCAGCAGCAACCAATAGGCGCTGAAGAAATACCCAAGAGCGAGGCTGCCCAAAATTACCAAGGCAGCGAAACGCAGGACGGCTTTGTCAAGATTCATAAACGCGCCCATTATTCCGGTTTTTTGGTTCCGCAGCCGCAGCTTTGACAGCCACAACCCGCCGTATTGATGCCCAGAAGGGCATAGGGTGGGCACCAGCCAATCAGGCCTGTCGCAGCCGGAATTAACCCCAAAAGAAACCACATGTTCTGTGGCCCCCAGAAAGCCAGCGAGGCGACAATGGCGCCGACAACGACGCGAATAACGCGTTCGACGGGATGAATGTTCTTGTTCATGAGCGTGGCTCCTTGTGATTAAGGGCGCAATGAAGATAGAATTCTGTATAGCACGTTTTTAAGGTTTGGAAAACGGACTCTTGTGGCGCGAGCGCCGATTTATTTTGTTTGCATTATCTTCCATATTCTGTATATGTGCACTTATGAACATAATTGTTGATCATATGCTGGAAACAGCCGGCAAAGCTTGCGCGTTACTCAAGGCCATCGCCAATCCTCATAGGTTGATGATCCTTTGCCAATTGGTTGAGGGTGAAAAATCTGTAGGGGAGTTGGCGTCGTGCGTAGGTATCCGCCCTTCCTCTGTGTCGCAAAATCTTGCCTTGATGCGGGCGGGCGGGCTTGTCGCTTCGCGCCGCGATGGGCAGACGATGTGGTACGCGATCAAAAGCCCAGAGGCGCGAACGCTTTTGGAGACGATTTATACGATCTACTGCGCTCCCGCAAAATCATGTGGAATCCGCACCTCTAACCGTAAAGGAAAATAATATGGCTCAACCGCAAAAAAATCTTTCGCCTGTCGAAATCAAGAAGATGCTGGATGATAAAGCAATTATTCTTGTCGATGTGCGCGAACTTGACGAGCATAACGCCGTGCGTATCGAGGGCGCGGTGTCGTTTCCGCTTTCCCGCTTCGACCCTCGCGCATTGCCGAAGCCTGCCGAGGGGCAGTCTGTGGTCTTTCATTGCGCGGGGGGCGTGCGTTCGGCAAGAGCTATCGCTCAATGCCAACAGGCGGGGCTGGATTATTGCGCCCATATGGCGGGGGGCATTCAGGCTTGGAAACAGGCGGGGCTACCGACGCGCTAATTTGTGAATTCTGAAAAGGAGAGAGAACGCATGGTAAGACCTCGTCTTCGAACCTTTGCGCTTGTTGCTGTTTTGCTGGCGGGATGCCTGTTGGCGAGCGCGTATTATTTTCTGGCGAAGGGGGCGGACAAAGCCGGGCTTTCTCAGGAAAACGCGGCGGCGAATGACTTTATCGTTGCGGAAAAAATGGTGGCGGACGAAAAGGCGGTTTTTGCCACGGTCGAAAGCGCCAATGTCGTTCCGGCGCGGGCGCGTATCGGCGGCACGATTACGGAGATAAAGGTCAAGCAGGGCGACCGTGTGGAACGGGGGCAGGTGATCGCCTCGGTCGGCGATCAAAAGCTGGGCCTGCAAATTCAATCGCAGGATGCGCAGGTGCAGGCGGCGCAAGCGCAAGTGCATCAAACCCATGATGATCTGGAACGGGCGGAAAAGCTTATTCAGGAAGGCTTTGCGACCAAAGCGCGGGTCGATCAATTGCGGACGGCTTATAATGTCGCGTTGAATACTTTGAAGGCGCAAACGGCGCAGCAATCGGTCGCGCAGCAGCAGCAATCGGAAGGGCAGATTTTAGCACCTACTGCGGGGCGCGTATTAACAGTGCCTGTGACAGCCGGAAGCGTGATTATGGCGGGGGAGGCTGTCGCGACACTGGCGGAGCAGAACTATATTCTGCGGCTAAGCGTACCAGAACGGCATGCGGCTTTTATTAAGGCTGGCGATCCCGTGCGCGTGGATAGTGGCGATTTGGGTATTGCCGAGGCGCAGAACGGGACAATCAAACTGGTTTACCCCAAAATCGACAATGGGCGTTTGCTCGCAGACGCTACATTGAGCGGTGTCGGCGATTATTTCGTCGGCGAACGTGTGCGCGTTTGGGTTTCGGCGGGGGAGCGCGAAGCCATCGTCGCCCCCGCCGATTTTTTGGTGACGCGCAACGGAATCGATTTTGCGCGGTTGAAGATGGAAGACGGCAGTGTGATGGAGGTTCCTGTTCAAAGGGGGAAAATTGTGTCGGGAGAGATAGAAATTCTTTCCGGTTTGAAGTCGGGCGATACGCTGGTGCGTCCATGAAGCTCGGTCTTTCGGGGAGTTTGACGCGCTTTGCGATTAAGTCGCCGTTGACGCCGCTATTTTTGATGGCGGCTATCATTTTTGGGCTTGTCGCTTTGTCGGTTATTCCTCGGGAAGAGGAGCCGCAGATTAGCGTGCCAATGGTGGATATTTTGGTATCTGCCGATGGGTTGAAGGCTCCTGATGCTGCGGAATTGGTGACGAAGCCTTTGGAAGAAATCGTTAAAGGCATCAACGGCGTCGAGCATGTTTATAGCCAGACCCAAGACGACCGCGTGATGGTTACGGCGCGGTTTCTGACGGGCACGCGTGAAGACGATGCCGTGCTGAGGGTGCATGAGAAAATCCGCGCCAATTATAATCGCATTCCTTTGGGGATTTCTGAACCACTGATCGTCAAGCGGGGGATCAACGATGTCGCCGTTGTCGTGCTGACGCTTTCGCCGGAAAAGAAAGTAGCGGACAGGTGGAACGATAAGAGCCTTTATGAATTGGCGGATAAGGTTCAGGCCGAATTGATGAAGGTCGATGATGTCGGTCTTACTTATATCTCGGGCGGGTCGCGGGAAGAGATTAGCGTCGAGCCGGATCCTGAAAAGCTGGCCTTGTTCGGCGTGACGTTGCAACAGTTAAAGGGGAAGATACAGGGCGCGAACCGTTCGTTTTTGGCGGGTGCCGTGCGGGACAAAGGGCGGGTTTTGCAGGCAGCTGCGGGGCAGACTTTGTCGGGTGTGCCGGATATTGGCTTGTTATTGCTGACGACACGCGACGGGAGGCCTGTTTATGTGCGCGACGTGGCGAAGGTGATTATCGGGGCTAGCCCTGTCGAGCATCGGGCGTGGAATTTGGTGCCCGATAAGGCGCGGGAGTGGTTTGCGTCCCCTGCCGTTAGCATCGCTTTTGCCAAAAGGGCGGGGGCGAATGCTGTGGTCGTGTCGGAGTCCCTTTTGCGCCATATCGAAAATTTGAAAGGATCGACGATCCCCGAAGGCATACGCGTCGATCTGACCCGCGATTATGGCAAGACGGCGAATGACAAGGCGAACGAGCTTTTGTTTCATTTGGCACTGGCGACGGTTTCGATTGTCGTTTTGATCGGCTTTGCTATCGGCTGGCGCGAGGCCGCAGTGACGTTGATCGTTATTCCGACCACGATCTTGCTGACGATGTTTGCGGCAAATTTAATGGGGTATACGATTAATCGCGTGAGTTTGTTTGCGCTGATTTTCTCTATCGGCATTTTGGTCGATGATGCGATTGTGATTATCGAAAACATTGCGCGGCATTGGGCGATGAATGACGGGCGGGCGAAGGGGCAGGCCGCTATCGAGGCGGTGGCGGAGGTTGGCAATCCGACTATCGTTGCTACGCTGACCGTTATCGCCGCGCTTTTGCCAATGATGTTCGTTTCAGGGATGATGGGCCCGTATATGGCGCCAATTCCGGCGAATGCTTCTGCCGCGATGTTGTTTTCGTTTTTCGTCGCTATGGTCGTTGCGCCTTGGGCGATGTTGAAATTCTCTCGCGCTGTTGTGGGAACGCGCACGGCGCATGAGCAGGAAGGCAAATTGGGGCAGTTGTATCGCCGCTTTGCCGAGCCTGTTTTGCGGTCACGTGAGGATGCCAAGCGTTTTTTGATTGTTGTGGGCGTGGCGACGGTGTTGGTGTGCGGGCTTTTTGCGACGCGCAGCGTGACAGTTAAGCTTTTGCCCTTCGACAATAAATCGGAACTGGAAATTATGGTCGATCTTCCCGAGGGGTCGAGCCTAGAGGATACAGAACGTGCCTTGTTCGCTGCGGCGCGTATTGTCGAGAAGACGCCGGAAGTTCTTTCGGTACAGGCTTATGCGGGAACGCCAGCGCCATTTAATTTCAATGGGCTTGTGCGGCATTATTATTTGCGCGAACAGCAAGAGATGGGCGAGCTTCAGGTGAACCTTGCCGATAAAGCGGAGCGGCATCGCAGCAGTCATGAGATCGCGCTGGATTTGCGCAACAGGTTGAAAGGATTAACGGGCTTGGCGGAGGGAAGCGTTGTCAAGGTGGTCGAGGTTCCCCCGGGCCCGCCTGTGCTTTCGACTTTGTTGGCGGAGATTTATGGGAAGGATGCTCAAACGCGCCGTGCGGTGGCGGAGGAAGTCAAAAAGATTTTCCGGTCTGTGCCGTATATTGTGGATATTGACGATTCTTATGGGCAACCGCGGCCTCGGTTACGGCTTTCCATCGATCAGGATCGTTTGGAGTTCTTCGGCGTGGAGCAGAGCGATGTTTATGACACGCTGGGCACCCTTTTAAGCGGCACGCCTGTAGGTTATTCGCACCGCGGGGAGAACCGCAATCCGATTGAGATTTTTATGCGGTTGCCGAAGCGGGATTTAACGTGGTCGCAGAAATTGAAATCGACGCCTGTGCCAGCAAACGCGCAGCCGGGCAATCGGTCGGTTGTCGAGCTGGACGACGTTGTGCATGCCAGCGAGGAAAGCGGCTCGCCTGTGATTTTCCGGCGCGACGGGCATTATGCGGATATGGTGACGGCTGAATTGGCGGGTGCTTATGAAGCGCCGATTTATGGGATGTTGGATGTCGGCAAGCTTGTGGATAAGCATGATTGGGGAACATTGCCCAAACCCGTTATCGGTTTTCACGGGCAGCCTGAAAACGAAACGCACCCGACGATGTTGTGGGACGGGGAGTGGGAAGTCACTTATGTGACGTTCCGCGATATGGGGGCGGCTTTCGCTATTGCAATTTTGGGCATCTATATTCTGGTCGTGGCGCAGTTTAAGAGCTTTAAATTGCCGCTGGTTATTTTGACACCTATTCCGTTGACGTTGATCGGGATTGTGATCGGGCATTGGATATTCGGCGCACCGTTTACCGCGACATCGATGATCGGCTTTATCGCTTTGGCGGGGATTATCGTGCGGAATTCCATTCTGTTGGTGGATTTTATTCATCACGGCGCGGGGCAGGGGAAGACGTTGCGCGAGATTCTGCTGGATGCGGGGGCTGTGCGTTTCCGCCCGATTTTGCTGACGGCTTTGGCGGCGATGATCGGGGCGGCGACTATTTTGCTCGATCCGATTTTTCAGGGATTGGCGATATCGCTGTTGTTTGGGCTTGCCTCGTCGACCATTCTGACGGTGTTGGTCATACCGGCGATCTATGTCGTTTTGCGGGATGCGGATGCTGTTGTAGGGAGAAAATCATGAAAGCAAAAAACATAAAAACCGCGCTTGCCGCTTTGTTAGTGTTGGTTTTGCTGTCGGGGGTGGGGCATGCGGAAACTTTGGAGCAGGCTTGGGCTCAGGCTTATCAGACGAACCCCGGGCTTGCGGTAAAGCGGTCGGAACTGAAGATTACGCAAGAGCAGATCACGATGGCGCGAACGCATTGGCAGCCGAATATTAGCGCGGTAACTTCCGTGGGGAAGCTGTATGACAAGACGCCGGGCAACGCCATGTTGCCGCCCTCCGGCGCATCGACGCCGCGCAATTATGGGGTTGAGGTTGTGCAGCCGCTTTTTCGCGGGTTTCGGACAATCGAGGAAACATCGGTGGCGCAGAAGCAGGCTTTGGGGCATTACGCGCTCTTTCAGGCGGCGGAGCAGCAGCTTTTTCTGAACGTCGCCGCTGCGTATCTGGACATCGTGCGCGATCAGGCGGTTTTGGATCTGAATCGTCATAATGGAGAGGTTCTGGATCGACAGTATAAGGAAACGCAAAAACGCTTCGACCTTGGCGAAGTGACGCGCACTGATGTGCTTCAGGCGCAATCACGGGCGCAAGGAGCGAAGACGGCGTTGGTGCGGGCGCAAGGGCAGTTGGCGAATGATCGCGCCGCTTATCTTCGTTTTGTCGGTACTTCGCCGGAGACATTGAAGGCGCCTGATATGAAGCTGGAGCCGCCTTTGGACGGGGATGCCGTTGTTGAAAACGCGGTGACGAAGAATCCGGCGGTGATAGCGGCGTCCTATTCCAAGGATCAGGCCGATGATGAAACGAATGCGAGTTTGGGGAGCCTTCTGCCTGAACTTAATCTGGTCGGCAGCGCGACGCGAGGGTGGGAGCAAAGCGAGTTTATTCCCGGGCGACAGGACGAAGCCCGTGTAATGCTACAGTTGAAAATCCCACTTTATCAGGCGGGGACGGAGTATTCGGCTATTCGTTCTTCGGAACATAAAGCGACGGCGCGGCGGATGGAGTTGGAAGATGTACGCCTTGCTGTGCGGCAATCCGCGACTGGTGCTGTGCAGGCTTTGACAACGGCGCGTTCCGCCGTGGTATCCGACCAAGCGCAAGTGGATGCGGCAAGTCTGGCCCTGGACGGCGTGCGCAAGGAAGCCCAAGCGGGAACGCGCACGACGCTGGACATACTGAACGCAGAACAGGAGTTGCTCGCGGCGAAAGTCGGACTGGTTCAGGCCAAACGGGACGAAGCCGTGGCGGTAATGCAGATCAAGGCTGCTGTCGGGGTTTTGACGGCGGAGGTGCTGGGGGTTGGTAGGTAAGAACGGCGGCATCCTCTTCCGCAATGCGGGAGAGGGGAGGCTTTATGCTTTCTTCCGCGTCACGGGCGAGCGCGGCGTCGGCGTTGGCGAAGGCGTGGGGAACGTTGCCCAGAGTTTGTTTTTGGCAAATTCGGCTTGAGCGATCAAATCCTTGTCCAGTTTGGGCGGAGCGCCCTTATTGGATTTCTTGACGTTTGCGCTGGCGATAGGAGCAGGGGGGCTGTCTGAACGAATGTTCTGAGCCCTCAAGTCCTTTTCCGGTTTGAGGCGATCATCCTTCTTGGTTTTTGTACCGCCCATGACGGCGGCAGCAGCGAGAATGTTATTTGAAAACCCAGACGACGGAAATGCAGATTTATTGAGTCCTCCAACACCCGCAGAGGAGACCGCTTTCGGAAAAGCCGAGGGCGCGGAGGGGCGGAGCCTGTCATAGAAACCCTTTTGCCTGACTTCCGGTTCCGTAAATCTGTGCGGGGACGAGGCGAAAAACCCATTCGTCCGCTGTGGCGCATAATCTATGGGTCGTGGTGAGGGGGTGGCGCTTGGCGTTGGGCTCCGTGGCCATGCTCTCCGTTCTCTTGTCCCCGTGCGTCGGTCACTTGTTGCCAAAGGCGTGACAGGCTGTTGGGTAGGCGTTGCCTGTGCAACAAGTCCTGCCGCTGTTTGTGGGGAGGCAGGTTGTGCGGCGGGCGTTGTTGCTTGTTGAGACTGAAGTTCCTGTGCTGCGGTTGCCACAGGCGTAATGGGTTGAGCAGTAGGCGTTGCCTGCGCAACAAGTCCCGCCGTTGTTTGTGGCGTAACAGGCTGTGTGGCGGGCGCTGCTATCGTTTGTGGCTGAGGTGTCTGTTCTGTGGTTGCCACGGGCGTAACAGGTTGGGCGGTAGGTATTGTCTGTGCGACTAGTTCTGCCGTTGCTTGAGTCGAGATAGGTTGAGCGGTCGGCGTTGCCATCGCTTGTGGCTGAGCGGTCTGTTCTGCGGTTGCCACGGGCGTAACCGGCAGAGCGGCGGGTGCTGTCTGCGTGACCTGTCCTGTTGTTGTTTGCGGCGTGGCAGGTTGTGCGGCGGGCGTTGCTATCGCTTGTGGCTGAAGTGACTGTTCTGCGGTTGCCACGGGCGTAACTGGCAGAGCGGCAGGTGCCGTCTGCGTGACCTGACCTGTTGTTGTTTGCGGCGAGGCAGGTTGTGCAACGGGCGTTGTTGCTCGTTGAGACTGAAGTTCCTGTGCTGCGGTTGCCACAGGCGTAATGGGTTGAGCGGTCGGCGTTGCTGTCCCTTGTGGTTGCGCGAGCTGTGCGGCTGTTACCAAAGGCGTGGCAGGTCGTGGGGCGGGGATTGCCGCTTCTGGCTGCCGCACAAACTGCGCCGCTGTCGCCACAGCTGCTATGGGTTGGGTCGTTGGCGTCGTCGCTTGTGTTTGCGTGGCTTGTCCTGTCGTTGCCAGCGGCATCACAGGTTGCAACGTGGGCGTTAAAATGGGCTGCTGCGTCGGTTGTCTGGTGAGAATTGGCTGTAGCGCGGGGCCGGTGGCTGGAGGGGAAACGATGAACGCAGGACGCTCCGTTTCTTGATGTGCCGCCTCTACGACGATTGCTTGCGGATAAATTGCGCGTAGATTTTGCGCGACGCGGCGAAGGCCTAAGCGCATGTCGGCGGACAGACTTTTATCCATGACATGCATCATAATGCGCCGTTCCAAGGCGCGTACCGGCGGCGACAAAGCCGACAGGCTTGTCGTCGCCGCAAGAACCGGCCCTGTCAGCGATAGATGTCGGCTTGGTAATGCGAGGTTCGCTTCGCGCTGTTCGGCGTCGTTCTCGATTGTTTTTGGCAACGATTTAATTTTAGTTTTGATGCTGTCGAGAAGAATTTTGTCTCGCGGAACAAAATCAGGCAGTTCGTAAAGCGCAGCGATCATCCTTTCCGGCATTTCAAAAATCCCGATGAGCGGATGTCTCAAGTCCTGCCGATCATCCTTGATCGTGTGATAAAGGTAATGCAAGGGGCGGCACAAAACCACGATGCCCTTAGACGTTTCCATTATCTCTGTTTGAGGAAGATCGTGCTTCGGCGACAGAAAAAACAGGCGTTCAAGATTTTTCTCCACGTCGAAAACGACATAAGTGGACATCGCGTCGATACGCGCGGGCGCTTCTATGGGGGTGGGGGAAATCGTTACCGTTATGTCGACTGCTTGGGCGAACAAGACTCCTGTCAGAGGATAAACGGCGTCGGTTATTCTTTGGCAAAGTTCCTGCGCTTCGTTTTCCCAAGTATCAATCGTTGGCCAGTGGATCAGCAGATCGCGGAAAATACGACCTGCGCCAGTGCGAAAAGAGATTGTGCTTGGGGCGCTTTGCGTCAGAAAAGAGATATAGGAAGAAATGCCGCCGCCTAACGGGATTTCCTGCGGGGTGAAGATTTCTTCGTCATGTGTGGCGGTTTCAGTCATTCTGAAAGATCGCCTCCTCGACTTTGACGGTAAAAACGGTACCGTCGATATCTTGGTTACAATCTAGCACCAATAAAGGAACGATGCTACGCCAATCGAAAGGGGGCAGCGCGGGAGAGGGGGCGGTGGGGTGCAAGGAGTGAAAAATGGTTGTGTGATAATTATTGAACAATAACAGGGGGTTCTTTGTTTTCTGATTTTCGGAGCTGTGCCGCGTTTCCAACCAGCATCAGAAGGGACAGCCCATAGAAGATCAGATTGATGGCGATAACCCAGCCGAGATACAGAATGTCGAAGAGGGGATAGCCAATCCACAGCGCCACCGCCAGCATGAGCGTGATAATGCCGGAGGACAGCATCCATTTCCAGTTGCGTGCCGGACGAAACTGGAAGGACAACAAAACCTCCAGTGCTCCTTCGAGCGTCATGAAAATAGCCATAAGAGTTATAAAGGCCAGAAGCATCGGAAGCGGCTGCCATAACATAACGATGCCGAAGCCTATGGAAAGGCAGGCTGAAAAAAGCGCCCATAAATGCATCTTGGATTGAAGCGCTAAAATAAATTGAAGCACGCCGGTAAGGAGGAGTATAGCGCCGACAATCATTTCAACATTGATCGCCGTTGCGGCAGGGAAGGCGGCGGCAATCACGCCAGCGACGATAAAGACCACGCCTTGCAAAGTGTACTTGCCTTTATGGTCGTGCAATTCTTTTTCGGTGTTTGAGCGTAAGGAGTCAAAATCGGGTGACGATATCATGGATCTCGTGAACAACATCGTGCTCTCCTTGGCTGTGTTGTCGGACGGCGTTTTATCGGGCATCCGATGGTTGGGCGCTGTCGGGCGTTGGCTCTCCGGTATCCTTGACGGCGTCGCCTGATTTTTGTTCCGGCGTTGGGTTTTCTAACGGCTTCCCGACGCCGCCACTTAGGGCGGGATAAGTTTCGCTGATATTATTTGTCACGGGCGGCTTGTCCTTCATGGTCATCGCGCCATAGGCCAGAAGGATGATGAGGATACCAAAAACAATGAGCGCAGGTCCTTTGTATTTTGAGTCGATCATCTCTATGTCCCTTTCGGTTCTCGTTGAGGGGTAAGGGAGTAACATTTTCGATCGCCCGAGATTGCAGGGTTCATCCGGTAATAGCGTTTCCGTCATAAGGTTATGGGACATCAGAACCTCAGCCTTAGTTGATAGGCATCCTTATCTGCCGCCAATTGCTCTTCGAGAGAAATGCCGCCGAAGGCTTTATCAACAGATTCCCGAATGGCGCTCGCCATGTTCTCTTCGTCGTCGCCTAAGGCGACTTTGCTTATGTCGCTGGAAGAGCGCGAGCCGCCGCCGCAAAAGCTCGAGAGACACGACCAAAAATCCATGACATCATGGTCAGAAGGATGCTGGGCGCTCATGGGGAAACCTATGGGTTGCGGTGGGAAGATTGTGCTCGAACTTCACACATAGGCTGACCAAACAATCTTATTTTGACATCCGTCAAACAAAGCCAAACGTCGGTCTCATGAAGGACGATGTCGCGTCATAAAGTTTGAGGATGAACAAATTATTGTTGCCTTTGGCGGGCGATAAGGCGCGATGCGTAATTTTGTGCCGCTAAATTGCCCCTGTTTTTCTGATGAATTCTATGGATTGATGCGAAATAGTTTTTTGAACAATAGCTTGTATAGCCCCTGTAGATTGCTGTTGTGCTGCAGTGCGAAACGTTTTTCTGGAAGACTCCGACCATGCTCTGGAGTATGGTTAACGACATGACGTTATTGTGTGTGACCAGTGGGGAATTTGTTCCAGGGCACCGATCAAGTCATCTTCGGTGCCTGCGGGGCGCTGTGTTTTTTTCAGACCTATCCGACGAAGAAATCGCCATCTTTTTGGAAGCAGCTCAAGCGCGTGCGTATAAGAAAGGCAAGCTCCTTTACCTTGAGGACGAACCGGCGGAGTTTTTCTATGTCGTTTGCAGCGGGTGGATAAAACTTTTTCATACGATGCCGGAAGGCGATGAAGTTACGCTTGATATGCTTACGAACGGACACCTAGTAGGCGAAAGCGCTCTCTTTGAAAACGACGCGTATACGAGCAGTGCGCAAGTCATCGAAGATGTTCATCTTCTAAGCATTCCTTTACACACGTTGAAGGATCAAATCAAAAACAACCAGAAGTTGGCTCTTGGCATGTTTGCCGCTATGGAGCGGCATCACCGGAGGCATTACGGAGAGATCGCGCTGAATGCGATGCTGTCTGCGCCCCAGCGGGTCGGAAATTTTCTGTTGAGGCTTTGCCCGAAAGAAAGCAAGCAAGGCATTACGTTTCATTTGCCTTATGATAAAACGTTGATTGCTGACACGCTTGGCATGAAGGGCGCTACTTTTTCGCGTGCGTTGAATGTCTTGCGGCGACAGACTCAATTGCGCATCAAGGGCACACGCGTCGAAATTGACTCTGTCGAGAAGCTGACTCACTTTGTTTATGGTTCCTTGGTTGAGCCGGAAGACATACGACGGGAAAACTTTTTTTAACCGTTTGCGCCACTTAATCCTTCCCCTGCTGGCTTTGATGGATGTCAAAACGGAAAGACGAGTTTAACGTAAGGATCACGACGCCGCTGACGCGAACACGCGAAGGGAGGCTGAAACTTACCTTTTATGAAAGGACAAGCCGATGACCGCGCTCCAAACTCTCAATGAGGCAGTTCCGTCCCATAGCCCTGTCGCGCAAGCATTGCAAAATGTGCTGGCGAATACTTACGGGCTTTACTTAGCAACGCATAATTATCATTGGAATGTAGAGGGAAAAAGATTCGCTCTTCTGCATAACCTTTTCGAGATGCAGTATAACGACCTTTTCCAAGCCGTCGATGTCATCGCCGAGCGTATCCGCGCCTTGGGGGATTACGCCTTGCCGTTCGAGGGGGATTCTATCATTAAGTTGTCCAAAATGACGCCCAACTCGCTGAACAAGGAAACGGATGCTGATGCCCGCGCGGACAGGATGCTGCACAACCTGATCGCGCTTACTATGGACGTTGTGACAAGCTGCCAGCTTGCCAAGGAAGAGGCGCAGGAAGAGGATGACGACGAGACCGAAAACCTGATGGTCGAGAGAATTACGGCGCATCAGAAAGCCCTGTGGATGCTTGGAAGTTCGGTAAAGTAGTTTGCGGGGCAAAAGGGGCAGGATTTTCCTGAAAAACCCCTATTTGCCTCCGTAAAAGATATGCTATCTCTAGCCCCAGAACGTTACAGGTGAAAACCTTTTGGGGATTAATAAATGACAAAGACGCTTGCGGATATCCGTTCGACTTTCCTTGATTATTTTGTGTCGCAGGGGCACGCGCCGATTGAATCCAGTCCTTTGGTGCCGCGCAACGACCCGACCCTGATGTTTACCAATTCGGGGATGGTGCAGTTCAAGAACGTCTTTACCGGCGTCGACAAGCGTGCCTATACGCGCGCGACCACGGCGCAGAAGTCGGTGCGCGCGGGCGGCAAGCATAATGATTTGGAGAATGTCGGCTATACGGCGCGGCATCATACTTTTTTTGAAATGCTGGGGAATTTTTCGTTTGGCGATTATTTCAAGCCGGAGGCGATCGAATTCGCGTGGGAACTCGTCACCAAGCATTTCGGGCTGAACAAAGACCGCTTGCTGGTCACCGTTTATCATGAAGACGAACAGGCGGCGGATTTGTGGAAGAAGATCGCCGGTTTTTCCGACGACAAAATTATCCGCATCAAGACGGACGCGAATTTTTGGCGCATGGGCGATGTGGGGCCTTGCGGGCCTTGTTCCGAAATCTTTATCGATCAGGGCGACAAGCTGCAGGGCGGGCCTCCGGGCAGCCCCGACGAAGACGGCGATAGGTTTCTGGAATTCTGGAATCTCGTCTTCATGCAATTTGAAGAACAGCCGGGCGGCACGCGCATCGCTTTGCCCAAACCTTCCGTCGATACGGGCATGGGGTTAGAGCGCATTGCTGCGATTATGCAGGGCGTGACCTCCAACTATGACATTGATTTGTTCCGCGCTTTGATCGGCGCGATTGCCGATCAGGTGAAGGTCGATCCCGAAGGGGCGCAGAAGCCTTCCTTCCGCGTGATCGCCGACCATTTGCGGGCGACATCGTTTTTGATCGCCGACGGCGTGTTGCCGAGCAACGAAGGGCGCGGCTATGTTCTTCGCCGCATTATGCGCCGCGCCATGCGCCATGCGCATTTGCTGGGGGCGCGGGAGCCTATGCTCTATCGCCTTGTCGCGGAATTGGTCAAGCAGATGGGGACGGCTTACCCCGAACTTGGTCGGGCGCAGGCTTTGATTACCGAGACGCTGAAACTGGAAGAAACGCGGTTCAAAACGATGTTGGATCGCGGGTTAAAGCTGTTAGACGAGGAAACGCAAAAGATCAACGGCGACAAGCCGTTGTCTGGGGATGTTGCGTTTAAGCTTTATGATACTTTCGGCTTCCCCCTCGATCTGACACAGGATGTTCTGCGCGGGCAGGGCAAGCGGGTGGACTCGTCCGGTTTCGATGCCGCGATGGCGAAGCAAAAGGCCACGGCGCGTGCCGCATGGTCGGGGTCGGGCGATGCGGGGACGCAGAAAATATGGTTCGAACTGCGCGACGAATTGGGCGCGACGGATTTTCTCGGCTACAGCACCGAACACGCCGAGGGGCAGATCACCGCGCTTTTGCGCAACGGCGCACGCGTGGCGGATGTTAAGGAAGGCGCGGATGTTCAGGTCGTCGTCAATCAAACGCCGTTCTATGGCGAATCCGGAGGTCAGAAGGGCGATGCGGGCGTTATCACGACAGCCAGTGGCTCCGTCATTGCGATTATCGATACGCAGAAGGAAGCCGACGGCATCGTGGTTCATATCGGGCGCGTCGAAAGCGGCGTGGTGAAGACGGGCGATAACGCGACCTTGGTTGTTGACGGCGAACGGCGTTCGGCTTTGCGGGCGCATCACTCGGCGACCCATTTGTTGAACGAAGCCTTGCGGCGCAAGCTGGGCGATCATGTGGCGCAGAAGGGGTCTTCGGTCGCGCATGACCGTTTGCGTTTCGACTTCGCGCAGCCGACGCCAATCGCGCCGGAAATTATCGCCGAGGTCGAAGCCGAAGTGAACCGTCGCATTCGCATGAACGACAAAGTCGAAACCCGTTTGATGTCGCCGCAGGAAGCGGTGGAGCAGGGTGCTCAGGCTTTGTTCGGCGAGAAATACGGCGAAGAAGTGCGCGTGTTGTTCATGGGCGGACGCGAAGAAAAGAACGCCCAAGGCAAAGAATATTTCTCGGTCGAACTATGCGGCGGCACGCATGCCAAGCGGACGGGCGATATCGGTTTGTTCAAGATTATTTCCGAAAGCGCGGTGTCGGCTGGCGTGCGGCGTATCGAAGCGGTGACGGGCGCGGCGGCTTTGGCGTGGTTGGATGCGCAAGGCACGTTGTTAAACGCGGCGGCGGATGCCTTGAAGGCTCCGGCGGCGGAACTGCCGACGCGTATCGGGCAGTTGGTGGATGATCGCAAGCGGTTGGAACGCGAAGTTGTCGATTTGCGCAAGCAGGTTGCGCTGGGCGGTGGCGGGGCTGGTTCTGCCGAAGCGCCGCGTGTGATTAACGGCGTGAATTTTATCAGCCGCATTCTGACCGACGTTCCCGCCAAGGATTTGAAACCGATGGCGGATGCGTTCAAGGCTCAGGTTAAATCGGGCGTCGTCGCTTTGGCCTCAGGTTTTGAAGGCAAGGTGTCATTGGTCGTCGCCGTGACGGAAGATTTGACCTCGCGGGTAAGCGCGGTTGATCTCGTCAAGCTTGCCGCCGAACAAGTCGGCGGCAAAGGCGGCGGCGGACGCCCCGATATGGCGCAAGCCGGAGGCGCGGATGTCTCCGCACTGCCCAAGGCAATCGCCGCGATTGAAGCAGCGTTGCAGGGAAAAGATAAAGCGGCGTAGTCCTCAAGACTCCCCCTCCCCTCGAGGGCTACGGGATGCACACATCTTTTTTGAAATAATTGTTTGATTTCAGAGAGGAAGATTGATTCTCTGGTTGGGTTGAAGCAACCCGGGAGAAGAAGCCGATGACAAAGGCCAAAATCAG
>CAIXLI010000096.1 GCA_903920205.1 uncultured Pseudomonadota bacterium
AGCCAAGGCCGAGCCACATCTCGCCGCGCTTAAAAAAGCCACCGACTGGATCGGCGCTTTCGACGGATGTTGCGTGATCGGTCATGAGTTCAATATTCAGCTATAAGTAAAGAAACGCTCCATTCCCTCCCCCTTGTGGGGAAGGGGGAGGCGAAGCCGCCTTCGTGGTATTGAAAAATTCCTTTGGAGAAACAGCCTGTCGTTCCCTTCATGAAACCGCCCGTTCTTCTCCAGCTCCACCTGGAACGGGCAACCCTTCGTCGCTATATTGTTTTAGCTTGTTGCGCAGCGTGCGAATAGAGATGCCAAGAATATTCGCCGCATGTGTCCTGTTGCCCAGACAATGGCTCAGCGTGTCGATGATCAAATCGCGTTCGACATCGGCGACGGTTCTTCCCACCAAACCGCCCGTCGCCGCTGCTGGGGCGCGTCCCAAGGCGATTTGAGCCGCAACCTCAGCGGCAGAGGGTTGTGCCGGCGCAAAAGATTGCCCCGACAACATAATCGCTTCCGGTTCGATCTGATTGCTTTGTGCCAGCAACACAGCGCGATGCATAGTGTTTTCCAATTCACGCACATTGCCGCGCCAGTGATGTGCCTGTAGAGAGGCCGTCGCTGCGGCAGACAAAGCTCGATCATTCAACCCATTAGCCTTGGCATATTTGCCTGCAAAATATTCTGCCAAAGGCACAATATCGGCAATGCGCTCGCGCAAAGGAGGAAGATGTAAATTGACGACGTTTAGGCGGAAGTACAAATCCTCGCGGAAACGCTTGGCCTTGACTTCCTCCTCCAAATCGCGGTTCGAAGTTGCAATCAGCCGGATATCAATCTTGATCGGCTGCGTGCCGCCAACGCGGTCGATCTCGCGTTCCTGAATGGCACGAAGCAGTTTCGCCTGTAAACGAATATCCATCTCGCTAATTTCATCAAGCAAAAGAGATCCGCCATTGGCTTCCTCAAACTTACCGATGCGGCGAGCGACAGCGCCTGTGAACGCGCCCTTTTCATGTCCGAAAAGTTCGGATTCCAAAAGATTGTCGGGAATGGCGGCGCAATTGACGGAAACAAAATTTCCGGCTGCGCGGCGGCTCTTGCGGTGAATATAACGCGCCATGACTTCTTTGCCAGTGCCGCTTTCGCCCGTAATCAGGATCGAAGCGTCGCTCGCGCCCACGCGATCCACCATTTGTAAAAGAGGCTTCATCGACGCGTCTTTAGCGATGAAGGTGGAATCTTCTTCGGCGACAGCTTGCAAAACGGCGGCAATAAGATCGGCATCGGGGGGCAGGGGGACATATTCCTTGGCGCCCGCCCGAATGGCACGAACGGCGGTGCCAGCATCGGCACCAATGCCGCATGCTATGACGGGAATGTTGATGCGTTCGGATTTCAAGCTGTCGATGAACTTTGCTATGTCAAGGCTAACATCGCACATGACCAGATCAGCCCCCTGACCGTTGCGCAAAGCCGAAAGCGCGCCTTCAATGCCGTCGATATGCGCGACTTTGGCGCCGCGTTGCGTTGCAATGCGACCAGCGGTGCCAAGCGGCCCTGACAATTGTCCAACGATAAGAAGGCGCATGATTGTATGTCCTTAGTTATTTTCCATTCGAATGCTTTTTAGTTATTCCGGTCAGACTTAATGATTTCCGTCATCGTTATGCCCAACCTGTCCTCGACCACCACCACTTCGCCGCGCGCGACGAGGCGATTGTTGACGTAAATATCAATAGCCTCACCAACTTTGCGGTCCAGCTCGATCACTGCGCCACGTCCCAGTTTCAACAGATGGCTGACCTGCATCTCGGCTTTGCCAAGCACGGCGGTCACTTCCACCGGAATGCCATATACGGCGTCGAGATCGTTCGCCGTAATAGGCTGTTCGTTTCTGGACGTGTCCCCTGAATTGGCTTCAAGTTCGGTCAGGGTAAGGGATTCTTTATCGTCAGCCATAGATATCTCCTGTTAGGCAGAGGGAAGAATAGTTTGTTCAATCGCATGCCACGTCGTCTTCGTATCGCGCTCAACGCCACCATCAGCCCATTCAATGCGGCAATCGCCAGAAGCGACCTCGGCATCCGCTAAAATCACCACCTTGCCAGCATAGGCGCGTTGTGTCGCAATAGCCTGTATGCGTTCATTCAAAGCGTCGAATTCGCCTTCGCCGACGCGCACAACCAAACGTGGCTCCCGCGCCATTTCGCGGATTGTGTCGTTGACCAGCGCCTCAATCTCCTGAAGCCCATTTTGCGCGGTAAAGGCAGGCAAAATCTTTTTCGCCACAGCTAAAGCCAGCCCACGCGCCTGTTCTTCTTGAGCATGAGCCAAAGTGTCGATGTGTTGAATCAAGGCGGTAACATTCTGGTCAACCTTTGCCAAGACTGCGGTCTGCTGCGCGACTTGCTCTTCCTTGCCCGCGCTGTGGCCTTCCGCAAAACCCGCATCGCGCGATTCCTTCTTCAGCGCGTCGATTTGGTCAGGCTTCAACAAAACAGGTTTGCGTTCGGGCGCACGATGCACGACGGCCGCATCGTCGAACGAACGGTCGAACATGAATTTCCGAGCAGGCGCGGCATCGCCAACAATTTTCTGTGCCGCCAAAGCTGGTTCAGTAGACAAGTTCATCTTCCTCCGCACCCTTGGAAATGACGATTTCGCCCTTAGCAGCCAAATCCTTGGCTGTAACAACGAGATGGGCTTGCGCCTCTTCGACGTCGCGCAAACGCACAGGTCCCATCGACGAAATATCTTCCTTCAAAAGCTTGCCAGCGCGTTCCGACATGTTCGAGAAGAACAAATCCTTAATCGTGTCTGAAGACCCTTTGAGGGCCGTCGGCAGCTTCGATTTGTCGGCGATGCGTAAAATGGCCTGAATGGCGCTGCCGTCGAGTTTGCTCAGATCCTCGAACGTAAACATCAATCCCTTAATCTTTTCCGCCGAGTCGCGATTGCGTTCTTCAAGCGCGGACATAAATTTGGATTCGTTGGCGCGGTCCAAATTATTGAAAATTTCCGCCATCATTTCATGCGAGTCGCGGCGGTTGGTTCGCGCGAGGTTGCTCATAAACTCGTTCCGCAACGTGCGTTCAATATCGTCGATAACGTCTTTTTGAACCGATTCCATGCGCAACATGCGGGCAATGACTTCCATCGCAAAGCTTTCCGGCAATTGTGACAGCACGCGTGCGGCATGATCGGGCTTTATCTTGGTCACGACCACCGCGACGGTCTGCGGATATTCGTTTTTCAAATATGCCGCCAAAACCGACTCGTTGACGTTGGCCAGCTTGTCCCACATGGTTCTGCCCGCTGGGCCGCGGATATCTTCCATAATGTTGTTGACGCGGCTTTTATCCAGCACCTTCATCAACAAACGTTCGGTAGATTCCAGCGTGCCGACAGTGCTGCCCGAAGACGACATTTGTTCGGCAAAATCGATAAACAGTTTTTCCACCAACGTGGAGCTGACATTCCCAAGATTGGCCATGACCTGCGACAGATCCTTGATCTCGTCATCATTCATGTGCCCAAAGATGCGTGCGGCAAATTCTTCGCCCAAGGATAATATGAACAGCGCAGACTTTTCTAAACCCGAAAGGGATTTGATGTCTTCGCGGACGCGTTGCCCAGCCATTAGTGGTTCTCCTGATACATCCAGTTGCGCAGGATCGAAATCGCCTCATCGGGATGCTTGTTGACGATCTCGCCGACTTTGCGCAGCGACGAAGCTTTAACGCGTCCTTCGACGCGCGAGATATCAATCATGCGTTCGATTTCGGATTCCGCCTCCGAAACCTCGGCATCTCCAGCATCGTTGCCTGATGCGCCAGGGGAGGGAAGTCGCGCCATGCTGCCGCCCATCGAGTCTCCCGTCAACAGAGCTTGCTGTTCAGACGAAACGGTGCCGGCGCTTTCCAAAACTTTGCGCAAAATGGGCCGCACGACCAACAAAACGACCAACAGCCCAATAACCGCCAGAATAATCGTTTCCAGCGCATGGAAGATATCGGCGCGCGGCACGCCCATTAACAAATCCGATGCCCCGCCGCTTTGTTCTTTGCCAATATCGCCTTGGGCGAATTGCATGTTGGCGACTTCGACCGTATCGCCGCGTGTGGCGTCGAAACTCACTGCCGAGCGGACAAGCTCCTTAATCTTGGTGAGGTCCTCTTCGGTGCGAGGAATATAAGTCGTTGTCTTGCCGTCGTCCGAGGTTTTGTAAGAACCGTCCACCACGACCGCGACCGACAGACGGCGGATTTGCCCGCTTTCGCGCGTCTGGTTGCGTATCGTTTTGTTAATTTCGTAATTGATCGTTTCTTCGGTGCGATTGTTCTTGTTCGACGAAGCGCTTCCGCCTGCCGCGTTGCCACCCGCAAGCTGCTGCGGCGTCGCGGGAAGGTTATTAGCCACCGACACGCTGCCTGCAGAGCCGCCTTCTGACGTCGCAGCGTTTTCGTTGACGCTTTGTGTCGAACGCACAACCTGACTGTCGGGATCAAAGATTTCCGAGCTCGTTGTAATGCGGTCGAAGTCCAAATCCGCCGACACCTGTGCCCGAACCTTGCCATAGCCCAAAGTCTGGGTCAGCAAATCCTCGATCTTGCGGGCTTGCGCCTGTTCGAACTGAATGCGCATGTCGTCTTGATCGTCGGACCCGCCGCTTGCGCCGCTTCCCGCCGTGTTGCTGGGCCGAGCCAAAAGATTGCCGCGATCATCGACGATGGAAACTTGGTTCGGTTGTAATTGCGGCACGGCAGCCGCGATAAGATGCTGAATAGCGGCAATTTGTTCCCGCGATAGAACCGCGCCATTGCGGGTCTTCAGAAAAATGCTGGCGGTCGCCGTCTGCGTCGCATGGCTAAATAATTCGCGTTGTGGCAAAACCAAATGAACTCGCGCACTTTGAAGGGGATCCATCGCGCTGATCGTCCGCGCCAATTCACCTTCCAAGGCGCGCAAATGATTGATGTTCTGCACAAAGCTCGTCGTGCCGAACCCTTCCTTCTGGTCAAAGATTTCATAGCCGATAGACCCACCCTTGGGCAGACCGTCGGCAGCCATCATCATCCGCAACTTTCCGACTTGGTCGGAAGGAACGCGGATCAAGCTGCCGCTGGAATCCACTTGATAGGGGATTTTAAGGGCATCAAGCTTCTGCGCGATAGCGGCGGAGTCATGTTGGTCGAGTTCCGTATAAAGCAGAGCAAGTGGCGATGTCGAAATGCGCGTCGTAATAAACCCCAGCATGCCCAGCAAGCTAAGCCCCACCACGGCGATCGCCACAAGGCGCATCGGCCCTAAATTGCGGAGAGTTTGCAGAAAAGCATTCACAGTTTCATTCTCCTGCTCTACGGATAGGGAGCGGTTCGGACGAATCACCCCATATTTTGTATCTTAACCATAACTCGGCAGAAAATGCCTATCAAAACTTACTATTAGTTAAGAAATATGCGAAAAAGCATTAAGATTCCTTTAATAAAACCGGCAGAATTTGCCGAAGAGGGGTTTTTTGTGTCTTTTGTGCAACACATTGAGCTGTGTTGGGTTCGCAAACTACAACTAATAAGCGAGTATGGTCAAGGGATTGCCTCGCCATTTTTAAACTGATTCTTCTCGAATCTACAACGATAGAGTGATGAGCAGCTTGCTATGGAATCCCGATGATACCGACTCCGATAGTCACTCCACAATTTTGGGTGGGTATTATAGAGAATATTACAATGATGTGGACGATAAGGATGTGAAATTAGTCCTTGATATCGCCCGTCGGCTTTATTCTCTCAGCGAGAGACCCAGTAGCTATGCCGAGATCGTCTGCCGTGCGGCGGACTGGGCAGAAAAAATATACGACGGACAAATACCTTCTTGCCGAGTCACGAGAACTTGAGTGGGGGGAAGTCGACCGCTTGAGGCTGTCGTCACGCAACAACATGCTTCAAGTCGGGATTGCGGTGCGAAGGTACAATGTTGCAGAGGAAGATTGGCAGAGAATAGAGGCCGCAAAGAAAATATGAAAAATTATTGATAGTCGACCCGATGATTGCCGGCTGTCCGTGATGGATGCTTTTGTTGAGGGCATCAAAGATCCTGTGTTTAAAAAAACAATCGCGGACGAAAAGCAAGAATTATTGTTTGGCAGAGAAGCTGGTAAAATTCTGCGCGACTTTCCAAGACAACAAGAAGAACTACTCAAACGAAACAGGGAAAACTCTGCTTCCGATGCCGAACAAAAGCCCAAAAGAATCTGGAAGATTGGGCGGATTGAAATCCATCTAATGCCGAAGAGCTAATCGTTCCTCATAAAAAAACGCGGGACAGGTTTCCCCGTCCCGCGCTCTCTCTTTGTCTTTCTCTAAGCTTACGACGAATAATACATATCGAATTCGACCGGATGCGGCGCCATGCGGAAGCGATCCCATTCTTCGCGTTTCAGGTCGAGATAGCTTTCGATCAGATCGGCTGTGAACACATCGCCTTTCAGCAAGAAGTCGTGGTCTTTCTCCAAAGCCTTGATGGCCTCTTCCAACGACGCGCAAACGGTCGGGATTTTAGCCAGTTCCTTGGGTGGCAGATGATACAGGTCTTTCTCGGCGGCTGCCCCCGGATCGATCTTGTTCCTGATGCCGTCCAAACCTGCCATTAGCATCGCGGCATAGGCCAGATAGGGGTTTGCCAAAGGATCAGGGAACCGCACTTCGACGCGCTTGCCCTTCGGACTTGTCGTGTAAGGAATGCGGCACGACGCCGAGCGGTTGCGCGACGAATAAGCCAGCAACACCGGTGCCTCGTACCCGGGAACCAAACGCTTATAGCTATTGGTCGAGGGGTTGGTGATGGCGTTCAACGCTTTGGCGTGCTTGATGATGCCGCCGATATAATACAACGCTGTTTGTGAAAGCCCCGCATATTCCTTGCCTGCGAACAAAGGCGTAGAACCCTTCCAGATCGACTGATGCACATGCATCCCCGACCCGTTATCGCCAAAGATAGGTTTGGGCATAAAGGTTGCCGTTTTGCCATACATCGCCGCAACGTTATGCACGACGTATTTATAGATTTGGGTATTGTCTGCGCTTCTTACCAAGGACGCAAACTTGATGCCCAACTCATGCTGCGCTGCAGCGACTTCGTGATGATGCTTTTCGACTTCGACGCCCATCTGTTTGATGACCGACAGCATCTCTGTACGAAGGTCTTGGCTGCCATCGACAGGGTTGACGGGGAAATAGCCGCCCTTTGTGCGCGGACGATGCCCCAAATTGCCTTCGGGATAATCGCGCCCGCTGTTCGATGGGCTTTCAACGGATTCCAGCTTAAAGAAACTGTCGGTAGGGTCTGTCGAAAAACGCACATCGTCGAACACAAAAAATTCCGCTTCAGGCCCAAAAAATGCCTGTGTCCCGATGCCCGAAGACACCAAATATTTTTCCGCCTTTTTAGCAACGGAGCGAGGACACCGGCTGTAGGCCTCGTTGGTAGCGGGGTCATAGATGTCGCAATAAACAGCGACGGTCGGTTCGGCATAGAAGGGGTCGACGATAGCGGTATCCACATCCATCTTTAAAATCATGTCCGATTCGTTAATCGCTTTCCATCCGGCGATCGAAGAACCGTCAAACATCAAGCCGTCGGCCACGGCAGAATCGTCGATCGTGTCGATATGTTGGGTAACGTGCTGTAATTTTCCGCGAGGATCGGTGAAGCGCAAATCGACATACTGTGCGCCGTGTTTCTTAATCAGATCAAAGAGAATGTTTGCTTTCGCCATAGGGTTTTTGTTCCTTCTGGTAAGAGTTAAGAAAAAAGAGAGATGCGGTAGATGAAAAGCACCCTGACACAACTCTAACCACTTGACAAATTTGTCAAGTTTGGGCTTATACTGCCGTATGGCGTCCTGTCAGCTAGAGGCTTCTTTCTCTGCCCTAGACTTACAATGTCGGATAAGGTTGCAAACCGCCTGCCTGTGGTTTATAGGGCTGGCGGTTTCGTTTTTCAGCGGGTCTTTGTGAATCCGTTGTTATGTGTGGCGGTCGTAGCTCAGTTGGTAGAGCCC
>CAIXLI010000097.1 GCA_903920205.1 uncultured Pseudomonadota bacterium
CAATCCTGTTTCTGGTAATGGCAATCTTTCGCTTATCGTCAAAAACGATGTGATAACCGTCCTCGGAATGATGAGCCACTTTGCGGGGCACATTTTTCCACACCTTATGAATCGCCTCAAACTCTATGTTTGAGAAATGCAGCTTGGGTGTGGCGATAGGATCAGAGTGACGTTAGCGAAGCAAATAGGCATCCTGTCGTGATTTTTCCGACATAACCACAACGGCAAAATCCGCGCAGGGAAAAGCCCCAGCACCGATGATGCTGTCAGGTTTTCACAAACTCGTATTTTGAGGGTAGGGCTATATGGCGGAGCGGTTTATTCAATAAAAAAACCGCCAGAGAATTCTGCGCGGCTTGTGTTCTTTTTAGGGTTCTGTCTCTAGGCGCTTGCTTCGCCAACCATATCGAAATCATGCGCTTAGGATTCCCAAAATGCAAGGAAAATAGCGCATTTATGCAAAAATAATTTTTCGATTGTGCCAGCATGTGCCAGCGTGTGTCATCAATTAGATCATCGGAACTTGAAAACCGCCTTTGCCGCAAAATTTTATAGCCTGTCGCTACCGCGCCCCACACTTGAAGAGCAGATAGTGGACTCTGCCGCTTGCCGACCATGCTTGTTGGTATTGCCAATCAGCTCGTGCTGCGGCCTCTTTTACGAAATTGACGGGAAAGCGATAGGAATTGAGAACGGGGAGATATTCGCCTTTCTCGATGGAGAATTGTTCGCCGTCATAATTGATAATTTGATCGCGGTTCGCTCGGAGTCCGGTCGCAAGCTGAAAGTTTTCAGGTGTCCACGCGACATGGTAGTCGAAGCCGCTTGTATCTATGGCGCGATCAATGCAACTGCGAACCAATCCCCCGAATTCTGGGTTGTCGTAGCAGCCTACGATTTCCTTGCCGTTATCGTTGGCATCAATACTCACCAGAAAATAACTATTGCCTGCCACGGCGGCGCGGTATGTGGAGAAAATCTGCGATAGCCGTCCTTGAAGCTTTGCCAAAGTGGTGTGAGTTTCAAAGTTTCCTATCGTGCCGCCCATAATTGCAATAAGCGCATTGGTTTTTTTTACGGGGATGCAATCGAAGAAATCGGTTATTACGGGACGCCCCCCCACTCCAAGCTTTTTTTGCGCAGTCGCCAACGCTTTATTGGCGAATGACCACGACAGATCAACGGGGTAATAATCTTTGACTTGCAGCTTCTCCATCAGGGGAATGCTTTTCGCCAATACGGAGGCTTCTCCTCCAGGGCCGAGGTCAAGAAAGCTATGGGCGGCAATATCAAGATTGCTCAACACAAGATTCAAAGAGGCCTTCTCGTCGTTTCCAAAATAATAGGTTGCCGCGCTATGACCATCCTTCCATCTGTGGTCATCGCGGTCATCCGTGTACATGTATGTGCCCAAATGGCCTGTAACTTCTCCAGATAACCATTCATGCATGGCGCTTCTGAATCCATCCGGCTCGATTTGTTTTTTTAACTGGCGGTTCATCATGTTTATTCCCGCGTTATGACTGGTTCTTTCGCCGCCGCCCACATAGCGGCAAATTGTCTGCGATAGGCTCCGGCAATGGATTGGTTCTGAATCAGGAGGATGAGCGGAGCTTCAGGTGCAGAGGTAACGATAATCGCCGCCCTGTCTCCATAGATATAGAAGGGAACGCTGGAGAAGTTTTCTTTTGGTTGCCACTTGTATTGGCAATAATCGGATGCGCCCACATTGGAATCGTTTTCTTCGATGAGGCACTGCATCCTGACATTGCCGTAGTTCGTCATCTCTTTGCGATGATAGTCTAGATATTCCCCCAGTTTGGCCTCGAAATAATCCTCGTCAAAGCCACAGATAGCTATCTGCTCTTCTGGGTTTTGTTTGGCGATATAGCGAACATCATCAAAGAAGGTTTTCAGTCCCTCGACCCCAGCAAGGGTTCTGACTTGGTGCTGCGCCCACTGAACGCCAATGTTGCCGATAAACTCGACACCCTTTTGCTCCAGCGCCGATCTTATGCGGCGCATCGTGTCCTCTTTTGCCACGGCTTCGTCGTTCAAAATTTTATTGAGCGTAGGTCGCGCAATCCCCGCAAGCACAGCTAATTCGTCCTGTGTCAGGCCAGCCAATGCCATCGCGGCGGAGATTTGTTGGGGAAGAAGCCTCATGAAAACCCAAAAGCGGTAAGTTGTTGCTAAGTTTTTGCAGTCTAGACTACTTTATGTAGTTTGTCTAGATACTAAATGAATTGCTTTCAAGGAAAATCCGCATTATATTCGTCTGTAGATACATATTGTAGTTATTTGGAATACAAAAAGCATTCTTGCAGATTTTAGTTAATAGCTGCTTAAGGAGACTATAAATGCTCGATTTTCACAAATATCTTATGCGCTACGGCGAATTTGGGGTTCAGGCCATTATCGAGCGTATTGAACGCAACGAAGGCATCCGTTTTAGCGCACAGGCGACGTTGGAAGATCGCTGGACGGCATTGATGCGGGAATCCTCGCTCCAGTCTCCCCCTTTGGCTGCGTAACAGAGGCGAGACAAAAATGTACCCGATCAGTTCCAAACAAATTAAAGCAGCCCGCGCTATGCTGGATTGGTCGCAGGAAACTTTGGCAGAAGCATCCAAGCTTTGCGTCGCCACGATCCGTAATCTCGAAAAGGGAAGCCTTGCTCCGCGCAGTGCCCTTGACGTTCGCAAGGCGCTTGAGGATTCGGGACTCGAGTTTTTTGAAAACAATGGCCTCGGCTATCGCAAAGCGACGATTAAAATCTACGAAGGCATAAACGCGACCGATTTATTTCTTGGGGATTTATTGGAAACGGTCAAAAAAAGCGATGGCGTGGTTTCTGTCGTAAGCCAGTCGCAAAACTTATTCATGCAATCTTTGGGCATTACAAACCAAGGCCATCTTGGGCGGCTAGAGCAGATATGTGAGTTTGCCAATATCCAGTGCCTTTTATCCGAGGCTCAGAACGCGTCACAGATAGACTTATCCGTTCAGTTCAGGGTTCTTCCAAAACATTATACGGGTGGCACTTCGCATTATGCCTATGGCAACAGGCATGTCATCGCGCTTAGGGAAGACGATGTGACGTTTAGATACGTTGTATTCACATCGGCGAGTCAAACGCAGCTCTTCTTGAACGAATTCTTTCCACTTTGGAATAGTGCCGTACCCCTTTGGATTCAATCCGCCAATCAAAAACGCCGCTCCTAATTCCAATCCCATTGCCTTAGATAACTGGTGCGTGTGTTCATTCCTTGCTTTCCTCGCTTGGGGCAAGTTCTAGCGCATCACAAAGCGGCTTAATAAGACCCTGTGGAAATTTAACGGTAGCATTTCCAAAACTGGTTTTGACCTTGCACCTGATTTTCTTTTTAGCTCGCAAGGCTCCATATTGCCAACCGCGCTCAAGTGGAAAAAGAATTTCATGTTTACTTAGTGGGGCAACAAATTCCTCGGATAGCGTCCAACTAGCCCCTGCCGCAGATATAGGTTTCTGTATGTCGCAAAACTCTAAATCAACAGCCAGCACTTCCATTTTTACTTCCAGAAGGTTCTCAAATTTAACGGCAAGGCAGTTATTTTGCATTCTGTGAACATTCTCCCATTCATTCACGGTAAGCGAGTTTATAAGAAATTTCTTCTTGCGATAATAAACCGACCATAGAGAAATCACTACGGCCCCCGCTGTGCCAAATGCTGTTAGCGTATCCAATATAATTTTGTATACATCCATACCTGTCATTATTGCCCCTCGACCCCGCCCCTTTCCTTCGCTTCCTTGATGTTCTTTTCGCTCAAGTTGCCACTCGTTAAATTTGAGATAATGCCTTGTCTTTCAAGGCGTTTTTTTGCATTTTGAACGGCGTTCTCTGAAAATCTTCCCGGATATTGAACGACTAAATACTCGCCAGTGAGTTCATGAAGTCCATGTTTTATTAGCAAGTCAAAGCCCTGTGTCGGCGTTGTGCTTACAGCCCATTCCTCCAAACATTGTACAATTCCCTTGTTTTTGAGTTTTTGCCTTGTTCGTGTTGCCACTGTGTTTTTTCCGTTTTTCTGAGAAAGGAGCCCTTCATATGCTGCTAGCATTTCATAAAACCCTTGTGAGAGGGCATCATTTTGGTTTTTGCCTTGCAATACACAAGACTGGCGAAAAGCTTGTCCCCAGATATCATCCCGCCCTAAGCATTTTGCGTTTTCCATAAGTGTTCGCAAAGCATTTATATCAGTGTATTCTGAAATTTGTTTGACCATTTTGCACCATAACAGGGGTAAGCCTTTATCTCTTTAAGAGCTGGCGCGTATATCAAAGGCAAGCTTTGCCAGTTCTTTTAAAGTTTGTGCTTTTGTCTTGATATCCTCTTTGCTTAAACGCAAACGATACAGCCCCCACCGCTTGTTGTATTCAAGGGTATCAAGTCCGGCTTCATCAATCTTTGAATCTATTTCTGCCGACTGAGGGAGTTTCATTTCAAGTTTAAGAAAATTCTTTTTAGGCCTGAACGATAAAAAGTTATATGGCTGCCCATCTTTTTCTAGCCCGATGTAAAATTTATTATATTTCAATTTTAATGTAGGGTCGAACTCGCGCACTAACCCAAGCATTTGGTCGGCAAGGCCAACGGTTGCTTCTGTTGCCTGTTTCTCCCAATAGGTTCTGTCAGTTGGAGTTGATGCCGCGTCTTCGTCTTCTTCGATTAGGCCAAGTGTGCGCTCATCCATGACAGTGGTAAAAATCAGCGCTGTTTGTTCCCCTATTTTGAGCGCCTGCATTTGGATAGCGATTAGTGGGATGTTCCCATTAAAAAGCGAAACGACATTAAGAAAACGGCTCGTTATATCTTCTGCTACCAACACGGCGCAATGGTCGTATTGCGGATATCTTTTTCGTTCGATATCCCAATATTCAATAGTTCTGATAATGTGGGATTCGTCGGTGGCTCCGAGCTGCAACTCAATTTCATAGCGTCGTTGTGTGTCGGCATCTTGTAAGAGCAAGTCAAGCCGTCCGGCGCGAGGCTGGATTCTTTCTTTGTCCCTCAATACGAGATCGCCGAGACCGAGAATTGAGGGGTCCTCCGCGATGATATTTTGCACCCATTTCTCAGTATATTCGGGGTGATTTTTCAGCCAAATGCGTTCTGGTTTGATATACCCATTACTGCCCATGACGTCCCCTCTTGTCAGAAATTATGGTGGCATAATGGCAGACAATTAACAGAGCAACTAGAGGAAAAATATAACGGTTTATTCTTTTGGTTTTAGGCAAATTGGTAATCTTGTGTCTCCACTGAACCAGAGCGTATAGTTCTCTCATTCTTTTGTGGGGGGGCTATGCGCCAATTTTCTGATTTTGGCTTAATCGGCTTTGGCAAGATGCCGCATATTGTAGAGCTGTTTGCCGTTCTGTTAGGCGCAGTTATCGTCGCGGCAATCCTGAGCGCGTTGTCCCAACGGCGGAAAGGTAGCTCGAGTTATTCGCTGGCTAACTTGCGGCAAAAGCCCATTTTGACACCCAATGAGCAAGAGTTCTTCGGGCGGTTGCATCGGGCGTTGCCGGATTATCTTGTTTTTCCGCAAGTCTCCCTTGATGCACTGCTGTCGGTTTCTCCGAATTGCTCCCGCGCCACGCAAGTGGCTTTACGAAATACATACAGTCAGAAACATCCTGATTTTGTCGTCTGCAAACCGGAAACTTTAGAAGTCGTGGCAATTGTAGAATTGGACGACAGGACGCACAGGATCGAGCAGGACTCGAAGCGCGACGCTATGCTTCAAGCGGCTGGCTATCGGGTCGAGCGGTTCCAGTCCAAGGCCAAACCATCTGAGGCACAAATTGCCTTGCGGTTCTCCTCCCCACTGGGCTTGAGGTAAACTGGGTAGCAACGAATGCAAACGTTTCTAACCACATTTCGTTTTGTGCTTTTTTTCTTTTGCGCGAATGTGTGGAAAAAGCGCAAAAGAAATAGCGGAAAGAGGCAAAACCTCCCGCTATAGAGAAATCCGCTAACCGCCTTAGCGGAAACCGCTAAAAATCGCGGTGGTTCCGCTCCCCAAAATACGGACACTGAGCCTCATTGATTGAACAATATCAATGAGGCTTTTTATGGCGCGCACAGATCATCGGATATTATTTACAGCCCTTGGCTTCCTTGCCGTCATTATACGCGGGGATGTGCAGGGAGACAAACAGGCCCTGCGGGCGACGACTATTGCGAAACTTATCGAATCCTTTTGCCAAACCTCATTGCCGGAATTTTTCGCTAGCGAACCTTTGTCGGACAGTCTCGGAACGTCTGCGGCAGAAATCAGTAGTTTGCTTGAAAACTATATCGCCGAATTGCACACCAATGCAGCTCCTTCGTTGGCGCAGGATCGGCAAACGCTGCTTCAAATGTACGAGTTGCTCCTTATCCAGAAAGCGCGACATGAGCAAGAAGCATTCTATCTGCTCGCCCCCGACGAGGTGATTGCGAACCGTATTCTGGAATTGGCGCACGAACAAATTCAGCGGGAGGCATAGGCCATGCTCTCTCTTCAAATGAACGCAGAACCATCTTTCACCGTCGTCGATCTTATCACGACAGACGAAGACAAAAAGTTTGCTCCGGCTGGGCGCATGGCGGCGGCAATCATAGAAATTACCCAAGAAATGGGCGGTTGTTCTCCCAAAAACCTGTACGAAAAGGGCTTTCCGCCTACGGAAGTGACCAAGCATTGGCACATGGCTCAATCGCTTGCCGCTGTTGAGCTGGGGTTAATGCGCAAGCACCTGTCGAGCCTGAAATCCCTGTTCAAAAGAAGGTGTTGAGGAGCCCGACCATTTTTCAGCCGAAAAATTAAGCGTTTACAAAACTTATAATCAGAAGGAGCATATTATGTCGCGGAATAACACGAACGAGTTTGACGTCGAATATTTTAGAAATCAGTTCCCGTATTTCAGGTCTGCCGCTAAAACAATATGCTTGGATGGCGTAGGCGGTACGCAAGTCCCTGATGGCGTCATAAACGCCGTTACCGATTATCTTTTGCATCATAACGGCAATAAGGGCGGCATTTTTCCGCGCAGCGTCGAAACCGACAAAATTATGGATCAAACGCGAGAAATTATCGCGGAATTTATGAACGCTCCCGATCCGAATGAAATCGTTTTGGGTGCCAACTTCACCACGATCACCTTTAACATGAGCCGTGCGTTGGCTAAGACATGGAAAAAGGGGGATGAAATTATCGTCTCTCGTCTCGATCACGACGCCAATGTTTCTCCGTGGGTTGCGGCGGCTGAAGATGCTGGTGTCACGCTTAAGTATTTTGACATCGAGGACGGCAGTTGCCAGCTTACCGAAGAAAATCTTTCAAAGGTTCTTTCCGATAAAACCAAGCTTGTCGCTTTCTGCGCGGCGTCCAGCTCGGTTGGAACACGCCCGGATGTAAAGCGTCTTGCCGAATTGGCGAAAAAGGCAGGAGCGTTGGTGTATATCGATGCGGTCGCCTATGCCCCGCATGCAAGTATCGACGTGCAAAAGTGGGGCGTAGATTTCGTAGGCTGCTCCGCCTACAAATTCTTCGGGCCACACATGAGTTTTTTATGGGGAAGGAAAGAACTGCTCGAAAGTTTGCCCGCATATAAAATCCGTCCTGCTCCTAATACGCTGCCGCTTAAATGGCTCAATGGGGCGCAGACGTATGAACTGGCGGTGGGGGTCAAGGCGGCTATCGAATATATCGCACATGTCGGGGAAAAGAATCCGTCCTATCAAGGGCAATTCCCAGAATTTAGCGGCAGAAAGTTGAATATTCACGCTGGCATGGCGGCGATAGAATCTCACGAAGGCAAGCTTGCATGGAATTTCATCCAAGAAATGAAAAGTCGCAGCCGCTATAGCGTGTGGGGCATTACCGACGAGGCCATGAAAG
>CAIXLI010000098.1 GCA_903920205.1 uncultured Pseudomonadota bacterium
AACCGCCCAAGCCTTTGCTGCTTGCGTTCTCTTGGCTGCGAACACCTATCACGTTCCGGCGGCGGTGATGATCGGCATCATGCATGTCGAAGGCGGTCATGTCGGACAAGAAGCGGGGCCGAACGTCAATGGCACCTACGATCTCGGCCCGATGCAGGTCAATACGCGCTGGCTCCCCATGCTGCAACGGACATGGCATGTGAATGCCTCCACGGCGCGGTCTTGGGTGCGCGACGATGGTTGCGTAAACGTCCATGTCGCGGCATGGATTTTGCGCCAGAAGATGGAAGATTCCGGCAGCCTGTGGGGCGGCATCGCCGCCTATCACTCGGCGACGCCCAGCATCGGCACGCCCTACGCCAACAAAGTAATTGCCGTGATGGATCGCAAAGGACTGGTCAAGCACGATGTCCCTCTGTATCCTTACAAACGTTATGCGCAAAGATAGAAGTATGGATTTGGAAAGATTTTCGAATCCTTCTTTTTAACCAAGAGGAAACTATGAAACGTCTTTTGCTTGCTTTCGTCGCTTTGGTCTTGCTTCAGGGGTCTCCTCTGGCGGCTCCTGCCGTGGCCTCTTCTACGACACAGCCCGATCCTCTCGCCAATCCCGTGTTGGCCAGCCTTCAAAAAATGGGCGCGAAGTTCTTTTTGCTTGGCACGCATTCCGGCATGACGGGCTGGTTCATCCTCAAGGATGGACAGGTGCAAATCGTCTATGCGACGCCCGATAATAAAAGCGCCGTTATCGGCGCCCTGTTCGGCGAAAACGGAGACAATATCACGGCGCAGCAAATTGCCGGCCTCGTGCAAAGCAACAAAGAGGTAGCCGATCTCATCTCCTCCGCGCAAAAGGAACAGACGGCGATCTCGCAGGTCGGCAGCCCCCCGTCTCAGGCGGCGTCTGCTTCGTCAACCGGTTCAATCCCCTCTGCGCCTATGTCTCCGGGGGAAAGGTTGATTCACGATCTTTCGGGGGCTGCGGGCGTTGTCGTGGGCAATGCCTCCTCTCCGGAAATCCTGATGGTGATGGATCCCCATTGCCCCTATTGTCAGGCGACATGGAAGGCGGTGCGTGACGTTGTCATGAAAGGCGGCGTGCATCTGCGCCTGATCCCGATTGCGACTCTGGACACCGATAATGAACGCGCCGCTGCGGTTTTGCTGGGCGCTTCGGACCCGCTGAATGTCTGGGATAAATATGTATCCGGCGATAAATCGCAATTGGCGGGAACTCCTCCGGCGGCGGCTTTCATTGCGGTGCGCGCCAATCATACCCTAACGGATAGTTGGAAAATCATGGATACCCCCTACAGCGTTTACCGCGCTAAAGACGGTAAGGTTAAAGTGGTTAAGGGCAAGCCGGACGATGTTGCGGTCGTGCTCCGCGATTTGGGGCTATAAATGGGCAGTTGGCTGCAAAATATCCTGACGCCGCCGACAACGACGAACAAGGCGGGGGCAAGAAATAGAAGCTCTTTGCCGGTAAAAAGGGCTGAAACCAGCCATTTGCCTGCAAATCCGCTGCAATCTGTGCCTCAACCGCCCCAAGCCCTGCCCAATGCCACCGTTATTTACGGTATTGGGGCCAGTCTTCTGTTTGTTTCCTCTTTTTCCCTCCTTTTGGCGGGGCGGTGGTTTCCGGGGCTGGTGGTTTTCGCCGTAGGCGGGTGCCTTACGGGCTTTGCCTGGCATCTTTTGAAACATCAGGATTGAATGGCGAACAAGTGTCGGCTATGAGAATAGGCAGACGAACGAGTCGGAAGTAGGAAAAATGACTATAAGCAAGAAAATAATCATAGTCTCCGGCATGGCATTATTGTTGGCCGGATGCAGCGATTTTCGGTCTGAGTGGAACTCCGCGTTCACTTCTTCGCCGCCGAGCAAGCCTTTGGCGACAGAGCCCGATGTCGTGTCGGTCAAGCTGGCGCAAGCGGCGGACAAGGCGGCCAAAGCTTTGGACGGCATCGCCAACATCGAGCAGCAAAGAAACCCGACGGTGCCGCCGATACAAGACGATTACGCCAATGCCCCGCCAAACATGATGCAACCGGTGTCGCTGCGTTGGTCTGGCCCTGTCGAACAAGTGTCCCGTACGCTTGCCGAACGCGCGGGTTTGCGTTTCCGCGTCAAGGGTCGGCAACCTGCTGTTCCGCTGGTCGTCAATGTCGATGCCTATCAACAGCCGATCCTTCACGTTCTGCGCGATATTGGCTTGCAAGCGGGATCCCGCGCGGATCTTTCGATCGATCAAAACGAAGGTGTAGTCGAGGTGCGCTATGCCGCTGCTGACCAGTCGCGCTAAGACGATGCGCGTTACGCTGCTCGTTTCCATGGCGGCTTTTGCGCTGATGGTGGCACCTGTCGGGGCTTATGCTTCCGACGATGCCCTCAGCGTTAAAATCATTCCCGCCGACAACGCCATCGGCGTATCTCCGCCACCACCCGCTTTGATCGATTTGCAGAATCAGTCCACCCCGGCGGAGGACGAAGAGAGCAAGCCCAACACGATAGGCCTTCAAATTCGTGCCGATGCGACGCGCGAAGCGGCGCTGTCCTATGGCGCACGCGGCGGCCTCGCTTTCCGCACTTTCGAAATTCAACGCCGCCTTGCGGAATACGACGCAAGCCTGTCGAAAGCCTTCAATTTCACGCGCCTTCTGGTGGCAGCGCCCTCCGGTCTGTTGATCGAACCGCCCGTCGTTTCCGAAGCGCAACAGGCCGTATTGGTCAACGCGGGCGGTCAGGCCGCCGCCGTGGCGGACCGCGTCTACCGCATCAATCGCGTCGCCCGCATCGTGACGGCGGCCCGCGATTGGCACCTGTATATGGAACGTGACTGGGGTCGCGTCGATCCGCCTGCCGCCATTTTGCTGCCCAAAACCGAAGAAGAAAAAATCGCATGGGCTGCCTATGTCAAGCAAGGCTGGGAAGCTGGGCTCAAACAAGCCGAAGAGACTTTCGAATCCGACATGGATCGCCTGACCAACGACTATACCGGCATGGTGCGTTACCGCGAATTGCTGGCGCAAGGCATGATCTCAAAGCCCTACGCTCTGGCCGATGATCGCGGCGTGACAGGTGGCGGTAACGAAATGCGCGTCGGCGATCGCGGCGTGACGATCACGGGGCAGTCCTCTCTCATCTCCAAGAGCAGCGCATGGACTCCGGCGAATCGTTGACCAGTAAAATTGAAGCCTTGACGGTGAAAATCGGCACCTGGCCGAACGAACCGACACGCATAGGCGAAGAGCATCTCGACGATTTGCTTTTATGGTCCGCACAGCAAAAGTCCAGCGATACCACGTTGCAAACCGATCGTCCCGTTTACATCGAAGTCGACGGCATCTTGTTTCCCGTCACGCGCCGCCCGCTGGATAGCGCCGATATGGCGAATATTCTCAGCCGGATCTACGGCCCTGACGCCTTAGCGAAACTAGCTTCGGGCCGCGACCTCGATTTGTCCTACGAAGTGCGCCCCGACCGCAACACGCGGGTCCGTTTCCGTACCAACATTACGGCGATCCTCAGCCGCGGGCGCGATT
Organism: uncultured Pseudomonadota bacterium; assembly: GCA_903920205.1. GTDB lineage: Bacteria > Pseudomonadota > Alphaproteobacteria > UBA9219 > UBA9219 > CAIXLI01. Next base: position 3,546 of record CAIXLI010000098.1, read on the forward strand.
CCGTCCAGATAACACTTCGTACCCTGCCTAATCTTCCTCCGACGTTTAAAGATCTGGGCATCGAAGAAAAAATCATCGAAAACTGGTCGCCGCTTCAGGGGCTTGTTCTTGTCACAGGCCCTACCGGCAGCGGTAAATCGACCTTGCTGGCGGCGGGTTGCCGCATGCTCATCGAGCGCGAGCAAGGCTGCGGCAAGATGCTGACCTACGAAGCCCCTATCGAATACGTCTATGATGCGATCACGGGGCCGCGTTCCTTGGTGGCTCAATCCGAAATCCCGCGCCATTTGCCCAGTTTCGCGGCAGGTGTGCGCAACGCCTTACGCCGCAAGCCCAATATCATTCTGGTCGGCGAAGCGCGCGATCGCGAAACCGTGACCGCCGCCATTGAAGCCGGACAAACGGGGCATTTGGTCTTTTCGACGGTCCATACCATCGGCGTCGCCTCGACCATTCGCCGCATGGTCAGCGTCTTCGACCCCGCCGAACGGACCGAGCGCGCCTATGCGATGATGGAAACGCTCCGTCTGGTTGTGACACAGGCCTTGGTGCCCCGCGTCGGCGGCGGCCGCGTGGGGTTGCGCGAATTTATGGCGTTCGACGAAAACGTGCGAGAAATCCTGCTCGACCTGCCGATTGAAAAGTGGACGACCGAGACGCAACGCCTTCTGGTGCGCTATGGGCAGACGATGGAACAGACGGCGACTAAGGCTTTCAAAGAAGGCATTATCGACCGGCGTTCTTACCTGCTTCTGACCAAGGGCTTCTCCGGCGACGAAGCGGAAGGCGAGGCCGAGGATGATGCGTTGTCTTTGGACGATTTTTGAGGAATAATCCATAAGAGCAAACGCGGTTCTTCGACTCTCAGGCTCTTTCCTCCCTCTAACTTTTCGGTTCCTTCATGGATAACCATTGGCGCAACAGTCAAAAGCCGGCGCGGTTCTTCGCGCTTGACGCGCGCGCCTTCACCGCGATCTTTCTCTTTCTGGTTCACGCCAGATTGTGGACTTTCCTCTTTGCCCTTTTTGTCATGCTCGTATTCTGGGGCCTTGAACGGCGTGGGCTGACCTTCGAAGCGGCGCTGCGCGCGATGCGATCCTGGTTTCTGGGCCGCCGTCGCCCCGCGACAGTGGGCACGCGGCGGCGTTTTTGGGTCGATTTTGGCTGATTTCCTTGAGCAAGCTGCGAAAGACGGCTTGTCCCTCCGCAAGTTTAATAGCAGGATTTTTCTCCCCGACAATGCGCTTCCTTTTTTGGCAAGCGTGACTCAAAAACAACGAAACGAGGGGAATCGCTTTTTGTGTGCAAATCCCTTGTTGCTCCGATGTTCTTCACCCTATAGAATCCGCGAATCACTTTGTGTTCTTCAAAGACAAAGGGCAGTTGACATGCCGAATAAAATCTTAGCCCTCTCCTGTGGCACCGCAACGCTGGTTTTGGGACTCGCCCTTTCGGCGACGCCTGTCTATGCGGGGTTTCAGTGGGTAGCGCCGAATAGCGGTGCCGCCTATCAGCCTCCCGCCTATCATGCCCCTGCGCCAAACGCCTATGTCCCCCCGCTGTCGTCCGCGACGAACGCGCCGGAAGTTATTTCTCCGGTGATCATATCGGGCGATGTCAGGCAGACTCAACCCGCGCCGCTGTCCCTGTCTTCATCCTCGGCGACGCCCGCCCTGAAAGAAGGGTCAAAGGTCGATCTCGCCACGGCGACGATCAGTGCAGCGCCCTCTTCCGGCGACGCGCCTTCCGGCGGGGATGTCGTTCAGGGGTTTGCGTCGCAGGTGCCGTTGGCTCTGGCATTGCGTCAGGTTTTGCCCATCGGCTATAGCTTTTCCATCGATCAGGGCATCGATATGGATACCCTTGTCTCGTACAAAGGCGGCAAGTCGTGGCGCGAGACGCTCAAGACCATGCTGGCGCCAGAAGGATTTGTATCGCACGAACAGGGCACTGTTATCACTGTCAGCCGTGGCGGCGGCGAAGCCCCCGTCGTCGACAAGGCGCCGTCTCTCTCCCGTCAATCCGCAGGAACGTTGGGCCAAATCAGCAATTTTCGCGCATCTTCCGAGCCCTCCCCCGCCCCCATCCATGTCTCTTCTGCCGACGGCTGGTCGGCGGAACGCGGCGATACTTTGCGCAAGGTTCTGACTGAGTGGTGCCGTCGTTCCGGCGTCGAGTTGAAGTGGCAGGCCGAATATGATTATCCGATAGAAGCCTCGGCGCATTTCAATAACGGGTTCGAAGATGCGGTTCGCAATCTTCTAGCCGGATTTGACGGCGCGCGACCGCAGCCGATCGGAGAACTTCATTCTAATTCCAGCGCCGGACAAATGGTGCTGGTCGTTCATGCGCGCGGCAACAGTTATTCGAATTAACGGAGATCAGTATGGCATTGACACGGATTTTGCGAGCCAAAAGTGTTGCGGGGTCTTTGGCTGTTTGCGTTTTTGCCGCGACCGTTTGTTTCGGTTTGGGCGGGTGCGAGCAGGCCAAAAAGACAAGGCAAGCCATCGATCAAAGGGCAAACGAGGCGCAGCAGTCCTTGGATTCCGCCCAGAAAGCCCCCCATCCCGTTGTTTATGATCCTCTTACCGTAACCAGTAAGGTTTGGAGCGGCAATGCCGCCCTCAGGATGCAGCGTGGATTGCCTTTGCCCGCACGTTATGAAGACCCGCGCGGTGTGACTCTAGTCTCTGCCGATAATATGTCGCTTAGTGAAATTGCCAACGCGATCAGTGCGCAAACCGGCATTCCCGTTCGTCTCAGCGCTTTGACGATTGCGGGAAAATCATCATCGTCCTCATCTTTTTCTCCCCCCTCTTTTCCGCCGACCTCGGCGTCAAGCGATTCGCAGTCCTCTTCCTCGTCGTCCGGCATGCCCATTTCCTACGAAGGGCCTTTATCGGGGCTTTTGGATCGCCTCAGCGCCTTTTTCGGCATCAGCTGGCGCTATGACGGGTCTATGATCCTCATCTCGCGCTACGAAACCCGCATTTTTGCGGTCGAGGCTTTGCCTGGCTCGCAACAAATCAACGAAGGCATGCAAGACGACGTCACGTCGAGCAGCGGCAGCAGCGGAGGAAGCGGCGGCAGTCTTGGCGGCGGTTCAAGCAGCGGCGGCTCGGCAAGCTCTCAAAATACGTTAACCCAAAACTCAAAAACTACGATTGATCTCAAATATTGGGATGAATTGACGGCGGTTCTCAACTCAATCGTTGGCAATCAGGGCAGCGCCGTGATTTCGCCCACCATGGGCACTGTGACGATTACGACGACGCCCGACGTTATGGCGACGGTTTCCGATTATCTTTCCAAGGAGAATAAGAGGCTTTCGCGCCAGATTGCGATCAATGTCCAGATTTACAGTGTCAATCTGGGGCAAAGCGAAGATTTTAACGTGGCTTTCACGGGATTTCTTAAGAACCTGTCAAAGTTTTCGGGTATGAGCTATTCTTCGCCAAACACTATGACGCCGCTTAATTCCGGCTTGGCTACGGCGGGTTCACTGGGAACGCTCAGCGTCGCCATCCTCAACGGGCCCAATGATCCTACGGCGCATGCGGGCGATGTCTTCAATGCCTTGTCTGCCATCGGCGACACTTCTCAAGTTGCCCAATTCCCGATGACGACGCTGAACAATCATCCTGTATCGCGCCGCGTTGGCACGGATACGGCCTATATCTCGACGGTCAATCAAAGCACGATCGCTTCGACCTCAACCACGACAAACTATACGCCGGTCATATCGACAATTCATGATGGTTTTTCGCTCCAGCTGACACCGCGACTGCTCGACGACGGAAGAATCTTGCTTCAATATTCCCTCAGTCTGATTGGGCTCGATACGATTGGGGCAACATCCTTCAACGCGGGAATCGATAGCGCGGGCAATAAGATTTCTATCCCGCTTTCTTTGCCTATCACGGATAACCGCCTTTTTGTGCAGCAGTCCATGTTGCGCAGCGGGCAAACGTTGATGATTGGTGGCGTCGATCAGGAAAAAATGGCGCAAAACAAACGGGGGGTTGGTTCGCCGGATAATTTCATGCTCGGCGGAGGCACATCCAGCGACACCAGCCATCTTATGCTGTTCATGGCGATCACGCCGCAAGTGATGGATGTTGCGAATGAGGAGCACGGCTGATGGCAGCTGGTGTCGTAACGGTTGGCCGTCATCGCTATGCTGTAGGTCTATATTGGGAAAACAGCCCCGCAGGCGGGCGCGTTGCGCAGAACGCCAAGGAAGCGGCGAGACAGCCGGGGCAACAGGCAGATTTCTATGCCGTTCGTCCGGGCAATAAGGATGGCCGCGTTCCCCAGTTCGGCCTGTGTACGAGCGAAGCCGGACAAAAAGTAGGCATGCCGTCGCTGGCGGGGTGTCTTGCCAACCAAATCCCCGGGTCGTGGGTGGGGGCGTTCCGCCTTAACGAAGGCGTAGTCGTCACCGTTGTACGCGACGATTTGATTGTCCCCGATGGTGATCTTTTTTTCTCAGACGAGGCGGGCGCACGTGACCGCCTTATACAAGAAGTAGGCTTCGGAGGATTTCAATCCATCTACGCTCCTGAAGCGTGGTCGATTCCTGGGGCAGATACCGTTCCTCTGACGCTTCTTCTCGATGACAGGGCCGATATCCAGCTTCAACGGGTTGCCATTCCCCGCCAAGCCAAGATTATCGCGGCGGGGCTTGCCGTTACCTTTATCATCATTTTATCCGCCATTTGGTATCGGCAGGAAAAGATCAACGAAGAGAACGCGCTGCGCGCGCAACAAGAAGAAGCTCTGCGCCGCGCTCAACAGGCGGCTCAATTGCCGTCGTTCCTTCAGCAACAGGTCCAACCAGAACCGAAATATGAACGAAAATGGGAGGACGCGCCCCCTGTTTCCGCGGTTATCAGCGCCTGCCACGATGGTTTGTCTCGCGTACCTCTGGCGCTATTTGGCTGGAAATTGACATCCCTGAAATGTTCGGGCGCAAGCATCAATCTTTCTTGGAACAGAGAAAAGGGGTCCACGGCGCCGCCCCCAGGGTCGGTTGTCAATGATACCGGCGCGACAGCAACACAGTCGATCCCTTTGGCGGGATTGACCAAGCGTGGCACGGAAGTTTTGAAAAATAGTGATGAAATAACAAACCGTTATCTGGCTCAGAATTGGCCGGGCGTGATAGCGCGCATTTCCGATGACCCCCCCCCGCCGCCGCCGCCGGGATACACCGGACCGTGGACTCCGCCCCCTGCGCCTTGGGTTAAGCGTTCCTTTACGCTTAATGTTCCAGAATTGCCCGCAGGCCTTCCTACGTACGTTGGGGATCTGCCTGGAGCTATTATTAACAGTATGAGCTATACGCCAGGCGGATTATCCGCGGCGTGGCTAGTCGAGGGGGTTATCTATGAGAATCGCAAGTAGTTCATTCTTACCAAAGGCGATCACGCTCAGCGTGCTGCTCTTGGCCTCCGCTGGCGCTTACGCGGGGGATACCATCGTTGCGCCAGCACCGGCGCTTAACGCCCCTGCAGCGCCGCTGCCTGCTGCGACGACTTCTGCTCCCGCACTGCTGGCGCCAGCCGCATTTCCCATGACGACGGAGATTGTCAGGCCCCAAAGCGGGGGCGACATTGAAAGAAACATTTCCGCGATGGAGGACAAAGTGTCCGAGAACGCGAAGAATGTGCTTCGGCATCTTGACGCCGTTCCTGAAACAACGACGTATACCGAACTGAACAGCGCACGCCAAACCGTCTCGCGTCTTGAAGCGATGATCGATGTCGAAAAGCGTTTAGCAGAGCTTGAAAAGGTTCGGGGTGAACGTAATGGCGCCCGTTCCTTGGCGGCGTCGTCCTTTGCGCCTCCAACGGCTTTAGCCAGCGCCATTCCCGCCAGCGCCCTGTTGCCGCCCCCGACTCCACCGAAAGCCAGCACGACGTCCGACGCGTCCTCAGGTGGAGGCGACACGCCAAGTCTTAGCTCGGGGCGTCCTGAAATCTCGCGTATTTATGGAATCGACGGAAAATATACGGCTGTCTTGAAGCTCTCCGGCGGTGACCTAAAGATGGTGCGGGTGGGCGATTCGATTTCAAACGGCGAAATGGTCCAGTCGATCACCGTGTCGTCTGTCGGGGTTGCAGGGAACGGGCGCTCCTACACCCTGCATGTTAAAAACGTCAATGCTATTTACAGCGCCATGCGCTGACCGTGGTTTTTGTCTGCAATTTGAGCCATTCAGGAATGCACAGCGTTTCAGTCGGGCGGCTAGATCTTCCGGTCGGCAAAGAAGAAGTCCCGTTGCGTTCTTGACCCTGTCCCGCAGGCAAAAGACCGGGCTTAGGCGTGGATGGAGTTTCTTAGGGGGTTGAGTGTCTAAATTGGTCGATCTTGTGGAAAACAAACTGAAGGCTTTAGGCAAGCCTCAGCCTCCTGCGCCCAAAACAAAGCCCAGACCTCTTGCAACTGAAACGCAGACGCCCAGAACGGCGCCCCCTAATCATGGGGCCGCGACGTCATCTGCGCCAGAAACACCCGCCGCTGGCGTTGCCGAAAAAATTAAAATTGACGATGAACACTCTTTGCCGCTCCTCTTTTCGGGCGAGGTTTTGACGACGGCTGGCGGCCCGCTCAAGGTTCCTGACGATGCTCGAAACTTGTGCGCTCTCTTCGAAACGGGTCTGTGGCTTGTCAGCGCTTCGCATCGTCACTCGCCGCTGGTCACCTCTGTGGCACAGGCGGCCAAGCGGCAAGGCTATAAGGTCGAGGAACCGCACTACGTCACGCCGAACATCATCATTCAGGCCTATCTTTACGCCGACCGAAAAAGCAACAGTACGCATTTTGATGAAAACGTTGCCCGCCGCCGCATTGTCGCAACGCTTGAACAAGCGGTGCAACTGGGCGCCAACGACATCCACATCGAATCCGTCAACGGCCGTGCCGTGGTTCAATTCCGCATCGACGGCTCGCTGCGGCGGCAGGATGTATGGACGCAGCGCGAAGGCGAACAGTTCCTCGCCGCCGTTTATTCGCACTCGATAGGCCAGTCGGGCGCGACCGCGAACTGGCAGGAACCGCAAGCGGCGATGTTGACCTCAGACGCGCGCGGCAAGGAAGTCATCACCTTGCCTAAAGGCGTCATCAGCGTCCGCTGCCAGTGGGTGCCGTTGTCAAACGAAGGCCGTTATCTGGATATGCGCCTGTCGTACGACTCGGCGTTTCTCTGGGGCGAAAATTTTGTTATGGCAGATGTCGACTCGCTCGGCTTTTCGCAAGAACAGCTCCGTGTCGTACAAAGTCTGCGCGCCGCGCCTGGCGGATTGCGTGTTTTTTCGGGGCCCGTCAACCAAGGCAAAACAACGACCTTGCGTGTTGTGCTTAATCGTCGCATGGCGGAAACGGAAATGCGCCTGAACTGCCTGATGATCGAAGATCCGCCCGAAGGTGGCGTCATCGGCGCTCGTCAGATCGGCGTATCCTCCTCGGTGAAAGACGAACAGCGCGAAAAGACTTTCGTTGAAATTATGCGCTGTGCGCTACGCCTCGATCCCGACATTGTGATGTTGGGCGAAATCCGCGATTTACAAACTGCGCAATTCGCCTTCCGGCTTGCGCTTACCGGACGTCAGGTCTACACGACGGGCCACGTCTATTCCGCGCTCGCCACGCCCAAGCGCCTGCGTGATATCGGGTTGGAGCCTTACGTTGTTTACGACCACAATCTTGTGCGCGGGATGGCGTGCCAGCGTTTGCTGCGCAGCATGTGCCCGCATTGTCGCCTCCCGCTCCGTGATGCATGCGACGCCTTCGGCCCTGTCATGCGGGAAATGGCGCAACGTGTTCGCGCAGGGCTTGCGATGCTTGATGCCCGCCGCAACAAGGCTAATGTCGGTAAGCCGCTGATGGAATGCTTGAACGAGCCCGATCTCAGCAATGTCTTTGTCGCCAATCCAGAAGGTTGCCCCAAATGCTACAAGGGGCGCGCGGGACGCACGGTTTGTGCCGAGATTATCGAAACCGACGCCAAGCTCATGTCCTTGCTACAAGACAACCGTGAAGAAGAGGCTGAAAATTATTGGCTCTCGCCCGACGGCCTTAACGGCATCAACATGCTGCAGCGGGGCCTTGAGAAAGTGCGCGCCGGGGAAGCCTCTCCTGACGACGCTGAATTCGAGCTTGGTTTCTTTGCCCGCCCCCGCGAACTTCTCGAAGTTGAACAAAAGCTGGGACCCATGCGATGAGCGAACTCGACGAAAAACTTGCGATTTTACAGGACAGGCTGACTAAGGCTCAATTCCGCTCCAGCCGCCGGAACCGCTATCGCATCTATCGCAAACTTGAAGGCATGTTGAAAACCAACGAAGCCTTGTCGCGTGCGCTTGATCGCCTTTATCAGAACGTGACGGAAATGGGCAAATATCCGCAACGTCCGTCGGCCATTGCGCTGCGCGAATGGTTTATTAAGGATCGCGCCGGTATTTCTCTCTCGCGGGCGATGGAAGGATGGGTCCCTTCGGGCGAGCTCTACATGATCCGAGCTGGCGAAGAATCGGGTACGTTGGCCAAAGCTCTTTCATCGATCCAGAAAATGGGCGAGCGTGGACGCGAGATGCGCGAGGCCGTTTCCTACGCCGTCGGATATCCCGTTTTCATGGTCGTTCTTGTTGGCTTTGTCATCTGGACCTTCGGCGTCAATCTGATCGCCAACATGCGCGCGAACGCGCCCAAAAACGTCGTCGAAGCGATGGGTGGCGTCGTTCCTCTTTCCGACTTTATCAATGCCTGGGGATTGTACATTATCCTATTCCTCGTCCTCGTGGTGACTGTCATCGCGTCTACGCTATCGTTTTGGCGAGGCCCCTTGCGGACTAAGCTCGATATGTATCCGCCATGGTCATGGTACCGCGTCTTGCAGGGAAGCGGTTTCTTGCTGGGGCTTTCGGCCCTTCTGGGCTCGCAAGTGCCGCTTAAAAGATCCTTGGAAATTCTTGAAGAGCAGGGAAACCCGTGGATTCGTGAACGCATAGGTTCGGCGCGTGAAAAAGTCTTGCGCGGGCATAATTTAGGTGAGGCCTTGCGTCTCAGCCGGATGAATTTTCCCGACCCGACAGTGGCGGTCGATCTAGAGATTTTGGCCGAACGCGCCGATATCGGCGCCGTCCTCGAAGACGTGACGGAAGAGTGGATGCGCGAACAAATCGACGCCATGAAGGTTCAAGCGATTCTAATCCGCAACGTCGGCATGGCGGTCGTCGGCGGTATTATCGCTTGGACTATGATGTCGATTTTCAGCGTCGTCGGTGAATTGTCAAAGGGCGGCAGCGGCTCTGGCGGGTTTTAACTCCCGCCTCAGGCATCAAGAAATCTAAAAAGACGCCAAAAGATCCTCCTTTTTCATGCGTGGGCTCTAACCGCGTCGCATATCTCGGTAACAAGATCCTGTACTAATTTTCCGTCATCGCCCTCCGCCATAACGCGGACAAGCGGCTCGGTACCGGATTGGCGGATCACAAAGCGGCCTCCAGAGCCAAGCCTTGTCTCTGCGCTAGCAATAACGGCGCGGACGGCGGGATGATCGAGCGTTTCCCCGCGCGCGCGGACATTATTCAAAACTTGCGGAACAGGCGTAAACACGGCGCAAACCTCGCTAACCTTGCGCCCGCTCTCACGAATAACAGAAAGAACCTGCAACGCGGCAATTAGCCCGTCGCCGGTTGAGCAGTAATCGTTCAGAACGATATGCCCCGATTGTTCGCCACCGACATTGCATCCTTTCTCGCGCATTGCCTCGACGACATAACGGTCGCCCACAGGGGTGCGGTGCAGGTCGATGCCGTGCTTGGACAGATAACGCTCCAACCCCAAATTCGACATAACCGTAGCGACCAAGGCGTTGTTTTTCAAACGGCCTGACTTGGCCCATGAATGAGCAATCAGCCCCATCAACTGGTCGCCGTCAATGCGGTTGCCCTTTTCGTCTGCCATAATCAAACGGTCGGCATCGCCATCCAGCGCGATTCCCAAATCGGCTTGATGCAGCAAAACGGCCTCCTGCATCAACTGGGGATAGGTCGCGCCACAATGATCGTTGATGTTGCGCCCATCGGGTGTAACGGCGACGGGAATAACTTCCGCGCCCAACTCCCACAAAACGGTCGGTGCGACTTTATACGCCGCCCCGTTGGCGCAATCGACGACGATCTTTAATCCCGCCAGATTGCCGCCCGGGTAGGTCGCCTTGACATACTCCACATAACGCCCAATCGCATCTTCCAGGCGGCTCGCGCGACCCAAAAATTCTGGTGCGGCATGGTCGTCGGTCAAATCGCCGTCCATGCGTGCTTCAATTTGCTGTTCAAGGTCGTCCGACAATTTCCCGCCATCGGGCCCGAACAATTTAATGCCGTTGTCTTGATAAGGATTATGCGAAGCCGAAATCATCACGCCCATATCGGCGCGCAAGCTTTTGGTCAGCATAGCGACGGCAGGGGTGGGCAAAGGCCCTAACAAAATCACATCCATGCCCTTGGCGACAAACCCCGCCGTCAAAGCTGGCTCCAACAGATAGCCCGACAAGCGCGTATCCTTGCCGATCACCACGCGATGCCGATGCTCGCCGCGTTTAAAAAGACCAGCGGCAGCCATAGCGACGCGCAAGGCCGTTTCAGCGGTCATCGGTTCCTGATTGGCGCGCCCGCGAATGCCATCTGTGCCGAAATATTTACGAGTCATGCGTTCCTGCCGAAGTGTGAAATGTTGATAAAATCTAGTCCAAAAAAGCTTAAACCTCAATCGGCATCAAAAATACATTAATGCCGTTCCGAGAAATAAAGGCTCAGGCGGTTGACGATCTGTTCGCTGACCTCATGCAGCGTGCGCTCATAGGCGTCCTGACGTGCCGCGACCGTGCCATACATTTGGTCGAGCTTGTCAAAACTGGCGACGCTATGCGTTGTGCCGCGCAGGAGTTCTTTTCCCTGTGCATCGACCAAAGAATATTCGCCATGCATATTCAACAAAGACCGCGTCGCCGACGCGTTGGCGAGAATCCCAAGATCTTCTTCGTTGGCGTTGATGTTGACTTTCAGTGTGTAAAGCGGTTGTGCCGGCCTATTTTTGCCATACATGCGGTCGATCAGGTTGTTGCGCAACATCTGTCCGTGCCGGTCGGGGATCGTGTCGATAGCAATGTTATTCAAATCCAACGCTACCGGCGACCCGCTCTCAGTCCCATGCGACCCATAGACAGGATGAAACCCGCATCCCGCAAGCAGTAAGCAAAAGAACAGAAAAAGGGAATGAAGTGCAAAAACTCCCTCCCCCTCGCGGGGAGGGGCGGGGAGGGGGGGGGAGAAGATCGGAAGAGCACACGTCTGAA
>CAIXLI010000099.1 GCA_903920205.1 uncultured Pseudomonadota bacterium
CTTGCTTACTTATCTCCTGTCCCGCCATAGCCACCCCCTTTTTTGTTGGTTGTGGCTTAATGAATCATACCCAGCTTAAAAAAGGAATCCCCCAGATTCATCTCGGTCAGGGATTGGTATTAGCTTTAGCTCGCTGAAGTTTGTTAAATAGCAGGCTGTTTTGACAAGGACAAATTTATGCTTTACTCCTCGGAGAAAAGCGGTGAGCTATGGCGTCGGCTAGGGTTGTGAGGGCTAGAGCCATGAGGCAGAGCAGAAGGACGCCGAACCAGACGCGGGGGACATCGTAGATACCGCTGGCTTTGAAGATGTAATGGCCTAGGCCGGATTCGGCGCTGATGAATTCGCCTATCAGGACGCCTAGGATCGCAAAGCCGATATTCATCTTCACGCCCGCCAAGACCCAGCGCAGGGCACCCGGGAAAATGATGTGCCAGAGGACACGGCCTCCGCTGGCTTTCAAACTGTGGGCATAGCCGAGATAAAGTTTTTCCGCAGCCGCCGCGCCGCTGCTAGCTTGTTGCAAAGCGACAAAACAGGTGGCAAGCGCGGCCATCGCCACTTTTGCTTCCCAACCGATGCCAAACCAGATGATGAGCAAGGGCGCGATGGTGAATATCTGGATCGAACCGAAGAAGACAAGATAGGGGCGCGAGATTTTGCGGATCAGGGGATGCAAGGCGAGGACGAGGCCGCCTGTTGTGCCAGCCAAGGTTCCCAGCCCCAGTCCCGCCAGCAAGGCGGATAGTGTCATACCCATGTCGTGCCAGATGGCGGCATGGGGAAGTTCTTCACGGGCGACTTGAAAAATTTGCAAAGGCGAGCCGAAGAGAAACAGTCTTGAAGGAACGCCAGCCACGAATTCTTGCCACAAGACCAGCAACAGAATTGCAGGAAGCGGCAACAAAATGAGAGAGAGCTTTTTCATGCGCCCTCCCCTTCTGGCCTGACGACGGCATTCGCCAAAGTCTCGCTGAGCGCCATGAAGGCGTCGCGGCGCGACACGGGCGTGTCGAGACTATAAACATCCAGCACACGCGTCGGTTTGTCGCTGAGGGTGACGATGCGGTCGGCGAGGTGAACGGCTTCGTCCAGTTGGTGCGTGACGATCAAGGCCGTTGCCTTGTTTTCAGCGACATAGCGACGGAGAACTTGTGCCGCCTTTAAGCGCAGCACCGCATCCAGATGCCCTAAAGGCTCGTCGAGCAGCAAGAGGCGTGGGTTGGCAATGAGCGTGCGGATCAAGGCGAGGCGTTGCCTTTGTCCTCCCGACATTTCATGCGGATAGGCATGTTTGCAGCCGGAAAGATTCAAGTGATCGAACAAAGCTCCCATATGCACTTTGTCCGGCGGCGCTATGGCGGGGTGCAAGGAGGAAGCCAGCGCGGCGTTTTTCTCGGCTGTCAGCCACGGCAGAAGATCGCTGTCTTGGGTCACATAGCCAAGCGCAGGCCCGGGGCGTTCGATATCCGAGGTGATTTCGCCCTGTTGCGGCGGTACCAAACCCGCCAAAAGCGAGAGCAACGTCGTCTTGCCGCAACCGCTGGGCCCGAGAAGGCAAGTGATTTTGCCTTCTTCGAGCGCCAGATCGACATCCTCCAGCACAGGGCTTCCAGCGTGGTAGCTGTAGCGCAGATGGGATGCCTTCAGCATGGGTTTTACTTTCCGTACTTGGCAAAAGCCGCTTCGGCGAAGTGATTATCCACGGCGGTTGTGGTCGCTTGCGGATGTTTTAATTCGCCGCTGTCGAGGCGCGATTGCAAGCTGCGCTGCCAAAATTCTTCCGGCACGACAACCGAGGCCGGATACATGGCGTCTTTCAGCATATGCGCGACAGCGCGTTGGATGGTCGCTTCGCCCAGGCTGGGGAAAAGCTTTTGCGCTGTGCGAACCGCAACGGCAGGGTCGCGGTACATCGTCGCTATCGCTTGTTGCAAAGCGTTGACCATGCGCTGAGTCCTGTCGGCGCGTTGGGTGACGGTGTCTTGCCTTGCGATCAGCCCCGTGACGGCTTGCGGTTGCGTGAATTTATTCATGTTCAACACAACGCGATAGCCTCGGCTTTCCGCTTGCGACACCGCTGGTTCCAGATCGACGGCGATGTCGGTCTTTCCGGCTTCGAGCAACGCCAGTTGCGTGCCCATCGCGCCTTGAACGATTTGTGTCGTCGCCATCGCGGGCGTGTGGGCTTTTAATCCGTTGAGCACGGTATAGGTGGTGGAAGGTTCGGGGAACGAGCCGATGCGCCATCCCGCCAATTGCTCGGGCTTTTCAATCACGGGAATGGCGGCGTTGTTCGTATAGCCTGCCAAGGCCAGATTGGTGATAAGCATGGCGACGGTTTTGGCCTCGCCCCCTTTTTCGGCGGCAATTGCCGTGAAGACGGGGTCGCCCATGCCGTAATCCACGCTGCCCGACATGACGGCGGCAAAGATTTGATCGTCGTTGCCGCCAAATTTGACATCGACATCCAAGCCTTGCTGCGCGAAGAAGCCTTCTTCTTGGGCAACATAAAGCGGTAAATAGAGCAAGAATTTCGATTGACCGAATTGCGCCAGCTTAACCTTGTCCAACGCGGCGGCTTGCGCGGGAGAGGCATTCAAGGAGCCCAGAAACAAAACGGCCATCATTATCAAACTGCGTAGAGCGAACATGGTATCTTCCTTTCCGTTAGTCGTTTAAAAAAATCTGGAGGCGTTTTCCTAAAATTTGTGCGGCGTTTTCCATCGTCTGCAGTGTGACCGAGTCGTTGTCAGGATCAAGGAGCCTGTTTAACGCGGCGCGGCTTGTGCCCATTAATTCCGCCATCCGCGCACGGGTCATCCCCTGCCTCGCCATTTCTCGTTCTACCTGATAAGACAGCATCCGCTTGACCGAGGAGGCAAAGCCTGCAGGCCAAGGGGTTTGGAAGTCTTTATCTTGTTGAATGTCCTTTTTCTTCATGGCGTTTACTCATTCTTTAATAGTATCTATTATGATACCTATATGTATCACAAATGGTATGTTTTGCAAGCATAAAATTACAATCATCTTTCGTTTCAGTACGTTAGCGGTATATGGTAACACTATGGACAGCATCAAAATCGCAAAATGGGCGGGGCGACATATTGCCTATATGCCGCTTTTTCTCGCGGATAGGATAGGTCTGTTCGCGGCGCAGGATTTGGATGTCAGGATTTACGATGCGGGCAACGACAACGATATTTTCTCGGAAATTGCCAAAGGCCGTGCTCACTTCGGCGTAGGCGATCCAGTTTTCGTCGCGTTGGGGCAGCAGCAAGGCCATGACACGCGTGTTGTCGCCAGCATTGTTGGAAACGTGCCTATGTGGGGCATTACGCATCACAGCGAGATCAAACCTTTTACGCAGATTTCGGATTTTGTCGGTTTGCGCGTCGGCTCATTTCCCAAGCCTTCGACCGCCTATACGATGCTCAGCGCGTTGAAGGCGCGGAACCCTCGGCTTTTGAAATCGATGCGGATTATCGAAACGGAAATCGGGCAGCAGGCTTATCTTCTGGCCTCCGACCAAGTTGATTTGATTTTAGAATTGGAGCCTCTGGTCAGTATGACTCAAAGGCAGGGTTTGCGCGTTGTCTGCAGCATGAGCGATTTTTATCCCGATTTCCTGATGACGGGATTAATGACCTCGGCATCTATGATCGCCGCCTCGCCGGATGTTGTCGGGAAGGTTGTGCGCGGGATACAACAAGCTTTGACAATCATCCATGCCCAACCGGATAAAGCCGCCGCTATCGGCTGCGAACTCTTTCCTTCGATCAATGCAAATATCATGAACGAAGCGGTGCAGCGCATGATCGCGTCGCACGCATGGCCAGAACAAGCCGTGATCTCGCCACAAGGATGGGCGAACACACTGAAGATGCGGCAGGATGTGGGGGAGCTGACCGCCCTGCCCCCGTTCGATTCCGTGGTCGATCAACGTTTCGCCTATGCGGTGTTAGAGACTTGACGGGCATTGCCTTATCGCTTCGCTCAACGCAATGGCGGCGCTAATCGCTACGTTCAAGGAGCGCAAAGGCGGGCGGAGGGGGATGACGATACGCGCATCTGCTCGGTTATGCACATCGTCCGGCACGCCTGCGCTTTCGCGCCCGACCATCAGAATATCATCGGTGCGATAGGCAAAGTCGGTATAAGGAACGGCACCCTTGGTCGTGAGCAACACCAGCCTGCGCGTTCCTGTTTGCGCGAGGAAATCTTCCCATGAACGGTGGCGCGTGTAATCGAGGTGGTCGATGTAATCCATCGCCGCACGGCGCAGCCGCGTATCGTCTAAAGGAAAGCCGCAAGGCTCTATAATATCCATCCCCACGCCCAAGCACGCGCAGAGGCGCATCATTGTTCCTGTATTGGGGGGCATATCCGGTTGATAAAGGGCGAGGCGCATGGCGTTAGGATTCGATTGTGTTACGGACTATTCATAATGCCCATAATGAGAAGAGAATCCAGATTCTTTCAAAATTGACTTCCCCTTATCTTTGGTTAAGGTCAATCGTTCCCTCACCTGTGGAGTTATTACATGGCGTCGTCTTCCGATGAACAAGGTTGTTGCGGTCATTGCGCTTGCTCGGCTGGGCAAGGCGAGGACAAGGACGGAAAGAGCCGCCGCGAGTTTCTGGCTTATACAGCAGGAGCCATGGGCGCGGTGGGCGCGGGGGCTGCGGCTTGGACATTGATCGACTCGATGAATCCGGCGGCGGATACTTTGGCGCTTTCGACGACCGAGGTTGATGTTTCGGCGCTTAAAGAGGGTGAATCTCTCACGGCATTATGGCGCGGCAAGCCTGTTTTCATTCGCCGCCGCACCACCAAGGAAGTCGAAGAGGCCCGTGCCGTTGCCCTAACCGATTTACGCGATCCGCAGACAGACCAAGACCGCGTCAAGCAATCCGTCATTAATGGCAAGGAATCGCCAGAATGGCTAGTTGTGGTGGGCGTTTGCACGCATTTGGGTTGCGTGCCGCTGGGGCAAAAGCCGACAGATCCGCATGGCGAGTTTGACGGATGGTTCTGCCCTTGCCACGGGGCGCAATACGATAGCTCGGCGCGCATTCGCAAAGGCCCTGCCCCTAAAAATCTGGAAGTCCCGCCTTATCAGTTTATCGACGCAACGCGCATTAAGATCGGATAATCCATGGCCCACGACGAACGCGCTCCCTTTAAAAACCCCGTCATCGCGTGGATCGACGCGAGGCTTCCTATCTTTAGCTTTATGAACAAGGAATACGGGCAGAATCCAACGCCGCGCAATTTCAATATTTGGTGGAATTTTGGCGCGTTGTCTTTGGCGATGCTGATTATTATGGCTGTGACGGGCATTTTTCTGGCGATGAATTACACGCCTTCCACCGATCACGCCTTCGCCTCTGTCGAGCGCATTATGCGCGATGTGAAGGGCGGGTGGCTGTTGCGGTATTTGCATGCCAACGGCGCGTCGATGTTCTTTATCGTCGTCTATATTCACACGTTTCGTGGACTCTTCTACGGCTCTTATAAAGCGCCGCGTGAATTGCTGTGGCTTTTCGGCGTCGCTATATTTCTATTGATGATGGCGACCGCTTTTACCGGCTATGTTTTGCCTTGGGGGCAGATGAGCTTTTGGGGCGCGACGGTGATTACCAATTTGTTTTCCGCCATTCCTTTAATTGGCGACGCGGTTGTGACATGGCTGTGGGGTGGATTCTCTGTCGATAATCCGACGCTGAACCGCTTCTTTGTGCTGCACTTCCTGTTGCCCTTTGTGTTGTTCGGCATTGTGGGGCTGCATGTCGCGGCGCTGCATGTAACGGGCTCCAACAATCCTTCGGGGGTCGAGCCGAAGAGCGGGAAGGATACCGTCCCCTTTCACCCCTATTACACGGTCAAGGATTTGCTGGGGATTGCTTTGTTTTTGGCTCTTTACGCGGCAGTCGTTTTTTATGCGCCGAATTTTTTGGGGCATCCCGACAATTATATTCCCGCCAATCCTTTGGCGACGCCCGCCCATATCATGCCAGAATGGTACTTTCTGCCCTTCTATGCGATTTTACGCGCTGTGACAGTCGATATCACCGTGCCATTTACCAACATCGTTTTGATTTCGTCTAAACTCGGCGGCGTGATTTTAATGTTTGGGGCAACGGGCGTGTTGATGGTTTTGCCGTGGCTTGATCGTTCACCCGTGCGCAGCGGAGCCTATCGCCCATGGTTTCGAGTGTTTTTCTGGGTCTTGGTGGTCGATTGCCTGACGCTGGGGTTGATGGGGGCGAAGCCGGTCGAAGAGCCCTTTACGACCATCGCGCAACTGGCGACTTTCTATTACTTCTTCCACTTTCTCGCTGTTCTGCCTTTGCTGGCGAAGTTTGAGAAGACGCTGCCGCTGCCCTCTAGCATCGCGGAATCTTTGTCCGTCAAGAAGACGTTGAGAGTTCTGTTGCCTGTCCTCTTTTTGATCGGCTTGGCGATGCAGGCTCAAGCGGCGGAATCGGACGCTTTTCCACCGCACCGACCGACAGCAGGATGGGCGCAAGAGGGAATCCTGGGGCGTTACGACCAAGCCGCCTTGCGTCGCGGGTTTCAGGTTTATAAGCAAAATTGTTCGAGCTGCCACAGTTTGAAATATCTATCCTATCGGCATCTGGCAGCGCTGGGCTACAGCGCAAGAGAAGTTGCGGCGATAGCGGCGGGCAACAACGTCGCCGACGGCCCCAACGATCAGGGCGAGATGTTTCAACGTCCCGCTCGGCCCTCGGACGCCTTTGTCAAACCGTTTGCGAACGATCAGGCTGCACGCGCCGCGAATAACGGTGCTCTGCCACCCGATCTGTCTTTGATCGTCAAAGCGCGTCACGGACATGAAGATTATGTCTATTCCCTTCTAACAGGCTTCGATCAAACACCGCCGGAGGGAGAAAAGATTGCGGCGGGGATGAGCTATAACCCCTATTTTCCCGGGCATCAGATCGCCATGTTCGCGCCGTTGCAAGAGGACTCGGTGACCTATACCGACGGCACCAAGGCTACGGTCGATCAGGAAGCCCGCGATATTACGGAATTCCTTGCTTGGGCTGCTGAACCGGAAATGGAAACGCGCAAGAAAACCGGCGTATGGGTTGTGGCGTTCCTTGTCGCTTTGGCGGGCGTTTTATCTTTGCTGAAGCGCGAAGTTTGGAAGAAGCTGGATTAAGTCACTTCAATGTTTTGTAGAGGTTTCCTGTGCTGACTGTTTATTCTCTTGATCAAGGGCTTATTGCCCAAACTTTTGACAACGTATCCGTGGATATGTTGCCGAGGCATGCGGTCTGGCTTGATCTTCTCAACCCGACAAGGCTTGAAGAAAGAACAGTTGAAAGACTTTTATCTCTTGAAGTTCCCACGCCGGAAGAAATGCAGGAGATCGAGGCTTCTAGTCGTCTATACGTCGACAACGGGGCGATCGTTATGACTCTTCCCGTTATCAACCGCACGGCGACGACCCAACCGGAAATCGCTGCGGTAACCTTTATTCTAACCGAACATCGCTTAATTACTTTGCGTTACGCAGACCCATCTCCTTTTTCCGCCTTTATTCAACGGGTCAACCGTCAGCCCGGGCTGATCGATTCCGGCGAGTATATTTTGCTGGGGCTTTTGGAACAGATTGCGGATCGTCTGGCCGATATTTTGGAAGGCGCGGTGGCCGAGGTAGAAAAAATCTCCCGCGAAATTTTCCAAAACAGCGATGACTCCAACATTAACCCCGACTTCAAACATGTCTTAAGGCGCATCGGCTACGCGGGAGATTTAGCAACCAAAGCCAAGGATAGTTTGTTGGGGCTGAACCGGTTGATCCTGTTCTTTTCCGCCCAGACCAGCATTAAGAAAGAGGCTGGCATTCGGCTTGAAACCTTGTCGCGTGACGTCAGTTCCATCGACGAACATGCGCGATTCCTGTCCGAAAAAGTCGGCTTTCTTCTCAACGCGACGCTCGGCATGTTGAATATCGAACAGAATAATATCATCAAGATATTTTCAGTCGCCGCCGTCGCTTTTATGCCGCCGACTTTGATCGCCAGCATCTATGGCATGAATTTCCATCAAATCCCCGAACTCAGCTGGGCTTTCGGATATCCGTTGGCGGTTCTGATGATGGTTGCATCGGCTGTTGTGCCTTTATGGCAATTCAAACGCAAGAAGTGGCTGTAAGCCCATAAAAAAAGCGGGAGGATTTCTCCCCCCGCTTTCCGATGCTTGCGACACTCTGTCGATTAGCGCGAATAGTATTCGATGACGAGGTTAGGTTCCATCTGCACAGGATAGGGAACATCGCCCAGCGAAGGCGTGCGGACGAAGGTGCCCTTCATTTCCTTGTGATCGACGGTGACGTAATCGGGAACGTCGCGTTCAGCCAAAGCGACCGCAGCCAGAACGGGAACGAACTGCTTGGCTTTGCCGCGCACTTCGATCGTGTCGCCGTCCTTAACTTGGTAGGACGAGATGTTGACCTTCTTGCCGTTGACCAGAATGTGGCCGTGGTTGACGATCTGACGCGCCGCGAAAACGGTAGCGGCGAATTTCATACGATAGACGACAGCATCCAAGCGGCGTTCCAGCAATTGGATCAGGATTTCGCCGTTGTTGCCCTTGCGGCGCATGGCTTCCTGATAATAGCGGTGGAATTGGCGTTCGCCGATATTGCCGTAATAGCCGCGCAGCTTTTGCTTCGCGTGCAACTGAACGCCGTAATCGGAAAGCTTGGTGCGGCGTTGGCCGTGTTGACCAGGGCGATAATCGCGCTTGTTCAGCGGGCTCTTGGGGCGGCCCCAGATGTTGGCGCCAAGGCGGCGGTCGATTTTATGTTTGGATTCAAGGCGTTTCGTCATGTCTTATCCTTTTTGTTATGTTTGTCCCGATAGTTTTCCGATACGTATCGGAAACGGGTTAACGCCCAAAGGCTTTAACCGCTTTCTCGGGAAGAGGCGCTGCTTATAGGCGAAATCAGGGGAAAGAGTCAAATAGACTCAAAAAGGAAAGCCACAACTCAAGCGTGCGAAGGATTGTTGAAAACGCGCCATGATAGACATCAAGAGAGAAGGCTATATTTTTTAAGAAGATTTGAGGACATAACTTACTGAAAATACGCGATTTAGCCCCAATCGTTCAAAAATCGAACTAATCTGTGCACACTTTATTGACATAATATCTAATTGTTCTTTATGGCAAAAACAGAATGACGTTTATCTTTCTTTAAGTCTTGTCAACTATTATCGAATCATCCGAACCTAGAGGTTCACTGTCATTCTATTGAGGAGGAAACACGATGCGTAACATAGTCTCTCGTCTGATGAAGAGCGAAAAGGGCGCTACAGCCATTGAATACGGTCTGATTGCTGGTTTAATTTCGGTTGTTATTATCGTTGCCTTGACGACGATAGGCTCCAAACTGAATACCGTCTTCACGTCGATCGGAAACTCCATCTAATATCTTTTCCCGCAAAGGGTTAGGAAGACGATGCCGGCGCAAGCGCCGGCATCTCTTTTTGAAATGCAGATTGTTTGCCGTTTCCGGCAACTTTCGTTTCTTGTGCGGAACGATTTTATTCACTCATCCTTAATCATAGCTCGCGTATAGCCATTCTATAAAGAAGCATTACCCCCATGGGTTTGCAGTCGACTTTAAGGAATTCGCGCTAATGGCTTTGACACTGACCACCATACACATAGCGATTATGTTCGTGGCTGCTGCCGTCTTTGTCGTAACGGCGGTGAGCGATATTCGTACATATCGCATTCCAAACCTCATGTGCGGGTTGCTTTTTTTTATGTTTCCACTCTTTGTGGCTACATCGCCGCACACTATTCAATGGGCCCAAAATACCGTTGTATTCGCCGTAGTATCCCTCGCAGGATTTGCTCTTTTTCTAAGCAAGGGGATAGGAGCCGGAGACATTAAGCTTCTATCTGTTACAAGCCTGTGGGCGGGACCTGACCTGATTGCGGTCCTTCTCCTCGTTACAACCTTTATCGGTGGGATTGAATCGATTATCATGGGAATCGCTTTGTATCTGAAACGTCCTAAGATTGGCGCGCCTTGGAATCCACTTCAAGAACAGGTTCCCTATGGTGTCGCTATCGCAACGGGCGGGTTGGTTATGTTAGGCAAGATGGCGCAACCTTTTTGGTTGCCCGGTTGAGAGGTTTATTATGGCTTCACGAAAGATAACTTTACTTCTTGCCGCCGCGATTGTCGCGCTGAGCACCGTCTTCGTCGTACGCACAATGATGACGCCGGAAACCGCTGCTCCTTCCCAAGAGCCCGTGGTACAACTTCCTGAGATTGCAGCCGCCACGCGCGACTTGCCGACAGGAACCATTTTGAAAGAATCCGATCTAAAGTGGGTTCCATGGGCGGCAAACGCGGATACCGGCGCTTTGCTGGTCAAAGGGAAGACATCTCTTGCCGATGCTACAGGGGCTGTGGTGCGCGATGGGTTTCGTTCAGGAGAGCCGATTATCTCCGCCCGCATTGCGCATCCGCGCGACCAAGGGTTTCTTGCCGCAGTGTTGACTCCCGGTATGCGCGCCATATCCGTATCCTTGTCGCCGACCGCCGAAGTCGCGGGCTTTATTTTCCCGGGCGACCGCGTCGACGTTATCTTGACTCACAGCTTCAGCCGCAAGGACATTCCAGATCTTGCCGAACGCCGCGTCAGCGAAACGATTTTGCAAAATGTCCGCGTTCTCGCTCTTGACCAGCGCAGCGACAACCAAACAACGGATCCGAAAGTGGCGCAACTTGCGACGGTAGAAGTTAGCGAAAAAGACGCCGAAAAGATGGCGATGGCCATCGATATGACGTCCAACCAATCCGGCAACAGAGCCTCCCTCTCCCTTGTTTTGCGCAGCCTCGCCTTCGACGACCAATCGCTTACCGACGGCAAACGACCAACGCCGACATGGGACAGCGACGTAAGTCGCGCTTTTCCCACCGTCAACGGCGAAGACGGCTTGATCCAACGCGTCCAAGTCATGCGCGGCAAGACGATTACCGAAAACACCTTCGAACGGCATAGGTAGCCTGATGAAACATCTCACCCTCCCTCTTGTGTGCCTTTTTCTCCTGACCTCTGTATCGGCGATGGCAAAGCCAACGGTTTTGTCTTTAACGGTCGATCACGGGATACCCTTGACGTTAAACGGGTCAGCCTCTTCCGTGTTTATTGCCAACCCCGAAATCGCTGATGTGCAAGTTCTGTCTCCGACTCAGGTGATGCTTTTCGGCAAGCGCACAGGGGAAACCTCGTTTATCGCCACCGACAGCAAAGGCACGACCCTAGCTGAACGCACCGTTATTGTGTCGCAGGATTTGACGGAACTGCGCGAACAATTCAATTCCGCAATTCCCGGCAATTCGATCAAGGTCAAACCTATTCCCGGTGGCCTTGTCTTGACAGGCGAAGCCAAAGATCCCGCCTCCGTCGCCGATGCCTATAAAATGGCGATGCGCTTTTTGCCCGCGGGCGGCGATATCATCAACCGCATTCAAGTCTCTGGAAGCAATCAGATTCAAATCCGCGTGCGCTTCGCCGAGGTTCAGCGCAATATTGACAATACGCTTGGTTTTAATTGGCAAAACGCCATAACAGGCAGCAGCAATCTTGTTATCGGCCTTGCAACTGGCAACGGCGTCAACATGGTTGGCACAGGCATGTTCAATTCTGGCGGAGCCAACAACACAGGTCTTTTCCCGCGCCCCAACAATTCATCAATCAGCTCGCCCAACGATGTTCTAGGCATTTCCGCTGCCAATGGAACCATCAACGGAATGATCGACGCCCTGGCGCAAGACGGCCTCGTTACCATTCTTGCCGAACCGAATTTAACGGCGATGTCGGGCGAAACCGCCAACTTTCTGGCGGGCGGCGAATTCCCTATTCCCATTCCGCAGGGCAACGGCACCATCAGTATTACATTTAAATCTTACGGCATTTCGCTGGATTTTACCCCGACCCTGCTCAGCGGCAACCGCATCAGCCTTCATGTGCGTCCTGAAGTCAGCCAATTATCGGATACAGGCACCGTTACGGTGGGCCAGATTGTGGTGCCAGCTTTGATTACACGCAAAGCCGAAACGACGGTCGAAGTCGCCAGCGGCGAAAGTTTTGCCATCGCTGGCTTGATGGACAACAGTCAAACTCAATCGGTCAACAAGTTCCCGATGTTGGGCGATTTGCCTGTTTTAGGAGCGCTCTTTCGTTCCAATCATTTCCAGAACGGACAGACAGAATTGGTCGTGATTATCACGCCCTATGTCGTCAAGCCTTCGGGAGGAAGACTGGCCTTACCTACCGATGGTTTTTCGCCTCCGACGGAAAATGAACGTGTTGTGGGTATGCGCTATAGCAACGGCGATCCGCTTGCACGTCCCATAAGCGGCGACCCGACAGCCGTTATGACGGCACCGGCTTCTTCTCCGGTTACGCCTGTCACGACAACGTCGGATCATGAAAAAATTACGACGCCACCGCTGGTTTTGTCCTCTCCAAGCGACAAGGGCAAGCGCGGCGGCGGGCTTCTAGTGGAGTAAGCGATGAACAAAGCATATCTTGTCTTTTCTTTTCTCAGCCTTATGGCTTTGACGGCCTGCGTCGATCCTTATGAGTCGACTTTGCGCCCCGATTACGTGATCCGCGTTACGCCGACAGAGCAACACGGGAAGAGCGTAGCAACGCCTCCGGCATGTCCGAGCTGGAATACAGACGTAACGGACCCCTTTGATAGTCAGCCCCTGCCCCAATTCGGCTGCGCCCATGCGCGCAATCTCGCCAGCATGGTCGAGAATCCGAACGACCTTGTCGAAGGACGCCCTCTGGCTAACGCGCGTGGCGTAACATCTGTTGGCGCGGTACGCCGTTATGACAACAATCAACCTCGCGGGCTGATTACACCGGATTCCGAGACAAGCCAACAGGCTGTGACGACAGCGCCAACGGCTACGTCCCCCATGACCGGAGACGTTACAGGCGGAGCGGGCTCAGCATCATCGGCAACATCATCAGCAGCGCCATGAGTAGTGTTTTTTCTTTCGGCCACGGTGACGATGCCGTCATGCACGGCGAATTCATGGGATTTGCTCTTGATGACGAATCCCTTATGTCTTTGCGCGGATGGGTAGAACGACAAGGCTATCCTCAAGCCGCCGTGCAACAAGGCGGTCCCGATATATTTGCGCAAATGCTGGAATCGACTGCGCCACCGAAAATGGCGATAGTCGATATCGACGGACAGGTCGATGCCGCCGCCATCACGACGCGCATCGTCAGCCTGTGCGGCGGTGAATGCCGTTTAGTCGTCATCGGTTCGACTAACGATGTTACCCTTTATCGCCGCATCTTAAATGCGGGGGCGGTTGATTATCTCGTTAAACCCCTTTCACCTACCCTTCTTAATCAGGCCCTAGCCACTGCCCTGCGCGAACCTATCGGCGGCAACAAACCCGAGTCCAAGGAAGCTAATGTCGTCGTCTTTATCGGCACGCGCGGAGGCGCGGGAACAAGCACGATAGCCTTGAATTCCGGTTGGCTGATGGCGCATGAGTTTGATCAAAACGTCGCCCTATTCGATCTCGACTTGCAATTCGGCACAAGCTCTCTGGCGCTTGACCTTGAACCAGGGCGTGGATTGCGCGATATTGTCAGTTCACCCAACCGCGTTGACGGATTGATGATTGCCAGTTCTATCGTTCCCGAAAGCGAGCGATTTTCGATCCTTGGCGCAGAAGAGGCAGTGGACGAGGTTGTGCCCATCGACGGCAGCGCGATTACCGCCTTGCTCAAAGAGATGAAGGGCAATTTTGACGTCATCATTATTGATTTGCCGCGCCATATGCTCGCTACCCACAAAAGGCTTATGGCGGCGGCGCATGAAGTTGTCCTTGTCTCCGACCTTACACTTGCCGGAATCCGCGATACATTAAGGATTAAAAGCGCCCTGACCAGCCTTGGCTGCGCGGCGCGT
The DNA here is from genome assembly GCA_903920205.1 of uncultured Pseudomonadota bacterium. Lineage (GTDB taxonomy): Bacteria > Pseudomonadota > Alphaproteobacteria > UBA9219 > UBA9219 > CAIXLI01. Next base: position 13,999 of record CAIXLI010000099.1, read on the forward strand.
CTTACTATTGCCGTCTCGCGCACCAATGCTTCTGGCGCAGGGCATATTTCGCAGGCCGTTTTTGAGAAAGGCGCGCAAGCCCACATCAATACAGTCATTCCCGACGATGCCGTTTCACTGACTTTGGCCTCCAATAAAGGAAAATCCTTAGGAGAGACAGCACCGCGTGCGACAATAACCAACGCCCTGCGGGAACTTTCGCTAAGATTGATGAATACCGATGAACAAGCGCGTGGAAAAAAACCTTCCTTCTTTGGGCAGTTTGTCGACAAAATAAAAGGCGATGGCAAAGGAAAGAGCGACAGGCGGAGTAAACCGTTATGACAAGCAGCGGTCTCTCGCCGGACACCACGATTGCCGCGCTACGTGATCGGCTTATGCCTGCGCTGAAGATAAAAATTCCGGCGGAAAAAGTTAAATGGACTCCACGCGCGGCCGTTGCACGCGAAGCCAAGATCGTTGTCGGGGAATTTTTGGATTCAAGCCGCCTGGAACTCAATCTGCTTGATCAGCGCGATCTCGTTACCGCTTTGATTAATGGCTTTACCTCCGGCAATAGTGACAGTGCGCCGCAACCCTCTGTTTCTGTTCAAAATTCGCAACCTTTTGCGCCACAGACGCCTGACGACGAAAAGGACAGCGCATCCGTCGACCCTTATGCCCGCAACCCAAGCCGTGCCAGCGTCGAGCAAGCCAAGCTGAAACTTCAACCCATTGTTTTGGATCGCATCGATACCTCTGCCGCCGCTAAATTACCGCGCGAGGAATTATCGCGTGATCTGACAAGCCTGATTGCCGACTTATTAACAGAAACAAAAATTCAGCTTAACGCCGCCGAACGCGCCGATCTGGTCAAGCAACTGCTCGACGATATGCTGGGGCTCGGCCCCTTGGAACCATTGCTTTCCGACGAAAGCATATCGGAAATTATGGTCAACGGCGCCAAGCGCGTCTTTGTCGAAAACCATGGAAAGCTGACCCTTTCCGACGTGCAATTCCGCGACAATGCGCATGTGTTGTCGGTCGCCACCCGCATCGTCACCGCCATTGGTCGGCGCATTGATGAAAGCTCGCCTTTGTGCGACGCGCGTCTGGCAGATGGCAGCCGCGTGAATATCATCATTCCTCCTCTGGCTATCGACGGCGCGACGATCACTATTCGTAAATTCTCTAAAAAGAAGATTACGCTTGATACAATGCTGAAATTTGGCAGCCTTTCCCCCGCCATGGCAAAATTGCTGCGCATCGCTGGACGGGCACGTCTGAATATTCTGATTTCCGGCGGCACAGGTTCGGGCAAAACAACGCTTTTGAACGCTTTGTCTCAAATGATCGATCACGGGGAACGCGTCGTCACGATTGAAGATGCCGCCGAATTGCAACTGCAACAGCCGCATGTCGTCCGCCTTGAAACCCGCCCCCCCAATCTAGAGGGCAACGGCGAAGTTACCATGCGCGATCTTGTCAAAAACGCTTTGCGTATGCGCCCCGACCGCATCATCGTCGGCGAAACGCGCGGCGGCGAGGCTTTGGATATGTTGCAAGCGATGAATACGGGCCATGATGGGTCCATGTCCACCGTTCACGCCAACCGCCCGCGCGAAGCGATCATGCGTCTTGAAAACCTTGTCGGCATGGCAAGCGCCAATCTTTCGCCACGCGCCATACGGCAACAGATCGCCTCCGCCATCGATATGATTATTCAGGTTAGCCGTATGCGCGACGGGTCGCGCCGCATCGCCTACATCACCGAAGTCACGGGCATGGAAGACGACGTCCTTACCATGCAAGATTTGTACACATGCGAAGTGACAGGTGAAACGCCCGACGGCAAATTATCGGTCGATTTCAAGAACCATGGCTTACGCCCCCACTGCTTGCCCAAAGCAGCCTATTTCGGTCTCGACAAGCAATTGATGGAGACGATGGACTCATGACCATAAGCGCAAACGGAATGTATATGATTCTGGGCATCGGCATTTTCGCCGTTGCGGCACTGATCGTCTTAGCGCTTTCAGGGGATTCCTCGGATATCGACTCCCGTCTTGCACGCGTCGGGGCTCAAGGGAATGGAGTCAATACCAAGGGCGCCAACCGCATTGCGCCGAACAGCGTGCGTTCGACCAAAGACAGCGCAATCCCCCTGCTCGATCAGCTTGTAAAAGCGCTTCCTAATCCGGAAAAGCTGCGCATCCGCCTGGCTAGCACAGGGAAAAACGTCGCGCTCGGCGAGTATTTGTTGATGAACGCGCTTTCGATCTTGCTCTTTTATCTGACGCTGACCCTTATCAATTGGAGCAAAATTACCGCGTTACCAGCATCCGTGATGCTGGGGCTTGGTCTGCTTCATGCGATCACCGGATTTCTTATCTCGCGTCGCCTCAAGAAGTTTCTCGCCAATTTTCCCGAAGCAATCGACACGATGTGCCGGGGCATACGGTCGGGCTTACCGATCACGGAATCCTTCAACGCGGTCGGGCGCGAAATGCCGGACCCTATCGGCATCGAATTCCGCCGCATCAGCGCGGGTGTGCGCATGGGGCAAAGTTTGGAAGCCTCGATGTGGGAGGTAGCGCGACGCATCGACACGCCGGAGTTCCGTTTTCTTATTATCGCAATGACCATCCAGAAAGAAACGGGCGGAAATTTAGCGGAAACGTTAGGCAATCTTGGGGAGCTGATCCGCAAGCGACGTCAATTACGGTTGAAGATCAAAGCGATGTCTTCGGAAGCCAAAGCCAGCGCGATGATTATCGGCTCGCTGCCCTTCATTATGTTTGGGATTCTCATGCTGGTCAGCCGCGAGTATGTGATGGTTTTGTTTGACCGCTCAAGCGGCAGAATGATGCTTGGCATCGGCATGTTTTGGATGGCGCTTGGATGTGGCGTGATGGCGAAGATGATTCATTTTGAACTTTAGGGGCGGACGATGACGCTCGACCACGCTTTGCACGATCCTAACGTCCTATCCGCCTTGTGCGGCATGGGCGCTTTTTTTGTTGTTGTTTTGATCTGGATGGCGTTGATCGAAACGGACAACTTGTCCGACCGTCTGAAAAACATCAGCGATCGCCGCAACGAATTGAGCGATATCGAACGCAACAAAAAAAGAACGCGGCGCGAAAATATTGTAAGCCCCGACTTTATCAGCAGCATTGTGCAAAAGCTTAAGCTGGAGCAAGGGAAACAAACCAATGAAATTCGCCTAAAACTGGCGCGCGCAGGCTATCGTTCGCGCGAAGCTTTTCTTGGCTATTTGTTGATACGTCTTGTAGCGCCAATAGCCATAGGATTTTTGGCCTTCTTTTTGATCTTTGTCGTGCAGGCCTTTAAAATGACGGGGATGCTAAAGATCCTTTCCGTCATTATTTCGATTCTCGTCGGCCTAGCTTTTCCTGATACGTTTCTTAAGAATTTGGGACAAAGACGCGCAGCTCTTTTGCGCAAATCGATGCCTGACGCACTAGATCTTTTGGTGATCTGCGCCGAAGCAGGCTTAAGCCTTGACTCGGCGCTGGATCGTGTCAGCAAAGAATTAGAGCCTTCCTGCCCCGGATTGGCGGAAGAAATAGGCCTGACAGGCGTGGAAATGGGTTTCTTTCCCGACCGTAGTCAGGCGTTGAGAAACTTTGCCGAGCGCGTGCCTATTCAAGGCGTTGTCGGGCTCACCAACACGCTCATCCAAACGGAAAAATACGGAACGCCGTTGGCTCAGGCCTTACGCGTTTTATCGGCGGAAATGCGCAATGAGCGCGTTATGGCGGCGGAAGCGAAAGCAGCCAAACTTCCGGCGTTGCTAACGGTGCCGATGATCTTGTTCATCTTGCCCCCTCTTTTCATCGTCTTGTTGGGCCCAGCGATTTTAAAAGTAACAGAGATGACCAAATAATCTTCAGTCTTCCCCCTCCCTTGTGAAAAAAACGGAAAGCATGTTACGCTTTCCACGGTTTCACCCTTTTTTCACGAGGTTTTCCATGCCGATTTATGATTCCATTCTCGACACCGTTGGTAAGACGCCTTTAATTCGTGCGCCCAAGATTACGGCGGGATTGGGGGCTGATGTTCTTTTGAAGCTGGAGTTTTTTAATCCGCTTGGCAGCGTCAAGGATCGTATCGGCAAGGCGATGATCGAGGACGCCGAAGCCAAGGGTTTGCTGAAACCCGACACGCATGTCATCGAACCGACCTCGGGCAATACTGGCATAGCACTGGCCTTTATCTGCGCCGCCAAAGGGTACAAGCTGACTCTGGTCATGCCGGAAACCATGTCTGCCGAGCGTCGCACGTTGCTTTTGCTGTTGGGCGCAGAATTGATTTTAACGCCCGGCGCTTTGGGCATGAAGGGTGCTGTTGCCAAGGCATTAGAATTGGCGTCAAACACGCCCAACTCGTTTATCCCCGCGCAATTCGACAATCTCGCCAATCCTGCCATTCATGAAAAAACGACCGCGCTAGAAATTTGGGAAGACACAAATGGCAAGGTCGATATCGTCGTCTCGGGCGTCGGAACCGGCGGCACGCTTTCGGGCGTGGGCAAGGCTTTAAAAGCCCGCAAGCCTTCCGTGAGAATGATCGCGGTCGAACCAGAGGAATCTCCCGTCATTTCCGGTGGCAAAGGCGGCCCGCATAAAATTCAGGGCATCGGCGCTGGCTTTATTCCCAACACGCTGGATAAGTCACAAATTGACGCGATTGAAAAAGTAAGCAGCGCCGAAGCCTTAGCCGAAGCACGTCGCGTAATCAAAACCGAAGGCATCCCCGTCGGCATCAGCAGCGGCGCCTCCATCGTCGCCGCGTTGCGTCAGGCCAAACTGCCGGAAAACAAGGGCAAGACTATCGTCGTGATTATCCCCAGCTACACAGAACGCTATCTCTCTACGCTTCTTGCCGAAGAAGAACGCGCTTTGGCGGGGCAGATCGTTACGTCCGTACCAGAAGAACGCTTCCTGCAGGAAGCCGGTAAGAAGTACGGGCTATAAAGCACCTACTCTTCGGGTAAGAACGGTTACTTGAAACGCGCCGCCAGCGTGGCTACACGCTTGCCCAGATGTTCGGCGGTTTTCAGGTCGCTGGCGGTCGGGCCTTGATCGGGGCCTTGGTCGGTGTTCGACTGCGCCATAGCGCCCAGATAACTGCCTATGCGGTTCAAATCCTCGGGCGAGCCTTTGCTGCTGTTATTACCCGGCATCAAGCCAAGCCCGACCCAGATCATGCCGTGTTGTGCGGCGAAGACGGCTAGGGTTTGAAGCGTATTCAGCTTGTCGCCGCTTTGGCTGCCGGAATTGGTGAAGCCCGCAGCAAGCTTGTCTTTCCATTTTTGTTCAAACCAAGGCTTGGAGCTGTCGTCCATGAATTTTTTGAACGGTGCGCTGACGGTGCCCATATAGGTCGGGCTACCAAAGATAATCGCATCGGCTTTTTCCAACTCGCCCCACGGCACGTCGCCTTCCGCGACCGAAATTACTTGTGCGTCCGTCCCCGCGACCGATTGAGCGCCACGCGCGACAGACTTGGCTTGCTCTGCTGTATGTCCATAGCCACTGTGATAAACGATTGCCACTTTCATTGTCGCCTCCCTGTAAAAGAGTTAAGCTCCATTATCACGGGACGGACGAAAGAAAGATGCTCTATGTCCCGCTGCCGCGCTGATTCTTCATGCTAGGCATGGGATGGCTGAGATCGCCCAGCAATTCGCGCAACAGGGTGTTCTTCTGACCAAAGGTCGGGGTCGAACGATCAACGGGTTCGGCATCCGCCGCCCGCGACAGATCGAGATTCTTCGCCGCCGTAACGATTCCCTTGTCGTCAAAATCAATTTCAATCGCTTGTTGCTTAAGCACTTCGGGTGTCAGGAAGGAGTATTGCTCCGTCTGTCGCCCGACATAGTACCAAACCTTTTCATCGAACGTACTAACCGAGGTGGGGGTGCCGAGTTTGGTCGCCACCTCTTCACGCGTCGTTGTGCCTGGCTTGATCTGGGTGAGCGTATCGGAATCAATAATATTGCCCCGATTAGCAACAGTCGGCGCACAAGCCGCAAGCGCGACGAAGACCGACAAAAGAAGGGTGCGTGTATTTTTCATGTCACAAAGGAAGAAAGACTTTCAAAACGAACCTCATTCCGTCACAAAAGCATGCCTCGGTCAAGAGGTATACACAAAAACCATTCCACCAATAAAGACAACCGCTTGTCTTCCTTAGTGCGACAAGGTTGTTTTTGCTGTGTTGCTGTCCTCAAGATACTGGCTCGCATCCTTATATTCCCAATCGACCAGATCGGCTCCGTCACTGGTTGGTTGCAAGCGACCAAGCCATATCCCGAAGTTAGAACGGTGGTTTTGAGGGTTCATGTGGAGAGGCCCCATAGGGGTATTAACTTCGACTTGTTCAAGAGCCTTGGCGATTTTGTCCGGGTCGGTCGATCCGGCTTTCTCGATAGCGGCAAAGATAAATTGGTAAACCAGATATCCAGCATTGGTATACATCTCTGGATCTGAACCAAATTGCTTGCGATAGTCTGCAAAGAATGTAGATGCTGGGTCTTTGGCATTCTCGCTGGGGTCACCAGCAGCGTACCAGGTTCCCTTCAATTCCTTTCCGATCACGCGTGTATAGGCTTTTTGCCCTGCTTCCAGAGCTACGATGGTCTTGCCGTCAAACAAGTTGCGACGATTACCAGCCCTGACGAAACCCGAAAGGTCTGAGGAAAAAAGACTTGAGAATATGGCATCAGGTTCCGAGTGTGCCAGCACGGAGACTTCGCTTAGTGCATCAATTTTGCTTACGGTTGGCCAATGCTCTCCGACGAATTCTACATCAGGGCGTAGTTTTTTCAGGCGATCCTTGAACAATTGGACTAACAGGCGACCATAGGCAAAATTCGGCGCAATCGTCGCCCACTTCTTGGCCTTAAGCTTTGCAGCAAAATCAGCGGCTGCCATAGCCTGACTTTCGGTCGACATTACCGAGAACATATAATCGTTCTGTTTGCCTTCAGACGCGGGCATTGTATTCCACAGGCTGACCATAGGAAATTTCTTGTTGCCTGTGTAATTGGCAATAGCGTTCGTGATGTTGGCAAGTATAGTGCCCGCAAGAACATCCACGTGTTCGCGTTCAATCAATTCCTGCGCGACGAGAATGCCTTGCTGCGGCGTGTCGCCATAATCGCGAGAAATTACTTCTACCGGCCTTCCCAAGAGGCCTCCTTTTGCGTTAATCTCACGAACGGCTTGTGTTCCCACCCCTTTCGGTACAACACGCCCTCAGATGCCAATGCCGTATAGGCAAACATGTCGCCGATTTTCACAGGCTTAGTTTCTGCTTGCGCTGGCGCAAAAACAAAAAGAGACAGCAAACAAGTAAGCAGGGTTTTTCTGAACATGGGGGTGTTCCTATTGCTGATCATTCGGGTTCCACTGACTGATTTTGCATTGTTGTTCGGAAGCAATCTCTATACATAAAATACGCTCCTTCTTCAACCAAAACACTGGCGGCGAGGGAAACAACCGTTATACTGCGTTCGCCTTTATATTTTCTTGTGGTACCAAAACATGCCCCCCCCTGCCCCCGAGTTTTCTCGTATTGTCAGCGTTACACGCATCTCCCCCAAAGGCATTGAAGAGCAAGTGGAATGTAGACCTGCGGAACGTGCCGCTTTGGCTAAGCGTTTTGACTTGGTCGATCTTTCTTCGCTGAAGGCCGAGCTGACTCTGACGCCCGAATCGCAAAACGTTTTAGTCACGGGAAGCATTGAGGCCGATCTCGTACAACGCTGCGTTGTGACTTTGGAGCCTATTACCAGCCACTTCGATCTGAACGTAGATGTGCTTTTTATCCCCGCCGAGGAAAACAAGACCGGCGCGGGGTCGCCCGAACCGGACGATATGGACAACGAATTCGAGCTTTTTTCCGGCGGCAAGATCGATATTGGCGAGATGGTAGCTCAACAATTTGGCGTCAACATCGATCCCTATCCACGCAAAGCCAACGCCGCCCTGCCCGCCACGGAATTCGGCACGAAAATCGAAGAAATCCACCCCTTTGCTGCGCTTGCTCAGGCCGTTGAAAACAAGAAAAACAACGCTAAAACAGAAGATTAGGCATTCCTTTAGCTTTGCCGCTTGCATCGCGGGGAAAAAGGCATTAAGTAGAGGTCGTCGCGCGTCGTCCGAAAGGGTCGGAACGCGCTTTATTATTCGCTTTTTTGTGAGTTGAGACTATGGCCGTTCCTAAACGTAAAACCTCGAAATCCGTGCGCAACATGCGCCGTTCGCATCATGCTCTGGCAGCCACCAATTCGGTAGAATGCCCCAATTGCGGCGAACCCAAGCTTCCGCACCATGTCTGCTCCGCTTGCGGTCATTATGACGGTCGCTCTGTTGTTAAGTCGAAGAAATCGGCTTAATCAGCCGCACACGTTATGCCTCGCAGACTCAGCGCGCAGGATCTCTAGCCCCTGAGCCTTGGAACCATGTCAGCTTTTGATTTGCGAGTCCCTCTATGACGATGACCGCCCCTTTGAAAGCTGTAAACTCTTCCGTCCTTGCGCTGGATGCGATGGGTGGCGACCATGCCCCCGCTATCGTTATCGACGGCGCGGTTTTGGCGCGTGAGCGCTATCCCGAGATTAAATATATTTTTGTTGGCGACGAAGCAATCATTGCGCCCATGATCGCGGCGCATCCTTCGCTGAAGGATTGCAGTGAAGTACGCCACACCACTGAAATTATCTCTCCCGACATGAAACCCTCACTGGCTTTGCGTCAAGGGCGTAAATCCAGCATGCGTCTGGCGATTAACGCCGTCGCGGAAGGTCATGCCAGCAGCGTCGTTTCCGCAGGCAATACCGGCGCACTGATGGCCATGGCTAAATTCGTCCTCAGAACCCTGCCCGGCATCGATCGTCCTGCTATCGCAAGCGTTATCCCGACCCAAAGCGGAGAAACGGTTATGCTGGACCTCGGCGCGAATATCGAATGCGACGCCGAGAATCTGGTTCAGTTCGCCTTGATGGGCGCGATTTTCTGCCGCACCGTTTTGGGGCGCAGCGAGCCATCCATTGGACTTTTAAACATTGGCACCGAAGAGCTGAAAGGCCACGACGAAATTCGCATCGCCGCATCCATCTTGCGCGAACGCCCCATCCCCGGGCGTTTGTTCGGCTTTATCGAAGGCAACGACATTACAGCCGGAACGGTTGATGTCGTCGTCACCGACGGGTTCAGCGGCAACATCGCGCTGAAATCAATCGAAGGCACGTCGCATCTATTCTCCCATTTCCTCCGTCAGGCCTTTGCCTCGTCGCTGCTCGCCAAATTGGGTTATCTACTGTCACGCGGCGCCTTGAACCGCTTGAAAAAACGCGTCGATCCGCGCCGCTATAACGGAGCGATGTTTTTGGGATTGCAGGGCGTTTGCGTTAAAAGCCATGGCGGCACCGATGCCGAAGGGTTCGCCAATGCCATTGGCGTCGCACATGATCTTGTTGCGCGGGGATTTAAAGAACGTATTGCGGAAGAACTGGCAGTTCAATACGGCCTTGGCGGCTCAACGCCAGAGCCTGAGGGCGAACCGCTATGATCCGCTCGGTCGTTCTTGGCTGCGGTTCGTATCTTCCCGCGCAAGCCCTGACCAACGATGCGTTGATTGAGGCGCGAAAAATCGACAGTTCCGACGAGTGGATTCAACGCCGCACTGGAATCAAGCAACGCCATATAGCTGCGGAAGGTGAAAAGACATCCGATTTAGCCACGCAGGCGGCGCGGGCGGCTTTGTCCGACGCCAAGCTGACGATTGTCGATATTGACATGATCGTGTTGGCGACGACTTCGCCCGACGACGCCCTGCCCGCCACCGCCGCCAAAGTACAAGCCAATTTAGGCATGGATCACGGATTTGCGTTCGATGTGCAGGCGGTTTGTTCGGGTTTCGTCTATGCCCTGACGATTGCCGATAATTTTATTCGTTTGGGTCAGGCGCGGCATGCGCTTGTTATCGGGGCGGAGACTTTTTCGCGCCTGATGGACTGGAATGACCGCACGACAAGCGTTTTGTTCGGCGACGGCGCTGGTGCTGTCGTGATTGGCGCACGCGAGGGCCAAGGCACCAACGACGACCAAGGCATTCTTTCAACCCATTTGCACTCCGACGGCCGGCAATACGATCTGCTGCACACCGACGAGTCGCGCTGTGTCCGCATGAATGGCAAGGAAGTTTTCCGTCATGCCGTTATCAATCTGGCTTCGGTCGTAGACGAAGCCTTGGAAGCCACGGGATTCAAGCCGGAAGAAATCGACTGGCTGGTGCCGCACCAAGCCAACCAACGCATTATCGACGGCACCGGCAAAAAGCTTGGCCTGCCCGCCGAACGCGTGATTTCTACCGTAGCCCTTCACGCCAACACCTCGGCAGCCTCTATCCCCCTCGCCCTCGCCACCGCCGTGCTTGACGGGCGCATCAAGCGCGGGCAAATCGTTTTGCTTGACGCCATGGGCGCAGGATTTACATGGGGCGCCGCCGTTATCCGGTGGTAAGCTTTATTGTCCGTCAGTTTTTAGAAAAACGATGAAGTCGGAGAAACTATACCATTTCCTCCGGCTTAATCAGTCGGTCAAAACCTTCCGCGGTTAGAAGCCCCAACGCGACAGCGGATTCTTTAAGCGTAAGTCCTTCATGATGGGCTTTCTTGGCGATCTTGGCGGCGTTGTCATAGCCGACATGGGGGTTCAGGGCCGTAACCAACATCAAAGATTCCCCGACCAGTTTCTTAATACGGGCCGTGTTGGGTTCGATGCCGACGACGCAATTATCGGTGAAGCTTCGCGCCGCGTCGCCCAAAAGACGGATCGATTGCAGCAGATTATGGATAATGACGGGCTTAAAGACATTCAATTCGAAATGCCCGTTTGAACCGGCAATCGTCACCGCCACATGATTGCCCATGACCTGCGCCGCAATCATCGTCATCGCTTCGGATTGCGTCGGATTGACTTTGCCCGGCATGATCGAAGAGCCAGGTTCGTTTTCCGGCAAAGATATCTCGCCAATGCCACAACGCGGCCCCGAGCCTAGCAATCGAATATCATTGGCGATCTTCATAAACCCGACCGCGAGCGTGTTCAACATGCCCGAGGCCTCCACCATTGCATCGTGGCTTGCAAGGGCTTCAAACTTGTTCGGCGCAGTGACAAAGGGCTTGCCCGTGTGCGCGGCGACTTGCGCGGCGAAGGCTTCGGCAAAACCTTTGGGGGCGTTCAGCCCCGTTCCAACCGCGGTACCTCCTTGCGCCAACGGATACAAACGCGGCAACACATCGTGGGCGCGATTGATTCCCAGACGCAGTTGTTCGGCATAACCTGAAAATTCCTGTCCCAAAGTTAAAGGCACGGCGTCTTGTAAATGAGTGCGCCCGATTTTTACGATGTCCTTAAACTGCTCCGCCTTTACGGCAAGCGCTGCGCGGAAATGTTCCAGTGCGGGGATAAGAAAATCGCTGATTTCCTGCACCGCCGCGATATGCATTGCTGTCGGAAAGCTGTCGTTCGAGCTCTGCCCCCTATTGACATGATCGTTCGGATGTACGGGCTTTTTGCTGCCCTTAATCCCGCCCAGAATTTCGATAGCGCGGTTCGAGATTACCTCGTTCGCGTTCATATTCGTTTGCGTGCCGGACCCCGTTTGCCAGACAACAAGCGGAAATTCGTCATCCCATCTGCCGATGGCGACTTCTTCGGCGGCTTGGGCAATCGCGCTGCCAAGATCGGCGTCAAGTGCCCCCAGTTTTACATTCACCTGCGCTGCTGCTTTTTTCAACACGCCCAAAGCACGGATCAGCGGCACCGGCATTTTCTGTCCGCCGATTTTGAAATTCCGCAAACTACGCGCCGTCTGTGCCCCCCAATAACGGTCGGCAGGAACATCAATAGCGCCGAAAGAATCGGTTTCGGTGCGAAAAGAGTCTTTTGACATGGGCTTATCCTGAAAAAAAAGAAAAGAAGCGGGAAGAACCAAAGGCATAGATAAGGCATAGCTCCTACTTTTGGAAACCAAAAACTGAAAAAACAAAAAAGAACAAAAAAAGAACTTGCGAGTCGCAAAAAAGACATGTAAAAGAACAAAACATAAACATTATGATGCTTCCTCGCCCTTCCCTTTCCTGCTAACCAAAGGAGCTTTCCATGAGCACACCCCGCAATGCCAACCTCCGTATCGTTGAAAAAGAAGGCAAGGAAATGAACACCGAACGCCAAAAAGCCCTTGATGCCGCCCTGAGCCAGATCGAACGCGCCTTTGGCAAAGGCTCGGTGATGAAACTCGGAGCTAAAGCCGCCGCCACGGAAATCGAAACCATATCGACGGGTTCGCTTGGCCTTGATATCGCGCTGGGCATTGGCGGATTGCCGCGTGGGCGCATTATCGAAATTTATGGACCTGAAAGCTCAGGCAAAACCACGCTTGCACTGCATGTCATCGCGCAGGCGCAAAAGAATGGTGGGACTTGTGCCTTTGTCGACGCTGAACATGCGCTCGACCCTATCTATGCCCGCAAATTGGGCGTTGAGATTGAAGACTTGCTGATCTCCCAGCCTGACGCGGGCGAACAGGCCTTGGAAATTGCCGATACTTTGGTGCGTTCTGGCGGTATTGACGTTTTAGTCGTCGATTCAGTCGCAGCTCTTGTGCCACGCGCCGAACTCGAAGGCGAAATGGGCGACAGTCATATGGGATTGCAAGCGCGGCTGATGAGCCAAGCGCTGCGCAAACTTACCGGTTCCATTTCTAAATCGCGCTGCATGGTTATCTTCATCAACCAAATTCGCATGAAGATTGGCGTGATGTTTGGAAACCCCGAAACTACGACGGGCGGCAATGCATTGAAATTCTATGCCTCGGTGCGTCTCGACATTCGCCGCATCGGCGCAATCAAAGACCGTGAAACCGTTGTTGGCAACCAAACCCGCGTCAAGGTCGTGAAAAACAAGCTTGCCCCGCCTTTCCGCACGGTGGAATTCGATATTATGTATGGTGAAGGCATTTCTAAAACGGGCGAATTGATTGATCTCGGTTCACAAGCTGGCGTGGTTGAAAAGTCGGGTGCGTGGTTCTCCTATGACGGGCAACGCATCGGGCAAGGCCGCGAGAATGCGAAACAGTTCATGCGCGACAATCCCGAAATGGCCGCCACCATCGAACAAAAAGTTCGCGCCAACGCCGGACTCGTCGCCAACGCCATGATGGGCGCAGCCGCAAGCGAAGATGCGGAGGAAGAAGAATAAGCGTCGCACAATAAAAACAAAAAAGAAGCGGCTCCTTTCTAACCCAAAGGAGCCGTTTCCTTTTTTAACAAAGGATTGTTCTTGCCCCACAGCAAGTGATCTTCGCGCTTGCCGTTAATTTGCAGATAGGCTTTGGCATACCCCTCCTGATCAAAGCCACAACGGCGCAGGACGGCTTTGCTTGGCTCGTTACGAGGAAGGCAGCTGGCTTCGACGCGCTGCAAATTGAGCCGGGTAAAGGCGAAATCGCATACAAGGCCGACCGCCTCTGTCATATAGCCCTGCCCTGCATGGGGTTGGCCTATCCAGTAGCCTAATGTGCCTTTTTGCGCATAGGAAAGCTGAACATCCGCAAGCGTAATGCCGCCAAGAAAAACGGGGCGTGGCCCATTATGCTGAAGGACAGCGAAGGCATAAGCTTTGCCGCTACGCCAATCACGCCACTGGCGACGCAACAGAGAGCAATAATACCCATAAGTAAGGGCATAAGAAGGCCACTCGGGCTCCCAAGGGGTCAAATAGTCACGGCTCATCTCACGAAGCGCATGCCACGCTCGCCAATCCTCGCTTTCGGGCATGCGCAATGTTACCCTTGGCCCGATCAACTGCGTATCGAGGGGCGGTTGAGACCGCGCGGGCGGCATACGGAAAAATGACGCGATAAAGTCCATCAGTCGGCTAGTCTCGCTGAGATTTTCTTATAATCTTCCAACTCATCTAAAGGACCAAGTGCGGTAAGAATGGGTTTCCGCGCAAAAAGTTTCTGCGCCTCGTTTTGAATGTCGTCGGTCGAAATCGACAACAACCGCTGCAAAATCTTTTCCGCCGGAATAGGCTTGCCGTGGGCGAGTATCTGGTGCCCCATGACTTCTGCACGTCGCATGACGCTTTCCTTGCCCATCAAAAGATCGGCGCGGATTTGCGCTTGGGCGCGCACCAATTCACCGCGCGTTACTTTCTGTCTAATATCGCCCAGTTCTTCACATACAACGGGGATCAGTTCCCGTAAACGCTTAGGGTCTGTTCCGGCATAGATCTGGAAAATTCCGGCGTCGCTAAAACTGGAATGCGCCGAGCTAATCGTATATACGAGGCCTCTTTTTTCCCGAACTTTTTGAAACAAGCGCGACGATGCGCTTCCCCCCAAAATTAACGACAAAAGTTGTGTCGCGTAATAAGACGTCCTCGCATGATAACCAGGCCCCGCAAAACCAAGGATCAGATGAACCTGTTCGATCTCTTTCGGCGACAGTTTCACGCCAAAAGAAATGCGGGTCTTTTCCTCGACCGGTTTCTTGCCGCGCGGCAAAGTGCCAAAGCGTTTTTTAACCATAGAAACAAAGGCGTCATGCGTAATGTTGCCAGAGGCAACCAACACCATATTCGCGCCCACATAATAACGTGCGACATAGTCCGTAATCACGGAACGCGATAACTTGGCAATAGTATCGGCAGAACCCAAAATTGACCGACCGATTTTCTGGTCCGGCATCGCCAGTTTGTGCATCAGGTCGAAGGTATAATCTTCCGGCGAGTCCAGGTCGCGCCCAATTTCCTGAATCACAACCTGACGCTCGCGATCCAATTCCTTGGGTGCAAAAACGGAATGACGAAGCATGTCTGCTATCACATCAATCGCGGTTTCCGTTTCTTCCGGCAAGACGCGAGCGTAATACGCCGTTTCCTCGCGCGAGGTGTGGGCGTTCATGCCTCCGCCCTTGTTTTCGATCGCGGCGGACAACGCATAGGACGAACGTGTTTTCGTGCCTTTGAACATCATATGCTCGACCAGATGCGCGACGCCGTTGGCTTTCCACGGCTCGTGCCGTGTTCCAACGCCGACCCACGCACCTACAACAACGCTTTCCGCATCGCTCATCGTATCGGTTGCTACGCGCAAACCGTTATCAAGTTCCGTAATTTTTATGACCATAGTATTTTCAATCCCCAATCAATAAAAAATTATTTATCAAACGGCTGTGTCGCGGCTTCCAGCCACGGCATCGTCGCTTCGTCGATCATCGAGCGCAACACTTGCCATACGCGCAGATGATAGGCGTTAATCCATTTCACCTCGGCCTCTGTCAGCATCGCAACGTCAATTAGGCTGCGGTCGAAGGGCACCAGAGTCAGCGTTTCAAAGCCAAGCACTTTGCGTTCGCTATCCGCCAGCCCAAGAATATCAACGACCGTTTGAAGGTTTTCGATGCGAATGCCGTAATGCCCCGCTTTGTAAAAACCAGGCTCATTCGACACGACCATGCCGGATTTCAACGGCGTTTTGTTGCGTTTAGAGATCGACTGCGGCCCTTCGTGGACGCCCAAATAACAACCGACACCATGACCGGTGCCGTGACCGTAATCGCGCCCGACCGCCCATAAATACTGCCGCGCCAAAACATCAAGATCGGCCCCCGTCGTACCTTCAGGAAAGCGAATCAAAGCCAGCGCAATATGCCCTTTCAGCACGCGCGTATAATTCTCACGCATTTCAACAAGCGGCGCCCCCAAGGCTATTGTGCGCGTAATATCCGTTGTACCGTCCAGATATTGTCCGCCACTGTCGAGCAGATAAAGCTGTCCCGAGATCAGCGGCGCATTGGATTCTGCCGTGGCACGGTAATGAACGATGGCTCCATGTTCGCCTGCGGCGGATATGGTGTCAAAGCTGGAGCCGCGATAATGGTTGTTGGCGCTGCGGAAAGTCGCCAGTTTGCGTTCGGCGTCCAGCTCGGTTAGACGATCTTTCTCCCAATGCTGGTCAAGCCATGCAAGGAAGCGTATCACCGCAGCGCCGTCGCGGCGATGCGCGGCGCGGATACCATCCAACTCGACGCTGTTCTTAATGGCGCGAGGCAATTCGCAAGGATCTTCGCCGAATTCAATCTTGCCGTTGGCGGCGCGAAGATAATCGACAATCCAGCTTGGCGCGTTTGCCGGATCGACCAAAACGGGTTTGCCCGCTTGCGCCAATTGATTAAGCGAGGCAGAAAAATCTTCTGGCGGCAGTACTTCTACGTCCGCGCCAAGATAGGGGGGCAACGACTCCGTCACTTTACGCTGATCGACGAACCACTGCACAGCACCATCATCTTTGATAATAGCGCGGCTTAGCGGCAACGGCGTGTTGGCGACATCGCCGCCACGCACATTCAAAAGCCACGCGACGGAAGATGGGTCGGTAATGACTGCTGCCGCATAATTTTTTGCTTTCAGCGCATCCGAGATTTCCTGCCTTTTGACCTCGGCGCTTTTTCCGGCATAGGCAAGGTCGTACGGCACGACGGGTGCGACGGGTAGCGCGGGACGATCTTCCCAAATAATGTCCACAAGGTTGCGGGCAACGGGCACAACAACGGAATCTCCCTTGGCGAGAGATTTTTTCAACCTATCGACGCTCTCTGTGGAATGCAGCCAAGGGTCATAGGCGATTTTCGCGCCTTTACATGCATTTTCTTCAAGCCATAGCAGGGGCGATTTTTCTGCAGAGTCAAAAATAGTGAATAAATCTTTGGAAACCTGCTGCGCCGCTTGCAAGGTGTAGCGCCCATCCGTAAAAAACGCGGCTTTATCTTTCAAGACAATAAGCGTCGCCGCCGAGCCCGTAAAACCAGAAAGAAACGCGACGCGCTGCGCGCAAGGCGGGACATATTCGCTTTGATAGTCGTCGGTCATCGGCACGAGGAAACCGTCGAATCCGGCGGTCGCTATCTCGCGGCGAAGGGAGGAAAGTCGTTCGGAAAAGTCTGTGTTTGTCATAACCCCATCATGCCCTGTCGGGCCGTATGAGCGCAAGTACAGACCATTCGCCAAGTTTTTTGTGTTCCATCAAGGCCATCCCCTGTCCTCGATGCGCCGCGATCACCATATTGGCCTGAACCGTCAGCAAGCCGGAGAGAATCGCCACGCCCCCCGGACGCAGATTGTTTTTCAAATCCTTCGCCATCTGGCTTAAAGGACGAGCAAAAATATTCGCCATGATTAGATCATAAGGTGCAGAGCGCCGCACCAGCGATGCCGCATAGCCGCGCCCAAGCCCAACACGAATTTTTGCCCCCAACCCGTTGGCGCGAACATTGCCCAAGGCGATTTGCACAGAATCCGGATCAAGATCAACCGCAACCGCGTGGCTTCGCGCCCCTTGAACGCAGCCCATCGCCAGAATGCCAGAACCGCAACCAATATCGGCCATACGGCGCGGACGAAATCCGCTTTTCACTATTTTATCGAGCATCAACAAACAGCCTCGCGTCGTCGGATGTTCGCCCGTGCCAAAGGCGTTAGTCGCGTCGATTTGCATAGCGTACAAACGATTGGGGACTTTGTTCCGATGCAAAGCGCCATGTACAGTCCAACGCGCAATTTTCAAAGGCGGAAAATCCTCCGCCACTTTTTTTAGCCAATCAAGATTGGGTGCTGGACGAATAGTAAAAACGAGCGGAGGCAGATCGAACACGGAAGCGAGGACCGCAAGCTTCGCCGTCATGGCAGCGGGATCGGGCTCATGGTCATAGATCGCTTCGATTTGCGCGTGCTCATGACGCGGCGGGGCGAGAACCGTCACGGCAACGGCGTCATCGCCCAAAGAGTCGCCTATAAATTCCGCCGCCTGTGCAGAAAGGGAGAAGGTAAGGAGCCATAAATTTTGTCGCACGCGCATTCAATGGTCTTTCAAAAAAATTCAGGCATCACGATGCTTCATAGAGATAAACCGCGCCAAGGCAATGCTGATTGTTGCCGAAAGCAAATAAAACGCTATCAGGGTGGTCAGGCATTGCCGGAAAGATAAATCCATACCGCCACAAACCAGCAATAAAACGGCGACTCCCATACGCGCCGTAAGAAAAAATAGCTCAGCAAGAACAAGCGCTTGATTTTTTCCGAAATGCCCCCATTCGCGCTCGATAACCTGCGAGGAGAAAGAAAACCAAATGGCATTGTAATTCACGCGGCAAAGCGCATAAGCCGCACCCGCAATCAAAAGCGTTTCAAACCTGAAAGACAGATCAAAACCTGCAAAGCCGAAGCCTATGCCCACAAGACAAACGCCAAGAATAACCCATCGCCGCCCAAGCAACCGGACCCGGTGGGACAAAGCAAGCGAGGCGAAAGCCAGCGCCGTTATCAAGGCCGAAAACCAACCGACTTCGACCACCTTACCCAAAAGCGCGAAAGAAGAAAGAAGCAGCAGCGGATACATCAGGCATTCGCAAAAAATCGTAAAAAAGAACAAGCCTATCGCCGGAACATGATGCGCCTCGGCAACCGCCTTGAGAGGAAGCGCGATATTGCAAGGCAAGGGCGCATGGGGCATGCGCCGGATGACGGGAATGGCAAAAAGAACGCAGAGCGCAAACGTCAAGAAGGTCGGAAAAAAGGCGTTGTGCAAGCCAAGGCGCGTGCCGACATAAAGCGTGCCCACCCCCAGCAATGGAGCCGCCAAAGCGAGGCTTTGCTGAATCAACCCGTTGACGGTCGCGTATCCATCACGCGCCCTGTCATCAATCCCGTTCAGACTTTTCAGCATAAAAACGGCATAGAACATCCCCAATCCAAAACCGGCGGAGAGCGCAACACAAATTGGATGAATAAAAGCTGCGCAGATAAACCCGACTGCATGAATGATAAACACCGCATACAAAACGGTTTCCGACTTCAACCCCCAAACAGCCCCATAGCGGCAAACGGCGGCATAGCCCACAAACGTCGCCATCGCATTCAGCGCGACATAAACCGCAAGCCCCGAAATCCCATGCAGAAAGGTCGCGCCGCTAAGAATAGCCAGCATCCCAAAAATCGCCGCCCCATTCAAAGCCATCCCCGAAAGGCCATTAACAAGGGCAAGCAAAACAAGATCCCGAGGAATCTCGTGCAGGCGGAGTTTGCGAGAAAGAAATGAAAACATCAACTACCCCTACCACACTTTGACGCGACGTGTGATGCTATCGATGATCTACCTTAGCCCTGCCTACCATGTATTTTTGGTTAAGTCTTTGAAAAGCGTGGTGATGCAACAGGAATCAAACATGTGTCCAAAGATTGGATTGTGGACACCAATGCCCCGACTTCCGATGATTGTGGAAATATCTGCGCACAGATCCAGTGTTCATATATCAGGCAGCCGATAGCCCACGACTCATCCGCAGGGTTTGAACCTTCGTTATTTTCTGTTATAAAATCCGTATGTTGGGGGAAATTAATGGCAACGCTACGCAGTTATACAATCGACGCAACAAAGCAAGCGCGTATACGCGCCGGCATTAAATGGGATCCACTAGAGAGAGATGATATAGATGAACTCCACGCCTTCGGATCTGCAAAAGCCGCGCGGAAGAAATTAGCCTCCACACGCAGACACCTTGCTCGATTATCCCTGTTCGCACGGTTTCTTCACAAAATATCTTTGTTTAACCGTTGGGGCCGCAGAATCGACAGAATGCGTCAGCACAAACTGGCCGAAAAAAAGGCGCTGGAAACAACTTTGGCGCAGGAAAAACTGCATTCTTACGACTTAGATTTATGCTGTTTTTGTTACGACAAGGCAGGGAAACTAGTCGGGTTCGCGCTGCCGGATTTCACGGAAATGCACGGAAAGGCGGAATGGCAATCGTCGTTTCTCCATTCCGGAGACGATACTACGGGCACGGGCGACGCGTTTGACGAAGAACTGCTGATCAATCTGCATACTGCTGACAAGACGATTCACACAATTTTTCTCGTTGTCCTCTCTATCCATCATGGCTTTGATGAAATTAATGGCGGCTTTTGGTCTGTC
This sequence comes from uncultured Pseudomonadota bacterium, assembly GCA_903920205.1. Classification (GTDB taxonomy): domain Bacteria; phylum Pseudomonadota; class Alphaproteobacteria; order UBA9219; family UBA9219; genus CAIXLI01. Next base: position 34,051 of record CAIXLI010000099.1, read on the forward strand.
GTCCACACGATGGGTGAAAAAGAGCTTATGTCGGCATTTCTAAAAACTACGGAAAAACACAGAACCCATGTGATAGCCGCACTGACGCGCGACGAGAATTCATGGACTGTAAAAGAAATTGCAGAGTATTGCCCGATCGAAAACAATGAAAAAAATTCTTTGCAAAAGCGGATCGATCAGATGCTTAGATCGCGCTATCCGGTAATGGCCTGTGGGTCCAAGGACGACAGATGAACTTAGCGTACTCATATCCAAACTTGGCGCTGAAGTGTCCAGAATGGAATACACGGCACCATAAATAGCGCTAAACAAGGATTTTATCGCGAGGCCCGTCTGCAAGAATTCGCGATTGCCCAACAACAATAATGCGATCACAGACAGCCAAGATGCTCCGGCTGTGTGTGCTCACAAGGATTGTTGACATTCCTCGCATTTGCGACAACTGCTCTGATAAATGGTTTTCAAGGGCCGCATCAAGGCCGTTTGTCGGCTCATCAAGGAGAATAAGCGGCGGCCGGGTTAACAACGCTCGCGCCAAAGAAACCATTTGACGCTGTCCTCCTGAAAGGCTGCCTCCACGCCCACCAACCTCTGTCATCCAATGTAAAGCGTTCTCATTGAATGCGCGCGAAAGCCCTGACGTTGTCAAAACGTCACGCCGCATTTCAGTAGTCATTTGAGGGCGTCCAGCGCGAACATTGTCCTCAATCGTACCGTCGAGCAAACAGAAATCCTGAGGCTTAAAACCGATGTTAAGAGAAATATCGTCTAGAGAAAGCCTTTCCAAAGGAATATTATCAAACAATATTCGTCCTTCATCTGGCTCAATAAGCCCCGCGATCAAACGTAACAATGTTGTTTTTCCGGCACCCGGTGCTCCGGCAATACCAACCAACTCTCCTGGATTTATATTAAGACAGATACTGTTGAGAACAGGCGTTTCGTTCTGGCGCAAGCGGCAGGTAACATTATCTAAACGCAACGCCCCTTGTAACCTGCCATGCCTCTTTGTCGTCGGGGCGCGAACGGCTGCAGGAATGAGCTGATTTAATTCGCGCAATGCGGTGCGAAACTCACGATAACGCAAAAGCAACGTATTAACAGAAGAGAAAGCCCCCATCGTCCGTGATGTTAATAACGAGGCAGCCAACAAACCTCCGGAAGTCAGGCTGCGCTCCTCAACCATATAGACACCGCCGACAAGAACACCGATAAACGACAGATAAGAAATACTACTGGTAATCGTCATCCCCATCCCTCGCCAGTAGCGCGCCTTGCTTGCGGACTGAACCGAAGAGACGCTCGCCTGACGCCAACGTTCGGCAAGTTTATTGCGCAGGGCGCTACCAATGACGGCTTCACGTGAGGTAATAAGGTCTGTCATCAGCCCAAAACGACGCGCACTCGCGTCGCGTGATTGTCGATCATAATCAAGCACAGGCTTGACCATAATCACGCTCGAAACCAGCATCAATCCACCGCAAACAAGCGAAACAAGAACTAGGGGGCCAGACGCGACAGCAATAGCCAACAAGAACAAAAGTAGAAAAGGAAGATCTGCTAGCGCCAAAATATAAGACGATGACAAAAAATCACGGAAAGAAAGGATTTGCTTATATTTCTCAAGCAGCCCTCCGATTGTCGGCATTTTGTTCGCGCGCGTATCAAGCAGATTGTGAAAAGTCGCACAGTCGATTTCGACCTCGCTGCTAACGGCAAACCGCTCGGCAACATTGATGCGAATGATGCGAACACAAAATTCGATACAGACAACGATCCCAAGCCCAATGACTAGAGCCCATAAGGTTTCGAGGATGCCATTCCCCAATATCTTATCGTAGACAAAACTGCTGAACAGCGGCAGCGTGAGGCCGAAGATGTTGACGACAACTGCGGCAATAAACAAATCGCCGAAGTGCGTTCTATAGCGCTGAAAAAAGGGCGCGATTGCCCCCAAGCTCATGATGGATTCGTTCAGAACCCATGAACTAACGGCAGCGCCAAGAAGCGCCTCATCACAAATCCCGTCAGCCTGCCCCGTTTCAGAAAGAACAACAGCTTCCTCGTTCCCACCCAAAAGAGCGGCCCAACCTCCGTCGCCAAATTCCAAAAGGCATCCTATACGATCATTTGTCGAAGGAATGATGCCGTTAACAAGGGCAACTTTCTTTAATTCAAAACCGCTCCCTCGCAGCAAGTCCGCGAGAGCGGCAAGGGAATCCACGGCGGATATATCATCGATATATCCGACCGCACTGAGCAAAACGCGCGCAGCGCTATGCCAATCCATATCGGCACAAACGGCATCATCGTCGTGTACGCCGACATCTCCGTTTTGAATTTGCTTGAGGCGCTGAAAAACTTGAATGGTCATAAAAACCTAGCCGGAGCCGTAATGGATATTGAGATGCGCATTGTTGGCGGCGTTGTAAACAATCACATCGCTAAAGTAACTGGCCGCATTGTGCGTATCCGTCGCGATGAGATATGGCGCGGTATGCGTGTGGCTGTTGTAGTAGGATATCGTGTTGCCGACAGTTACGGCATCCACCGTTCCCGTAGGCTGAAACAGTTCGCCGTTGTCGAGCTTGAGTGTCAAGGTC
>CAIXLI010000100.1 GCA_903920205.1 uncultured Pseudomonadota bacterium
GTCTTTTAAATATGGCATCCTTGTCGTGGAGGCGCTTCCATGACAAATAAACAAACGTTTTTCAAAACATCACTTATTTCGAAACAGTGTCCTTGTTGCAGAAGAAAGTTCATCCCCCGTACCCGCAATCAAAAATACTGCTCCAGCAAGAAATGTCAGATTAAGCGCAAACGTTTCAACAGGCGAACGTGGCGAAGGAATCCAGAGAATCAGAAATTTATCCGAGCGCAACAACGCCGGTGGCGGAGAAACCATCCTGGGTATATGAATATCTGGCGTGAAGAACATCCAAAATCTGTGAGCCATAACTGCAAGCAAACGAAGGTGCGTATGAGGCGAAAGCGCCGGAGTGAACTGTTTGAAAAGAGTAACTCGTCTATTTTGCAAGCAATTGGCAATAAAGGGGATGTATTTATAAATCTGCACGCCACGTTTATTCTGATGCGTTTGAAAAGAGGACACAGCTTGTCGAAGGCGTGGCGGAGCAGATATGCTTGCCAGCGAATTCGATCTGGTCCGGTCAGGCTACCGCAGGGGCGGTTGTACAAGGTGGCCGGCCCTCTTTAAGAGCGGAGAATTTATGCAAGATAAAGAAGCGATCAATCAACGGATTTTACATTTATGGGCTGTGGAGAAACTTTCGAAGCGGCAGATAGCCGTGCAATTGGGGGTTGACCGCGGGCGGGCACGCCGGGTCATTGATCAGTCAGGACAGCCGGCGGTGCCGGCGATCAGAAAGAATAACCTTGATCAGTACAGGTCATTAATTGCTCAATGGTATGAGCAGTACCCCCGGTTGCGGGCGCTCCAGGTCTATGAGCGGTTAAAGAATTACGGATATACCGGGCGTTATGACAGCGTGAAGGTAGGAACGCGCGAGTATCGCAAACCTTCCAGGGAGGCTTTTCATCCTCTGATCTTTAATCCCGGCCAGGAGGCGCAAGTGGACTGGTTCCACTTTAAGCATGAGACGATCGGCGCGGTGGCCGGATTCCTGTATGTGTTGGCATATTCACGATATGCGTGGGGCATGTTTTATCCACGGACAACGTTTGAATTTTTCCTGGCCGGGCATGTGGAATGTTTCAGGCATCTGGATGGACTGGCGCGCACAGGCCGTTATGACAATTTAAAGAGTGCAGTTCTCCGGTGTAGGCCACAAATTGAATATAATCCGCAGTTCATGGACTTTGCGCGCTTCTATGGATTTTCCGTCTATGCTTGCAATCCATATAGCGGCAACGAGAAAGGTCGTGTTGAACGAATCATTCGTGACGCCAGAGTTTTTCTTGAAACGGAGACATTCATTGACCTTGTGGATTTGAACCGAAAGTTCCAGATGTGGCTTGTGAAGCGTAATAACACGGTTCATCGATCCACGGAGCGTACGCCGAAAGATCTGCTGAGTCAGGAACATCTTTTAAAACCACCGGCGAATGCCTATTCAGCCAAGCGGACTATTCCAGTCCGCGTATCTAAAACGGCATTGGTCGAGTTTGACGCCAACAAATATTCAGTACCGACGAGTTGTGTTGGCAAGATGGCGGATATTGCTGCATATCCCGAACATATCGAGGTGTGGCTTGAAAGCCAAAAGATAGCCACGCACAAACGTTGTTTTGGCCGGCGGCAAATGATCCAGAACCCGCTGCATGCCGAGCGTCTAATGAAGCGTTCGCCGCAGTTCCGGCAGAAAAGGGTTCACGAATCGATCATCGCAATGGATCCGGCATTCAAAGTTTTCGTCGAACGGCAAGAAGATGAAGAGCTGCAACAATCAGCGGCCTATCAGATATACCAGCTGATCAGAAATCACTCTCGGTCAATGGTATTGTCGGCGGTTCGGGAACTTAACGGGATGAATTGCGTAAAGATCAAAGCGTTAACGAGTTTATTACACGTGCCGTGCGCGCAAGAGCCGCCGGCGGTATGGCCCAAAGACCAGCGACTATTAAACCTTAATTACGAAGAAAGGAAGTTAACCGATGATAGAACCAAATCCCATTCGTTGTTAAACCAACGGTTCCGATACTGACAAAC
>CAIXLI010000101.1 GCA_903920205.1 uncultured Pseudomonadota bacterium
CATGACACGTATTTGAGTGAGTTCCGGATCATATGAACGATACAGAGCTGCACTGTGGTTTGGGAGAACACGGCGGCAATAGCATCGGGCAGACCGGTGAGGCCGTCGCAACAGGCGATGAGGATGTCTTCGACGCCCCGGGAGTGACCATCATAAATTAATTTTTCCCTCGGTCAGATTTGTTTTTCTTTCGCTTTATGAACCCCAATCTGATTCCAAATCCTACAAAAACGGGTTATACCTCAGAAAAGCCTCATCCACCTCCGCCATCCTCGCCGCCACGCCCAGCTTCCGCAGCGACGTCACGCCAAACCCCTCAAGGCCACAAGGCACAATGCCCGAGAAATGCGATAAATCCGGCGCGACGTTCAAAGCTAACCCGTGATAAGCAACCCAATGCCGCACACGCACGCCAATGGCGGCAATTTTCTCCTCGCGGTTGCCCGTGACGACCCAAATGCCGATCCGCCCCTCGCGCTTTTCTCCCTTAACGCCGAAATCTGCCAAAACGCGAATAACCCATGCTTCCAAAGTCTCGACATGGGCGCGAAGGTCTTTCCCGCGTTCCCTTAAATCCGCCACCGCATAAACCACCCGCTGCCCGGGCCCGTGATAGGTATACCGCCCCCCACGCCCCGTCTGATAAACCGGAAACCGCGCCGCATCTTTCAATTCCGAAGGATCGGCCGATGTCCCCGCCGTATAAACCGGCGGATGCTCCAAAAGCCAAAGCAATTCCGCCTTTTCCCGCGCCAGAACCGCCTCGACACGCCCCTCCATCGCCTCCACCGCCTCAGGATAAGCGACAGGGGCAGGGGCCATTAACCATTCTGGACAAGGATGAAAGTAATGCATGGGTTGAGAAGATGGGGTGCAAAGTGTATCATCCCCCCATATTTACAAGGGTTATGCATAAAATGAAACCTATTCAAAAAGCATTTAAACTGGCGGGCGCGGCTGCGTGCCTCGTCAATGAATGGCGCGATACGCTTCTGTCAATCGGCCTTATAAATTATGCGGCGTTTCAGGCACTGTATGGCGACCCTGCTTCCGGGGTGCATCATGCTTTGCAGTGGATGGGGTACAGGGAATTGGTCAGAGGGGTTGCATGGGAAAATCCTCTCCGGTTACGTTTGGTGGGAGACGTATCGGACCCCACCAATAAATCAAAAAATGCTTTGGCATCAGCTGTTGTTGGTTTTTCTGTTCTCGTATTAGCTTCTGTGGGGGGCTCGCCTGATGTGGGTGCACTAGTTTTGGGCACGATAGCTACTGTTTTTCTAAAGGGGGTTGGCCGTCGCCTGCGCGATATACCAAACCTCTATTCTGATAAAGAAACAGGCATGTGGGACTGGCCGCGCAAAAACAAAAACAAGAAAGGCCCAACGCAAACGCAAAAGGCGAAGGACGCCTTTAAGAAAGCATCTTCTGCCCTTCCCAAAAGCCTCGTGCCGCAATCCGCCCAACCGTCCGCCCACGCCGTGCTGGTTCCAGTGACAGTTCCTGCAGCAAGAAAGTCCCTCGCCTCTACGCTATCGGCTTAACAATATCCCCCAGCTTGCTCAACAAATAATCGACATTGTCGGCGCCAAGGTCTTCGTATTGGGTTAAAATGCGCTCGATCACGCGTGCGCGGAAACGTTCGCGGTCATGGTCGCCGCCGTCCATTTCCGTTTCGTGAAGAATATCAATCGCCGTCCGAACAGCGGGTAGAAATTCCATCGGCATCTCGGCGCGTTCATAAAGCGATTTCAGCCCCAACTGCCCCGCGTCATGAATCAGAATGCGCGCATTAACAACCGGCACATTGGCCCTCACCGCGATCGACATTTCAAAAAAGGCAATATCGCCCATGCACAAAGCGCGGATCACCAAAGACGGCGTCAGCCGCTTGTTCTCATGCATCTGCGCGATCAGTTTTTCCAACTCCTCGGTGCTCGACTTGCCTGTCAGGCCGACAATAGTACGCTCGCGGCTCTGTAAAACGATGTCGGCGGCAACCGAAGGCGAAACCTGATGATGCGCGACAAGATAATCCCGCATGCTTTCCGCGACCATCGTCACAAGCCGTTCCGTGACGGTCGGGGGCAGGGTAGGGCGCTTGACGATCTTCTCCTTGACGGTCTCGTTGGCGGCAAAGCGGTCGACAGCCTTGGTCAGGCTTTTCTCGCTGATCTGCGCCGTAACGTTGTCCATCAATTTGGCGACCGCTTTTTCGCTGCCTGCGGTAACCAGAACATCGGACACGCTTTCGGAAATGCCCACGCGGCCAGCGACGACTTCCTGTTTAGCCGCCCCCCCGCTACTGACGATCTGAATTAAATCAGCGTCGGTCAGGACTTGCGAACTCTCCAGAATTGGCAGCGCGACGCTTTCAATATCGTTCGCCAGCTTCAACGCGATATCATGCGGCAAATGTGTGGCATTGCGCAGATTCTGCGCCAAAGCCTGTCGTACGCTGGCTTCCACGTCCTTGGCCATCAGGCGCACGATATCCTGCGCTAAAGCAGCTTCGTTCTCGTTCAGGTTGGGATTCTCGATCTCTAGTCCAAGCTTGCCTGCCAGCTCGGCGCGAACGGCGGGAGACGGTTCCGCCAGAAGTTTGGCGACGTCGGCTTGGGTCAGCGTCGATTGCATGCGATCACCTTCAATAAGTTTCCCTTGCCGCCTCGGATTCGAGCGAGCGACAACCATACCGCGCCAAATCATAAGTTGCGAGACATAGACAATCCCAGTATAGGCTAGATCTCGGTTACAAAACGGTTAACAAAGGTGCCCCTGTGCTCAATCTCAAAGACCACGTCCGCACGATTCCCGATTATCCCAAACCCGGCATCATGTTTTACGATATCGGCACGCTTCTGGCGCATGGAGCGGCTTGGCGCGAAACGGTCGTACGGCTCAGCGACATTGTGCACCCGTTGCAGCCTGATCTGTTGATCGGCATCGAATCGCGGGGTTTTCTGGTAGGCGCGGCGCTGGCGGCGCATTTGGGCATCGGCTTCGCTATGGTGCGCAAGAAGGGCAAACTGCCCGGCAAAACGATCTCGCACTCCTACACGCTGGAATACGGCGAAGACACGGTGGAACTGCAGGAAGGCATCATCAAGCCTGGCGATAGAGCCGTCCTGTGCGACGATCTTCTGGCAACAGGGGGAACGGCCTCTGCTGCGGTGTCATTGGCGCGGCAAGCCGGGGCACAGCTTATCCACGCTGCTTTTGTGATCGAGCTTGATTTTCTGAATGGCCGCACACGTTTGGATGTTCCTGCGAGCAGTTTGCTTCATTATGACAGATAAAAGGTAACTGCCTAGCCCCTAATTAGCCAGACAAGGCAGGAATAAGGGCGTCGGTCCGGGAAGATAGGGTTTTGAGAATGTCCCAGTC
>CAIXLI010000102.1 GCA_903920205.1 uncultured Pseudomonadota bacterium
GCACGAACAAAATCCCGTTCATTCAAAGCCGCGCCAGTTGGCCTTTGATTGTCACGACGCTTGTGATTTGCACCATCGGGATATCGTTACCCACTTCCTACTTCGCGCATAGCCTAGGCTTCACCGCCCTGCCCTGGACCTTCTGGCCCTGCGTCGCCACAATGATCAGCATGTATCTGGTGCTGGCGCATGTTGTGAAGAGCTGGTTTATCAGAAGGTTTGGGTGGAATTAGGGAGACAAAGAATCCATCGATTCTCAGAACCACACCGCATTCCTTATGCAGCAAGTTTTTGTGCAACTGCTTTTACAAAGGTGACGCGATACCAATTCCAGACACTTGGCTGTCTGTGAGGCCACTCCATGATACGGCTAAAGAGCATCTGAGCACCATGCCGAAGATGGATGCTCTGAGACCGATTATTGTCATGTCTGATAAAAAAAACGACGCTTGTGTAGTCAGGGTGCTTTAGTGTCCACGCCTCTCGTGCAACATAGAGGAGCTTTGCCAGCTTCTGACCCCGATATTCTGGTTTCAAATACGCGCAACCCCATAATGCCGTGGAGCCACTTGCGTCTTCATCCCAAGGAGCAGCCTTCATTACGCCGATAAGATCGCCCCGATCAAACAACCCAAAATAATGCATATTTTCTGTGGGAGAAACTTTTTTCCGCCATTGCTCATCAGACTTCAGGACTTCATCTTCATAGGTTGGCCCCAAAAACTCACCCTCTGTTTTAAACGCACATAAAAGAAGGTCGCGGAAAGCACTCACATCTTTGACGTCCAATACTCGTACCGCATATCGTTTGGTGTTTTTCATTTTTTCCCCGCCGGAATCTCGGCTCGTTCCCATGAGTCATTAAATGCCTGTCGGTATGCTTCGGCAAATGGGCCTGATTTAAGCAACACAACATAAGGCGCGGGATTGTGTGTGAAAGAAATCAACGCTAAGCATTTACCAAAAGAATAAAACGATGTCGGAGATGTGCTTTGCTGCGTCGACTTGCGCATCTCGGCAAAAATAGAATTAAAGGTACTCTCTTCCGCAAGAATGCGAACCTTAACGCGCCCTGTATCCACCAAAGCCTTCATTCTTTGGCGGTAAATTTCGGGCTCCTTGCGATATTTCAGGAACAACCGTTCGTCGCTGACGCTGATACAAACCTCTCCGCTATGGCGCAGAAGATGTTGATAAACAAATTCCGTAAAATCATGAAATCGCTCGGGTCCAACAAATATTTCAATATCGTTGGCCTTCAGGCGTACTCCCTCGTTTTCTGTAAATTCCACACCGGCGATATCAAACGCCTTGGCAATCCGGTCCAATGACTCCTCGCGGGCCTGCGTGCGACCGGATTCTATGTTGGCAATGGTCTCACGGCTGAGACTGGTGCGTTTACCCAGTTCAGTTGCCTCCCATCCGAGAAGGCCTCTGGCAGCTCTTATTTGGCGAGGGGTAATCATGATTTTCCTGTCACAGAAATATAGTTATACAAAAAGCACAAATAAAATGGAAAGGCAAGATGCCAATTATTGCCAATATTTGGCAATAAAGTACCTATAGACGGTATGTCCGTCGTTTTCAATACCCCATGTTTACTTTCATGTATAATTTAGTTATATCAAATGACGAATTCAATTGCTTTCAAGGGAATCTGGGGTTATATTTTCAACATAAGGTCATGAATTGCTGCTTTAGGGCTTATTGGGGCTGATTTTTTAAGAGCGACAAGATTGTTACGAAGCCATTTTTAAAGGAATATAAAATGCTCGATTTTCACAAATATCTTATGCGCCACGGCGAATCTTGGATTCAGGATATTGTTGAGAAGATTGAGCGTAACGAGGGCATTCGCCACAATTCTCCGGTATCTTTGGAAACACGTTGGAATTCGGTCATGCAAGATAATCGCATGCAGACGCGTATGGCGGCATAAGGGCAGGAAAATCGGTCGGGGGACAAAAGTCCCCCCTTTTTTATACTTAATGAATTTTAAGCAAGACGAGGGCTTATGACGACGAAAATTACTCAATCGAATTCACCGAGCGAGACGGGGTTGGAAAACGCGCCGCTTAATAAATTCGAACTGACATCGATCCAAGCCCTTTTGGCCTATACCGCCCATGACAAGCATGTCAGCGAAGCCCTTGTGCGCGAGGCGCTTGCTAGCCGCTTTGGCGTTGATGATGTTCAGAAACTGCCTTCCCACGCTTATAACGACGCTATCCGTTTTTTGGTCGATATTCAGGTTGAGTTGATCCTTCATTAATTTCTGTGATTCACAAAAAAACCCCGCCTTTTAAAGGGCGGGGTTTTTCTGTATCAATTTTCCTTAGACGGCGTGAGCCGCTGCCAGGATCGCCAAGAGCAAGATCGCCACGATGTTGATGATCTTGATCATCGGGTTTACCGCGGGGCCTGCCGTGTCCTTGTACGGGTCGCCGACGGTGTCGCCGGTGACGGCGGCTTTGTGCGGATCGGAACCCTTGCCGCCGTGATGGCCTTCTTCGATGTACTTCTTGGCGTTATCCCAAGCGCCGCCGCCCGAGGTCATCGAGATGGCAACGAAGATCCCCGTCACGATCGTGCCCAAAAGCATGGCACCCAGAGCCGTAAAGGCCTGAGCCTGACCCGCCGCCGCGCGTACGATGAAGTACAGCACGACAGGCGCCGCGACCGGCAGCAAGGACGGAAGGATCATTTCGCGGATCGCCGCCTTGGTCAGCATGTCGACAGCCACGCCGTATTCCGGCTTGGCTGTGCCTTCCATGATGCCCTTGATCTCGCGGAACTGGCGGCGCACTTCCTGCACCACCGAACCCGCAGCGCGACCCACGGCAGTCATCGCCATGGCGCCGAACAAGTACGGCAACAAGCCGCCAATGAACAGGCCAACGACGACATAAGGGTTTTGCAGATCGAACTTCACGTCGACATTCGGGAAGTAGTGATGCAAATCCTGAATGTAAGCCGCGAACAGAACCAAAGCCGCCAGCCCCGCCGAAGCGATGGCATAGCCTTTGGTCACGGCCTTGGTCGTGTTGCCCACGGCATCCAAAGCATCGGTCGTGACGCGGATGTCTTTCGGCATATCCGCCATTTCCGCGATGCCGCCCGCGTTATCGGTGACAGGGCCGTAGGCGTCGAGCGCCACGATCATCCCCGCCAGAGCCAACATCGTCGTCGCCGCCAAAGCGATGCCGAAAAGCCCCGCAAAGGTGTAAGCGAGCACGATACCGACGCAGATCACGATCACCGGCAAAGCGGTCGATTCCATCGACACAGCCAAGCCTTGAATGACGTTGGTGCCGTGACCGTTGACCGAAGCCGCCGCGACGCTGCGTACCGGACGATACGCGGTCGAGGTGTAGTATTCGGTGATCCAGACCATCAGAGCCGTCACGCCAAGACCGGTCAAGGCGCAATAGATCATGTGGACAGAAGAGATCGACGTGCCGTCGAGCTTGAGCACCGCGCCATCCAAGCCAAAGAGAGACTTGATGACCGCAACGATCAAACCCGCCGACAGGATGCCGGTTACGATCAGCCCCTTGTACAACGCGTTCATAATGTTGTTTGTCTTGCCCAGACGCACAAAGAAGGTGCCGATGACAGATGCCACGATGCACACGCCGCCGATCAGAAGCGGCAGGATCATCATCGTGTCACGCGCCGCACCGCCAAAGAAGCTGGCGGCAAGAAGCATCGTCGCCACGATCGTAACGGCATAGGTTTCAAACAAATCCGCCGCCATGCCAGCGCAATCACCGACATTGTCGCCGACGTTATCCGCGATTACGGCGGGATTGCGTGGGTCATCTTCGGGAATTCCCGCTTCGACTTTGCCGACCAGATCGGCGCCGACATCGGCGCCTTTGGTAAAGATGCCGCCGCCCAAACGTGCGAAGATCGAAATCAATGACGCGCCGAAGCTAAGAGCCACAAGCGCTTCGATGATCGAGCGCAGCGAGGCTTCATCAGCCACGCCTTTCCATTGCAGCAAGGCATAATAATATCCGCTGACGCCCAGAAGGCCTAGACCTACGACCAGCAAGCCCGTGATCGCGCCCGATTTGAACGCGACGCTGAGCGCCTGTTTCATGCCCGAACCGGCGGCAGCCGCCGTGCGCACATTGGCGCGCACAGAAACATTCATGCCGACAAAACCCGCCAGACCCGAAAGAACCGCGCCGATGATAAAGCCCAGCGCGACATGTGCGCCTAGAAACACGCCCAGAACGACACAGATCACGATGCCGACAACGCCGATCGCCATATATTGGCGGTTCAGATAGGCTTGTGCGCCTTCCTGAATGGCTGCCGCGATTTCCTGCATACGGGCCGTACCCGCAGACAAGGACAGAATGTGACGCGCCGTAAACAATCCATAAAGCAGGGCAAGAATGCCACAGCCGAATATCAGCAAAAACTGGTTACTCATTGTCTGTCCTCGTGAGGGTTGGTTGAGTGGGGTTTAAGAAAGCCTCTCGCCAGAAACCGGGCGGGATGAAATCGGGGCACAAGATGCCCCAAGGAGCGTAAGAACGCAATACTCTGCGGAAAATCAACATCAAACCTCGACTCCGGCTTCATCTCTGCTATAAAGGCGCGGTTCGCCGCACCCCTCGCTTGGAGGGCAGAATTTAACGTTCTGAAAGCGAACAACATTTTTTGCTTGATCGCCTGACGCAAAAAATGTTCTCTATCAATTGGTTGGAGACGTGGCCGAGTGGCTGAAGGCGGCGGTTTGCTAAACCGCTATACGCTGTAAAGGTGTATCGAGGGTTCGAATCCCTCCGTCTCCGCCATTGATATAATAATATCAATGGCTTGCTGGTTGTTTTTAGAAAAACCCAACAATCAACCCCACAATAAGCTGGGTGGTTGGGGCACTGTAAGAATGATTTCTGCCCCAATTTTGCCCTTCACGGACTAAATTTGAGCCGATGTTCGCGCCTTTTCAGCAAGGCTCAACCCACTTTTGACCAATCCCCCTGCACTATCCACCGATTTCCACATCAATGCTTACCAATGACGAGGCACCGTATTTCAGAATACATTCTGCAACATCGGGGGCATTGGGCCTGTATATACCCAATAATCACCAAGTTTTCACCCAGCAATACCCAACTATTTCCAACCAAGTCTGACGGGGAGAATGTTAGCGTGGCGCTCTGGTTTTGACATATGGCGGCACGATAAAATCAGGGCGGTCAGCCACAGGCATCAGGGCAATCTCTGTCTCAATCAGGAGCAGCACCTTTGAGGTAAACTGGTCTAGGCGTTCCTCCCTGCGGTGCTGGCGCACGGCAGGTGTCTTTGTGGGTCAAGAAATCATCCGCTGCCTTGGTGCCCTTCATCTGGAGCGCACGGTCTATTTGGTAACGCTCCTGGCTCTCCAGAAAGTACTTATAGGCTTCGGCTGGGGAGCGCAGGACTTCCTTGGAGGCGAGTTTTAGTGCTTCGCGAATGGAAGACGGGCGGGACGTTTCCAGAGCCTCCTGCAAGGCCATACGCTGCTCACCAAGCTGAATGAGGTTGTGGGCATCCCC
>CAIXLI010000103.1 GCA_903920205.1 uncultured Pseudomonadota bacterium
GGGCTCTTGCTTGATAAGGCCGTCTGTCAAAGCCAAAGCGCGGTCAGGTTGTCCTGTGCGGTAAAGGGCGATGGCGCGAGCGTAGCGGGCAGTTAGGCGCGGGTCGTTGTCGGTGTAGCGCAGCAGGGCGGTTTCCGGCTGTAAGAAGCCTAGAAGTTTGGCCTTCATACGCTCATGCATCACATAAAATTTATCGGCTAACTTTGCCTCTTTGATGGGGGATGTTTCAAAATGCTGCTGCACGGCGTCGATGCGGTCTTGAGTTAGGGGATGCGTGCGGACATATTCTTCCTGCCGATCTTTCGGCAGCATTTCCTGTCCGGCAAGTTTGTGAAAGAACTCGCCCACGCCGCGCGTCGAGATTCCAGCGCGGTCGAGAAAGGACATGCCTGCCGAGTCGGCGGAGGCTTCTTGCGAGCGGCTGAAGCTTAGAAAACTGCGTTCCGCTATATGCGCACCGCCTGCCAATCCGCCTGCCGCAAGGCCGCCATTGCCGCTGGCGGCTCCGGCGGCTACTGCCAACAGCATGCCCAACACGGCTTCCGCTGAGGCGTTGCGCATTTCTTCTTTGCCGCGGATAAGATGGCCTCCGGCGATGTGGCCTGTTTCGTGGGCGATGACGCCCGCCAGTTGATCCGGAGTTTCGGTCAGTTGCAAAAGGCCGGTGTAGAAAAATTCGTTCATGCCCTCGGCGACAAAGGCGTTGACGACATTGCTTTGCACGATGACGATCGAAACGCTTTTGGGGTCGATGTCGGCGGCGCGGTAAATCGGCGCGGCAAGGCTGTGCAGATATTCCTCGATCTCTGCGTCACGAATGAAGGAGGGGTGCGCTTCTTGCGCGTTGGGGACAGCGAAGGATGCGAGGATGATGGCGAGGCAAAGCGCAGCGGGAATGAGGCGTTTTATCCCTTTCATCATGAATATGATCCCTTAAAACTTGGCTCCAAAGGCAGCTTTTTGCGCAGCGTACGCATGTCCTCTTTCTTGATCTCCGCATAGGAATAGATGTCGTTTGTCGTGGTGGCGACGTTTTCGCCATAGGGGTTTACGATGATACCCTGCTTCGTGAATGGACCCGAGGGGTCAGACCCGCTTCTGTCTGTTGCCGCGATAAAAAATTGGTTTTCATGCGCACGCGCTTTCAGCATAAAATCCATAATCGCCGGTTTGTTTCTTCCCGCGAACCAATTGAACCCCATGAAAATAAGTTCCGTCCCCGCGCGTCTATAGGCCTCATACAAACGGGGAAAGCGCACGTCGAAGCAACAAGAGAGACCGCACTTCCACCCTTCAAGGTCAAAGGGCGCCAGTTCCGCGCCTGCTTCATACAGCTCGCATTCTTGGCTGCCCGCGTAAAGGTGGTTTTTGCGATAGAAGACGGTCGGTTTCCCAGATTTGTTGGCGACGAACATCGTATTATAGGGCTTTTTGCCTTGGTTGCTCTCGATAAAGCCAGCGATGATGTGCGTGTCGTATGTTTGAGCCATGCGCAAAGTCTCGGTCACGCATCGACCTTCCCGCGACTCCGCCAAGCGGTGAGCGTCTTCGTCGACGATGGAGCCCATGTAGCTTAATTCCGGAAAGAGGATGACTTGCGTTTCGGGGAAAAGCCTCTTGGCCTCTTTCACGCATTGCTCTGTTTTAGCGATGTTCTCCTCGGGATATTTCCATCCCGTATCAAAGGCGATAGCGCAAATTTTCAAAAAATCACTCATGGTCTGAAGCCTTGTGCGACAAGATAGGTTTCTGAAGATTCTGCGCGGCTTGCCGGAGGTTTGGCGTGGCGCGTTTTGGCGAAGTGACGTTTCAGGAGATTGAGAACCTCGCGTTCAGCGCCGCCTTGGAAGAATTTGCACACGAACGCGCCGCCCGGAGCCAGAATATCCACCGCGAAATCCGCCGCCATTTCCGTCAACGCCATAATGCGGATATGATCGGTGCCAGGATGCCCTGTGGTGTTGGGGGCCATGTCGCTGAGCACGAGATCCGCTGGGCCGCCCATAAGCTTTTTCAGTCTGTCCGGCGCGTCTTCATCCGTGAAATCCATTTGCAGAATCTCGACGCCTTCAATCGGCATCATCGGCAAAAGGTCGATGGCGACAAGTTTGCTGCCTTGCTTGGCGATAACCTTGGCTGTTACTTGCGTCCATCCGCCTGGGGCGGCACCGAGATCGAGAACGCGCAAGCCCGGCTTCAAAAGTTTAAATTTCTCGTCCAGTTGTAAAAGCTTA
Source organism: uncultured Pseudomonadota bacterium (assembly GCA_903920205.1). Taxonomy (GTDB): domain Bacteria; phylum Pseudomonadota; class Alphaproteobacteria; order UBA9219; family UBA9219; genus CAIXLI01. Next base: position 2,235 of record CAIXLI010000103.1, read on the forward strand.
TAGGCTGCGCGCGAGCGATAGCCGTCTTCCTGCGCCGCCGCAACATAAGGATCGTTCAAATGGCGTTGCAGCCATTGGCGCGAGGATTCGCTGCGTCGGCTTTTTGCTTTCACGCGGACGGTCTTGCGGCGACGCGAAGCGATATCGCCGAGCGCGCCTTTTTTCCCGCCTGTTTTCTTTGATTCTGACATGGGTACCCTTATAGGCCAGAAATTGGGGAAAGAATATGGCTGTGGAACGTTAAGACTCCTCCTTTCCTCGAGGGAGGGGGGCGCTGCAAGGGCATATTTCGGAGAGTATATTTCATCGCCTCTCTTGCTGAACGCCCCCATCCCCCGCCCCCTTCCCTCTGTACACCCTCGGGGGGAAGGGGAGTTTGAGTGGCTCTTCCCGCGAGGGGGAGGGGATGTTTTTTACGCCGTTACCCCCGCCAAGCGTGCCTTTACCTTGGCCTCGCCGATTAAGGGCAGCAGGAGTTTCATCTCGGGGCCATGTTCGTGTGCGGTCAAGGCGAGGCGCAGGGGCATGAAGAGGTCTTTGCCTTTGCGGCATGTTTCTGTTTTTACTGCTTCCGTCCATGTTGACCAAGTTTGGTCGTTCCACGGCGCGGAGGGGAGCAACGATGCCGCTCGCGTCAGGAAATCGGCGTCTCTGACAACGGGCGTGAGGGAGCCGTAGACGACTTCTGCCCAAGCCTTGACGTCGCTTAAAAGCGTGATGTTGGCACGGACGGCGTTCCAGAAGTTTTCGTCGAGAGGGGGCAAGGCCATCGACGCTAATTTTTCGCGCACCGTCGCAAAGGGGGTCAGATGCAAGATTTTGGCGTTCAGAGCCTTTAAGTCTTCCAGATCGAATTTCGGCGTCGAGTGCGAGATTTTGGAGAGATCGAATTCTTTCACCAAATCTTCCAGCGCCAAGCGTGGCGCGATGGCGTCGGAGGTTCCGAGCTTAGCGAGCAGGGCGTTGATCGCCATAAATTCGATTCCCATTTCATCGCGCATGCTGGCGATGGAAAGCGTGCCGAGGCGTTTGCTCATCTCGATGCCCGTTGCGCTGACGATCAGGGGGAAATGGGCGAAGACGGGCGGCGGCGTTCCTGCTACCGCTTCCCAGATTTGAATTTGAACGGCGGTGTTGGTCACATGATCTTCGCCGCGAATGACATGGGTAGTCTTGTCGTCGTTATCGTCCACGACTGAACAGAAGGTATAAAGCGGCACGCCGTCCTCGCGGACCAGAACCGGATCGGAGAGCGAGGCCGCTGGGAAACTCTTATGCCCCTGCACA
>CAIXLI010000104.1 GCA_903920205.1 uncultured Pseudomonadota bacterium
CCATTTCTGCGGTCGCATAATGCTTTTTAGGGCAACATTATTTTTGCGTGGGGGCATTCGGAGCACCATCTGTGGATATATGCATTTCGACCATTTCTCCATCGGCAATCTGGCTGCTGATGTTGAGAGAAATCTTGTCGCCAGCGGAAATGCCAGAACTGATTTCGACGGCATTGCCGCCATCGCGGACAATCGTCACCTTATGAAAAGAAACCTTTCCATCCTTATCAACCACGGCCACCTGTGGGCCGCCTGAACGGAACACCAAAGCGGCGGCGGGGATTTGTACCAAACCTTCCGTAGGCAGCTCAAAACCGACATCGACATACATACCCGATACCAGCGCATGATCGGGATTAGGAATATCTACTTCGACATGCAGGGTGCGTGTTTGAGCGTTAATGGCATCGGCGGTACGGGCAACCTTGCCGTCAAAAATACGGTTGGGCACATTGCTGGCCGTGATATGCGCTGGAAGATCGACTTTTACGTCACTGGCTGCGCTTTGTGGCACATCGACAAAGACGCGGATGGGATCATCCTGCACAATACGGTAAAGCGGCGTCGTGTTAGACGTGCTTCCTGCAGTCACCAGATTGCCGATGTCGATGCGGCGTTCGGTAATAATGCCGTCATAAGGAGCCGTGACCTGTTTGAAAGCCGTTAAGGTCGTATAACGATCAACATCGGCTTGATCGAGTCCGGCTTGCGCCACGGCACTGTCATAATCAGCTCTCTTGGCCTCGCGCTCCTGCTGGGACACGACTCCGGTGGGCGAGTTTTTCCAGCGTTCATAAGTTGATTTCGTAAATTCGACGAGGGCATCGGCTGCTTTCAGTTTCGCTTTGGCGGCCACAAGTTGTGCATCGAGATCAGGCGTATCAATCGTCGCTAACACTTGTCCTTTTTGCACATGGTCGCCGATATTGGCTGTCCAGTTGGCGACATATCCATCCACGCGAGCGTAAATAACACTCTCATACCATGCGGCTGTTTCGCCCGGTAACGTCAGAGGCATTGACGCAGGCGCGGTTTCTGCTGAGACAACGTCTACCGCTCGTGGTGCAGATGAAGATTCCTTTGTCGCTGCAGCTAAGTCTGCCTGATCACTTGCTTTTAAATGATGAACGATAAGAAAGCCTAAAATAAGCGCCATAGCGACGAGCGCCGCGAACGTCCTTAATTGCCGCCCCGTTTTGTACAAGGTTTTCGCCGCTCTCGGATGCGCCTGAATCTGTTCGACGTTCATCGCGTCAGGACGAGGCTCGTCTTTATGCGCGTTGCTATCATGTGGCAGCATGGGGCTTACTCCTTGGAAGTGTGAACGGGTGAACGGCGCAGCAGCCGGTACATAGTCGGGACAAAAACCAGCGTGGCGAAGGTGGCGAACAGCAAGCCGCCGATAACGGCGCGTGCCAGCGGCGCGTTTTGTTCGCCGCCTTCACCGACGCCAAAGGCCATCGGGATCATACCGAGGATCATGGCTCCCGCCGTCATCAGGACGGGGCGCAATCGGGTAAACCCTGCCACCTCAGCCGCCACCCATGCGGTGTCGCCCACTTCCATGCGCTGATTTGCGAAGGTTACGACAAGAATACTATTGGCGGTCGTCAGACCGATACACATCAACGTACCCATCAGCGCCGGAACACTAAGGTGGGTTTGCGTCAAAAACAGCATCCACATGACACCGCCTAAGGCAAATGGAACAGCCATAAGAACAATCAGTGGGTCGATCCAGCTTTGGAAATTGATAACAAGGAACAGATAGACCAGCACCACGGCCAGAGCCATACCACCGAACAGGCCGGAATAGCTTTCACGCATGGTTTCAATCTGGCCGCCGAGAGTAACCGTCATAGCTTTTGCAGCGTCAGGCTGATTGTCTTTGATTACTTTGTCGATGTCACCGGCGACAGCGTTCAAATCGCGGCCCTGCACA
>CAIXLI010000105.1 GCA_903920205.1 uncultured Pseudomonadota bacterium
ACGTGCCAACCCATCCAAGGGAAGCGTCAAAACCAAAAGAAAATCAGCCGGTTGGTCCCCGGATTTTCTTCTCGAAATCCTTCAGCTCAGAGGCCGTTAACCTGGAATCTTTGCCGTGGGGGGGGATAGAAAAATCCCGCCATCCTTTCGAATGGCGGGATAATACGCTCTCTTACTTTGCCGACATGACCATAATCATCTGGCGACCTTCAAAGCTCGGTTCGGACTCGACCTTGCCATAGGCGTCCAGTTCGGCGCGGACTCGGATAAAGACCTTGTGCGCGATATCTTGGTGCGCCATTTCGCGCCCACGGAACCGCATCGTGACCTTGACTTTGTCGCCGTCTTTCAGAAATGCCGTGGCGGCTTTCATCTTGATGGAAAAGTCATGATCGTCGATCGTCGGGCGCAGCTTGATCTCTTTAAGTTCGATCACCTTCTGCTTTTTGCGCGCCTCGGCGGCCTTCTTCTGCATTTCGTATTTGTATTTGCCATAGTCCAGAACCTTGCAAACAGGCGGTTCCGCGTTGGGCGAAATCTCGACAAGATCGAGTCCGGATTCTTCGGCAAGCGCGATCGCGTCGCGCACAGCCATAACGCCGCGCATTTCGCCTTGGGCATCGACGACACGAACTTGACGTGCGGAGATGCTGCCATTGACGCGGGGGCCGTCGTCTTTTTCACGACGTGGCGGCTCATTGCGGCCCCGATTAATTGGAGGAGGAGAGATGGAGTGACTCCTTAAAAAAGTTGATCGAAACGGGGACACCCCCCGACAGAGGCGCCAAATTAAAGAAAAACACAGTTTCGTCAACAACTAAAGCGGGGAGGGGCGTTCTTGCTCCGCAAGCGACGTTGATAAGGCTGGAATATGGGCATCAGTCGGGGGGGGGCTTGGCTCTAATTGCGGCAGGAAAGAAACCATTATCAAGTATTTCCTTCCGCCCAATTAATTCTGTATGGGGGCCCCGTGCTTTCTTACCGCTCCGGCAAAGTCTTGCGGCACGTGTGGCGATTTATCGGGAACTTGGGCGCTCTTGAAAAGATCCAGACGTTTCGCCTTGCCGGAGATCGTGTTAAGCCCCGTTTTGTCCGTTTGCTGTTGCAGCCATCTTTTAAAAAATTGAACAAAAGTCATATAATGCTACCCTTAATGAAGTTTTTATGCGCTATCCTACCACGAACTGCCCGAAACTAATAAATATCATTTCCACCAATTATTTTTTCGACGCTAGTAAACCCTGCGTTAACCAGGTTGTGTTAGGTGTTGGGTATGCCAGCATATGTTGTAATGTTTCGACCTTTACATCATGTTTGCTAGCCGTCAAAACGGCGAGATATTGGGGTAAGCTGGGCGACTACGCTCAGTGAAGTAACTTTTTTGGGCCATGCGTACACAGTTCAGGAACAAAAATGACTGAAGCCGAGAACAAAGCGAGAGACAAATTTCCTCCCCTGACCCAACAAGAGTTGGATTCCGTGATTAGGAAGCACGAGGATTACATCGCCGGACGTAAGGGCGGCGTACGTGCCCATTTGGTTAACACTAACCTTGTCGGCCTTTCCTTTTGCAATCGGACTTTGTCGGACGCTGATTTTACCGGAGCTTATCTCAGCGAGGCCGATTTTTCAGGCGCGAAATTAGATCGCGCTGTTTTCTACTGCGCCGATTTGCGCCAAGCCAATATGTATGGAGCCAGCCTTTTGAACGCCGATCTGCGTGGAGCCTCATTGCGCGGTGCCAACCTGATCGGCGCCAATATGGCGGGGGTCGATCTGCGCGAGGGCTCTCTTTCCAATATGGGGAGCGGAGGCGAGTTGAAAGAGGCGCATAAAAATCTGACCATCGTCGACAAAGGCGGCGCCAATCTCAGCGGCGCTAATCTTAACGGCGTCAAGATGGCCGGCGCTGTTGCGGTCGGGAGCAATTTCAGCGACGCGACGATGAAAGGCGCCAAGATTAAAAAGGCTAGCCTGAAAAACGCCAACTTCACCAGCGCCGATTTAGAAAACGCTGATCTTAGCGAGTGCGATCTGGAAAATGTGATTTTGCGGGGCGCCGTTTTGACGGGCACGGCCATTAATTTAAGTGAAGTGTCGAAGGAAAATCTGGAGGGAGCGCTTACCAGTGCACCGGTCGGGCGTTCGCTCAAAGATTTACCTTTGCCCCTCGAACAGCTTTTGCGCCTCCACAAAATATGGGTCGACAGTAATGGCAAAGAGGGCAAACAATTCGATATCGTCGGATACGATATGCGCGGCAGCGCAAGCTTTGGCGGCCTTTGCCTGACGTTGATGAGCGGCAAAAAGGCCATTTTGTACGGCCTCGATTTTCCTAAGGCGCAGATGCAGGGCAGCGATTTGCGCGAGGCCGATTTACGCCATGCAAATCTTAGCGATGCCGATCTGCGCGGCGGAAAGTTCTATAAGGCTCAACTTAGGAACACCAATCTTCGCGGCGCGCAGCTTCAACCGCTGGTGTTGTCTGGAGGCGCTGCGCTGGTGTCCGATATGTCGGGCGCTTCGTTGCGTCACGCCAATTTGGTGAAGGCCAATCTGCGGCAGGTCAAGTTTTGCAACGCCGATTTGTGCGACGCCGATTTACGCGGCGCGGATTTGACGGATACGGATTTCAAAGGCGCGAGCATGGAAGGCACGCAGCTGGACGCGGAGCAGAAAGAATTGATCCGCGCGCTCACGCGGTGATCCCCTCGTCACTGCGGCGGGAAAACAACCGAAGATCCTGACGGGGGCGCTGGCATGACGGCCTTGCCCTTGGCCAAAGCGGCTCTTTGCGTAGCAATGCGCTCTTTCAGGTCTTCGGCGTCCTTCAGGACATCCATCGCGTTGTAGCCTTTCTTGTACAAGGACTTGCGGAACGCCTCGACCTGCCTGCCCAGTTTTTTCAGTTCGGTGCCCGCCTGCGGATCATGAGGATCGGTGTGATAGAACACATCGGCATAACCGTTAAGCTGCCTATAATCGGCATCACGCGGACTGGTACCAGAGGGGGGAGCCAAGGGAGGTGTCTGAACGACGGTGGGGATCGCGGCCGTTGCCGTGACGACTCTTTGCCAGGGAACGGCGCATCGGGCTACGTATGGGTAATAACCTGCAGGGTTTCCGCAATAATAGTAAGAAGGAGGTGCGTCAGGTGCAACTTGAACCACAATGTTCGGTGGGGTATAGGGATCGGGGTAAGGAAAAACGGGCGCGGGATAGAGGTACCAAAAACCGCCGGTGACCCACCACCAACCCTCACGGCCTTCATGTCCTTCGTAGGCCCAGCGACCCTTGCGCCACATGTCAAAATCATAGTCGTGGAAGCGGTGAATGTCGCCGTGCCAATGCCAATCGCCGTGTTCGTGCCGTTCTTCGTGTCCGCGCCAGTCTCCTCCTCGTTCATGCCTTTGATCCGCAAAAGCTGGGGAGGCTGCGCCGGAAGCCAGTAGGACGGTTGTTAACAAAAACAAGGAAATCTTGCGCATAAGGATACCCTCGACAGTTTATGAGCCATTTATGAGGTACAAGAAAAATATGGCATCATTATGGGGGGCCAAACTTATCCTGCTCGTTCCATCTCGTGCTGAGGACGTTTGAATTCCGGTACAAGTTCGGACAGTGTGGCGACGGATTGATCCTCGTCCAACCCCTCGCGTAAGCGCAGGGCATAGTCGTTCAGGTGGTGCTGTAAAAAGGACAGCTCGATCGTTGTGGCCTTGCCCAATTGAACGCCATCGGCAGCGGAGGGGATAAGTTCCTCGGCGTCGGCGAAAAGTTCTTCATGCAGTTTTTCGCCCGGGCGCAAGCCCGTATAGGCGATTTTGATGTCTTCGTCGGGATTAAGTCCGGCAAGGCGGATGATCTGTCGTGCGAGGTCGGCAATTTTCACCGGCTCGCCCATATCCAGAACCAGTACCTTGCCGCGCTGATCGCCAGGACGGATGCCAAGGGATGACGCCTGCAGCACCAACTCGACTGCCTCATGCACGGTCATGAAATAGCGCGTGATGTCAGGATGTGTGACGGTTAAGGGCCCTCCCTTTGCCAATTGTTCCTGAAAGCGAGGCACGACCGAGCCCGTCGATCCCAGAACATTGCCGAAACGCACGGTGATAAAGCGCGTCCCGTTCGAAGACAGGTCCAGCGCCTGACAATACATTTCCGCCAGTCTTTTGGTCGCGCCCATAACGCTAGATGGGTATACGGCCTTGTCGGTCGAAATCAAAACCATCGCGGCGCAGCCAGCCTGCGCGCAGCAATCGGCGACGGTGCGCGTGCCGATGACATTCGTCAAAATCGCCTCGCGGATATTCTCTTCCGCAATGGGCACATGCTTGATCGCTGCGGCGTGAAAAACAAGATCTGGTTTTTCCTGCGTGAAAAGCTGCTTCATGCGAACGCCGTCGCGCACATCGCCGATCTGCGCGTTCAAGCTTTGATAGGGAAAGGATTCTCGCGTTTCCATATCGATGCGATACAGATTGAATTCGCTGAATTCGACCAAGGTCAGATGCTTGGGCTCCAAAGCCGCGATCTGCCGCACCAGTTCCGAGCCTATCGTGCCGCCCGCGCCCGTGACGAGCACGCGTTTGCCACGGATCATCGCGCGGATATCGCTGCGGTTCAGCTTGGTTTCGGGACGCCCCAGCAAATCTTCCAGAGCCAAAGGTTGATCGCGCACGGACATAACCGCTGCAACATCGTTGCGCAGATCGGTCAGCGCGGGCAGGCGCGACAAGCTCAGGCCAAGCGCGGTCGATTCTTCCAAAAGCTTGCTGACCAGACCGCTGTTGAAGCGCGAAACCGCGCGTGTCAGAATTAGGCGGGTAGGCGCCTTCATCTGGTTGCGTAATTTGGAAACAATCGCAGGTAACTGATCGACGGTGCCAAGGACATCGACGCCGTGAATCGTGCGCCCCACGCGCTTGGTGTTCTCGCCGATGATCCCCACGACATGATAGGCTGCTTGCGGATTGGTGCTAATGGCGCGCATAAAGATATCGGCCTCATCGCCCGCGCCGACCAGAAGGACATTCACGCGTCCTCCTCCCGAACGCTCCCACAGGGCGCTCAGGCGTCTTTCGCGCAGCAAACGGAAAATCATGCGCGAACCGCCCAAACCTGCCAGCATAATAAACCACGCCATGAAAGGGACTGTGCGCGGCACGCCTTCCAAACGCGTAGTGACAAAGGCCAAGGCCAGAAAAATCGCCACCGCCAGCGTTGATGTACGCAGAATTTCCATCAGATCACGTAGCGACGCGAATGCCCAAATACTGCGATAAAGCCCATGCGCCCCAAACACAATCCCGCATGTAAGGGTGAAAAGCAGCGAAGCCGCCCATGCCGACCCAGCAGGCAAAATGCTGAAATCTCCGCCGACGCGGAGATAAAGCGCCAGCCAAAACGAAAAACCCGCCACGGCGATATCGTGAATGAAAGCAAGGAGTCGACGGTTGGAATAGATAAGGTTCATGACGTTGCTTTTTGTTCTCTTAAGTATGTAAAATCAACTTTGCCAGAGGGGAGTCCGGACATCCCCCTTCTCGAAGCGAAGAGCACCCTGCGTACTGAGGATTCTTTGTTCACGCCACTATTTTATGCATCTTTTGCCCCAAAACCGCAACAATCAGGATGCCCATGCTAAGCCATGTTTCGGACAGCGAAACCGACGGGGGCGCGGCGGCGCATGCAATCCTCTGAAAAAGGGCGAATAAACCTTACGGCGTTTTCCTATATTGAGACGAATCAAAACGTGGGGCGTTGGCAAGAAAAAGCTGCATATGCCCCTTCCAAGCGAATTTTTCGTTCGAATCGATGAAGATTACGTCGTCCGTCGCTATTTCCCGCTTTCCGTCGGCTGTGACGATTTCTCCTTCTCCGGACAGGACATATTAATCAGTACATAAGTAAGGGAACATTCAAGCGGCGTACTTGAGAGAAGGTTTTTGGTAGAAGGCCGAGATTTTTTCTGGACGTTTTTGCAGGCT
>CAIXLI010000106.1 GCA_903920205.1 uncultured Pseudomonadota bacterium
GGCCCCAGCACCAAAATACTCGCCCTCATTTTCCGCACAAGGTCATAAGACGCGAGGGTCGAGGACAAAGTCGCCGCCTTTAATTCCATCACCCGACCGGTGTATTCTCCAGAAGCCATGCCGTTAAGACTGATCGACACGCCCAATTGCCCCAGCAAATTCGACATGGTGACAATATCCGCCAGATGCGGCACGTTGCCTAGCGACAGCGTTTCCTCGGTCAAAAGACAGGCGGCCAGCAAAGGCAACGCCGCGTTCTTCGCGCCACTTATATGGATTTTTCCTTTAAGCGGCTGGCCGCCCTTGATGCGTATGCTGTCCATTGCCTATCGCTTTCTTTTTTTCTTTAAAATATCCTCAAGCAACATTCCGCCTTTGGCAAAATTATGATCCTGAATGTCGTGCCAGAAAATCTCGACCAGATTGGGGTCTTTTTCAAGAACATCCACAAATACTTCCGTAAGTTTCTTAGACAAAACACGCTTCTGTGCTTTGGATAATTCGTCGCGGTGATTGATGTGAATGACTGGCATGATTCCTCCGTTTTTTGATGCGCTAGACAACTCCGCTCTACGCCCGCTTCTCCATGCGCGGTAGCGTAACGCCTGTCTGCTTCATATATTTTCCGCCGCGATCCGCATAGGATGTCTCGCACAAGGAATCCGCCTTGATAAACAAAAACTGGCACACGCCTTCGTTCGCGTAAACCTTGGCGGGAAGCGGCGTCGTGTTCGAAATTTCCAGCGTCACATGGCCTTCCCATTCCGGCTCTAGCGGCGTGACATTGACGATCAGCCCGCAGCGCGCATAGGTAGACTTGCCAAGACAGATCACCAAAACGTCGCGTGGAATCTTAAAATATTCGACCGTATGCGCCAGGACGAAAGAGTTCGGCGGAATAATACACACATCGGCCTTGCGCGTGACAAAGCTGTTTTCCGAAAAATCCTTAGGATCAACCAGCGCGTTGTCGATATTGGTAAAAACCTTGAAATCGTCGGCGACACGCGCATCGTAACCATAAGACGAAAGGCCGTAGGAGATCACACCCTGCCTTTGCAGTTTTTCCTCAAAAGGAGAGATCATTTCCTGCTCAAGCGCGGCCTTGCGTATCCAGTGATCGGGCATAACAGACATTATTTTTAATCCTTTTGTTTCTCGTTTTTCTCGGCACGAGCCTGATCCTGTTGCTTACGCCTACGCAAATTTTCCCGCAACGCAGCGGCGGCGCGAATTTCGCGTAAGGAAGGCTCTTTCGATTCTTGCTTCAGATTCGCATTCATCGTCCCTGTTTAATGGGTTTCAGGGGCGGAAGCTAGGGGGTTATGGGGCAGGGGCGGGGAGAAAGAGGCGTTAATGTTAACCATAGAATCCTCTTACGAAAGTATTAGCGTTTCTATAGCTTACCACCCCATGGTTTTTGAGGGATTAGCAAATTGTTCATAAAGGATTGATTCAAAGAGTCTTCTCTGGATGAGGAGGCACTTTGATGGGAAGCGTTGCGTATTTGGCGGAGCAGCTTGAGGTCGATTTATATGGGTA
>CAIXLI010000107.1 GCA_903920205.1 uncultured Pseudomonadota bacterium
TCAACTCCTCACAGAGTCACTTCAGAGGATACTTGTTCGCCAAAGGTGCGCCTATGAGGACTAATACGCAACGAGGTGTAAGGAGATATCCGCATCATCGTTCCGCTGCGGAAATCGACAAGACCATCGACAGCGCCGCGAACGTCAAGCCGGAACGTCAGCCGTACGACACCCTCCAAAGAATAATTAAATAAAACAGCCGACCTGCTGCCGGTCGGCTGTTTTATTATTGTATTTCCAACAATCCGTTTATTTTGGGCGATTCCAGGCCTCACGGATATACTGCTTGTCGTCGGTCCAGGCGCGATCGGGATTGGTAGTCTCCCAATCGCGCTTGAGTTCGCTTTCCAATTGGGCGTCCCATTGGGAATATTTTTTTCCATAGTGGGAACGAGCGCCATAGCCAAAGCGGTAAGCTGGCTCCACTTTGTCATAAGCAATCGTGCCCCGAGGTGGGATGATTTCCTTGCCCGCCGCTAGCTTGACCGTGTCGGAGACCTGTTGATCTGTATCGGGCTGTTTCCCGCCCAGATCATGCTTGGTTTGGTCCCAATCTCGCTTGAATGCAGCTTTAGTGCGATCCCATCCGGTATCATTTTCGCTCGTCCACCAGGATGGATCTTTATAGCCAGCCATCGTTTTGCTTTTCGTGGTATTCATGGTTATCTCCTTGCTCCTTACGAAGGGATTGTATGCGCTTATGCCCGTCCTGCACATAGCAGGTCGGCAAGGCTAATTTGATGAAAATGCGACAGTCAAACCGGCGATAACCTGCGTGTTGTTGGGAGGACTGAGTGACGTTTTCCCTCAAAACAGGGCCTAATTGCCCTAAAATTCTAAATTACGTGCTGGAGACAGGTTCTAACCTCGTTCAATAAGGGACCCCGATTTTATTTTCCGGCAGACTCGTCGTTCGTATTTCTTATTACGATGACGGTTTTGTCGATTGAGGTGGCTCCGCTGACAATGCGGAGTCGTTCTACGGGCAAATCCAGTTCTTTAGCCAATGCTGACAAAACGGCAGCATTGGCCTGGCCGCGTCGAGGTTGTGCCGTAACCCATATCGTCCAATCCGTGCTGCCACGCACAAGGCGGTCTTCATCGGCCCCTGGATGTACCCGGATGCGATAGGAAGCCGTTTCAACGCTCGCGTTGACTGGGCACAATGCGCTCAGTCCATCATAGAGATTGTCCAGACTTGTTGGAATATCCAGATCCAATTCCGCGATGGCTCTCGCTGTATTGCTGCGGGCAATCGCATCGAACGATGGATTCCTAATCACGTCCGATAAAGCTTGGTTCGCCCGTTCGCCGGGGTTAGGATATAGAACATGCTTCATGTCTTTTAAATCTCTGAGAACCTGCATGCCTATAACGGTCGGCTCTTTCAGAGCGGCTAATGTCACCTTGCCAGCGGCCCGGACAATTAATGCTGCGTCCGGTCGCCTCACTTCACTGCCTATGGATCGAATCAATTGTTCGGGCGTCAAATACCGTGGAATAAGGAGATTAATCTGAGATGCAAATTGGAATTGCGCTTCTACAGGGAGGGTCGAGAAGTCGAAAGCCCCGATTCTAACTGGCTTAGCCGGGAGAGCAGCGGATTTCTGAGGCAGCAGAGATGAAAA
>CAIXLI010000108.1 GCA_903920205.1 uncultured Pseudomonadota bacterium
AGATGCGTGGCAGGATTATCGACGGGAATGCGGGCATTTTCTGCGATGGAAACCAACAACATCGCAATAAAAGCCAAAATCACGGAGATACGCAAGCTGATCGCATGCGTCAAAAAGAAAGTGGCAATGTTCGGAAGCGATGTCGAATGAACCAACAAAGCCATCGTGAACGTCACCATCAACATCGCCGGTTCGGCCAGCGCCGCAATCATCATTTCACGACTCGACCCGAGACCACCAAACGGCGTGCCGACATCCATGCCTGCCAAAGCGAGCACAAACCGCGCAGTTCCCAATAGCGCAACCAAAGCAATCAGATCTGCTGTCGGCGACAACATCAATCCCGTTGTGAAGGTCGGCACAATGACCGCGCCAAGCCAGATCGCCGTGAAGATCAAATACGGTGCGACCCGGAAAAGCCATGAAGCGTTGTGCGCCATAAGAACATCCTTGCGAAGCAAGCGCAAAACGTCCCGGTAAGGCTGAAATAGCGAGGGCCCTCGCCTTCCGCACATTCTCGATTTAATCAGACGCACGAACCCCGTCAGCAACGGCGCCAAAGCAAGCGTAATCGTAAGTTGGAGAAGGGCTAAAACAAAGTCTCTCATTGGATCACCGCCACTAGAACGAGCAGCAGAACCAGAGCGCCAAACATTAAGCTCAGATAGCTGCGAATAGTTAAGAATTGAGTTGCGTCGCATTTTTCACTAAGGAAATTCATCCAGCGTACAACCGGTGCATAGAATTTTTCCCACAGATGGTCGCGCAGATGCACCTTAAACTGTGCCGCACGCAAATCCCCGGGCTCAGGCATATTGATGCTTTCCTTGGCAGAGAAAAGAACTGTACCAAAAATACGGCGGATCGGCTGGGCAAAGCTTGACGCCGTGTATTGCGTGTTCGTTTGCGCACATGGAAAACCGCAATCCCAAATATCGCCGCGACTTGCGCGGTTCGACGCAAATTGATGGATGCATAGAACAAGCACACTCGTCATAAAAGCAATCGCGCCCAAAATAATCAAGCCGCTATAGGAACTTCCATCGGCTTCCTGAGGACGCAACATCAGCCAATCCGAATGCTGCAACGGCGTCGTCACATTCGGCAACAAAGCGGAGACAAGGGGACGCAGAAAATCGAGAACACCGGAAGGCAAAACGCCGATCACCGTGCAAAGCAAAGCTAAAACGCCCATAGAGACCAGCATCGCTCCGCCGACTTCATGCGCATTTTCTGCTTCCGCCGAGCGCGCACGCCCCAAGAACACGACGCCGTATACCTTCACAAAGCAAACAGCCGTGAACGCCGCCGCCAAGGCCAACATCGCGCCTACAACAGGAAGCGAAAATTTGAGCAACCACTGAGGCAACACAATGCCGCTGAGAATGGATTGGAAGGTCAACCATTCGGAGATAAAGCCGTTGAAGGGAGGCAAAGCCGAAATAGACAAAGCGCCAATCAAAAAGATAAACGCCGTAATGGGCATTTTGTGGATCAACCCACCGAGCTTTTCCATTTCGCGCGTACCGGTCGATGTCAGAACGGAACCAGCGCCCAAGAAAAGAAGGCTTTTAAACAAGGAATGGTTTAGCACATGGAACAACGCCGCCGTCAAAGCAAGCCCTGCCAGAACGGGAAGATGATTGCCGCTGAAGGCCAAGGCCAAGCCCAAGCCAATGACGATGATGCCAATGTTTTCAACGGTATGATAAGCAAGAAGCCGCTTCAGATCATGCTGCATCAGAGCATATAGAACACCGATCAATGCCGTGATTCCGCCCAACAGCATAACAACGCCGCCCCACCACCATTGCGGAGCACCGACCAGATCAAACAGAATACGAACCATGCCATAGATCGCCACTTTGGTCATAACGCCGCTCATCAAGGCGGAAATATGGCTTGGCGCGGCAGGATGCGCAAGGGGAAGCCATGCGTGCAAGGGAACCACGCCCGCTTTGGCACCAGCGCCAAACAGGGTCAGGAAAAGGACGCCAGACGCCAAAAGCGGGGAAAGGCTGTGAGCGCGGATAGAATCGAACCCGTAATCTCCGGCAACGCCCGCCAGCAAACCAAAAGCGAGGCAAAGCGCAAAAGTCCCGATGCAGGCCATAATCATGTAAACATAGGCAGCGTGCTGTGTGCCCTTTTCCTTATGAGTCGATAGGACAAGCAACCACGAAGCCAAAGACATAACTTCCCAAGCCACCAAGAACATAAACGCGTCGTCCGCAACCGTAACGAGGCTCATTCCGGCGATAAACAAGGGATAAAATGGCAGAACGCGCATCGGTTCCTTCTCGTGATGCCCATACTGCCAGCCGTACAGGCTGGAAACGGCACCGAGCAGATTGACGATAAGCAGGAAAAAAGCCGAAAGAAGATCGAGGCGGAAATGCGCGTTCAGCCAAGGAAGTCCAATCGGCAAGGAATAGGAGGAGGCTTCCGCTTCGGCACCCAGGAAAAGATGCCGCGCCGCGATGGCGGCTGTGACTGCTGTAATCAGGAGCGTAAGGCCATAAATCAGACCATTGGCAAAACGGCTGCGTCCCGCAAAAAGGGCGAGGACACTCGTACCGAACAAGGCAGCGACGCACCAGAGAATGATCTCCATTGGCATCGTTGGATTCGTCAACAGATCCAGATTCACGTTGAACTCTCTTACAAAAGGCTGACCGTCTTTTTAAGGACCAGGCGAGTCGGCTGAAGTTATATTTCAAGTAGCGGCGAGATAGTATAGAACCGGGGAGATTTCAAGAGGATTCTGAGAAGAATCTTATCCTCTTCTCTATTTTATAAACCGTTGTCATTCCGCAACATTCTTACCTCTTATCTTTCTCGCGCCAAGACTGTATCACGGGCGATAAAATGTTCAATATTAGCGAAGAAAAACGGGTCTTCAGGTGTTTTCTGCAACCCATTTTAGGTAGGATTCGTTTCCTGCTACAATTGGCGTAGCGACGATGCAGGGACATTCATAGGAATGAATGTCTTTGACCCGTTTCTGTAACGCGTCGAATTTCTCCATCGTTGTTTTGGCGATGATCGCGCATTCTTCCGCCTGCTCGACTTTGCCTTGCCACCTGTAAACAGACTGAGCATGGAGCAAAATCGTGGCACAAGCCGCCAAACGTTCTTCGACAAGCACTTGCGCAATCGTCGAGGCTTCTTCTTGCGAAGCTGCGGTGATGAAGATGGAGAGAAACGCGCTCATCCTACAGTTTTCAAAAAGGCGTCGATATCTTCTGGCGTCGACAGGGATTGCGCAGCAATTTCTTTGTCGATGCGCTTGGTCATGCCCGACAAAACGGCTCCTGCACCACATTCGAGAAGATTCGTGACGCCTTGTTGCTTCATATACAAAACGGATTCGCGCCACCGGACAGAGGCCGTAACTTGTTCAACCAACAAATCGCGCAAGGCATTCGGATCACTGACGGCTTGCGCGGTGACGTTGGCGATGACGGGAACGGCGGGGGTCTTAAATTCAACCTCCGCCAAGGCGTGGCGCATAACGTCAGCGGCGGGTTTCATCAAGGAACAATGGAACGGCGCACTAACGGGCAATTTAACGCTGCGTTTGAATCCGCGCTCGGCGGCAATGGCAATAGCGCGGTCGACAGCGGCAATATGACCGCTAATAACAACCTGCCCGGGCGCATTATCGTTCGCCGCCGCGCAGACTTCGCCTTGAGCCGCATCTGCTGCGATTGTCTGCGCCGTCGGCAGATCGACTCCTATCAAAGCAGCCATCGCGCCGATGCCAACAGGAACCGCTTGCTGCATTGCCTGACCGCGTTTTTTCAAAAGCCGCGCTGTATCGGCAAGTGTAAGACTCCCTGCAGCACACAGGGCCGAATATTCGCCAAGGCTATGCCCCGCGACAAATTGTGCCGCTTGAGGAAGACGGAAATTTCCTTGTTTATCCAGTACGCGCATAACAGCCAGACTGACCGCCATCAAAGCCGGTTGCGCGTTTTCGGTCAGCTTCAGATCGTCGGGCGAACCTTCGAACATCAGTTTGCTGAGATTCTGGCTCAAAGCCGCATCGACTTCCTCGAAAACATCCCGCGCTTCTGCAAAAGCGGCAGCAAGGCCCTGCCCCATGCCGATGGATTGACTGCCTTGACCAGGGAAAATTATGGCGCGTGTCATAGGGATGCTCCTGAGCTTTGAATGGAAAGGACTATAAACGCACTTGTCAAAAGCAAGTCAAGCGGGTCTATTATAAGGCTTAGCGGAACCAATGTTCTTTTTACAGTGGCTCTAGCGGACACTTCTCCTTCCAGCAGAAAAAACGATATGACTGAAATTATCACTTCGATCAATCCGGCAACGAACGAGTATTTGGGCGAAGTGCCCGTCTCGACGCCTCAGGATATTCAGGACGCAGTGCAGTCAGCGCGCACGGCGCAGCCTGCATGGCAGGCCATGGGGCTTGAAAAGCGCGTTGTCTTTTTGCGCAAACTTCTCGAACAGATCAAAAACAACAGAAAGACCCTGTCCGAAATTTCTAGCCGCGAAATGGGGCGTCCGATTACCTCCTGCGAAGCACTTATGAATGTTTCGATTGATCGGTTTGCATGGAACCTCGATCATGCGGCGGAATGCCTAAAGAGCGAAATAACGTACGAAGATGAAACCACGATCAACGAAGTCGTGTACGAGCCTCGCGGCGTAGTGGCGTCCATCATGGCGTGGAATTTTCCTATTGGTAACTTTGTGTTCAACGTCAGTCAGGCTTTGATTGCGGGAAACACGGTCGTCGCCAAGTATTCAGAAGAAATCCCCCTTTTTTCCAAGCATCTTGATGAAATATGCAAGGGGGCAAATTTGCCGGAAGGTGTGCTGAGTTTTGTGTATGGAGACGGTAAAGTCGGGAGCCTGCTGACAGATCAGGATATTGACATGATCTGTTTCACAGGCAGCTCGCAGACGGGGCAGCTTTTGCATGAGAAGGCTGCCCGCAAAGGCATTCACATTTTGATGGAACTTGGCGGCTCCAGCCCGGGCATTGTGTTTGCCGACGCTAATCTGGACAAAATTTTGCCGACAATTTTTGCCTTGCGTTATGGCAACAGCGGACAGGTTTGCAGCGCGATCAAACGGCTTATCGTGCACTCTTCCTTGTTTGAAACATGCCTTTCGAGGCTTGCAAAAATCGCCGCTGGTTGGAAATTGGGGGATCCTTTGTCTTCTGATGTGGCGATGGGACCTCTGGTTGCGGAGCGACAAGTCACTCGCCTCGAAACACAGGTTAAAGATGCCGTGGCAAAGGGGGCAAAAATCATCTGCGGCGGGAAAAGGCCTGAAGGTCTACATGGCGCGTATTACGAACCGACGATCTTGACGGGCATCACCAAAGACATGCTGGTCTGGACGGAAGAAGTTTTTGGGCCGGTACTTCCCATCATTACGTTCGAGACCTATGAGGAAGCCATCGCCATGGCGAACGATACGGTTTACGGATTATCTGGCTATGTTTTTACGGAAGACAAGGCGCTTGCTCTTCGTGCTACGAGCGAGATCAAGGCGGGATGCGTACGCGCTAACAATGTAGACTACTTCAAAATTCCAAGCCCCTTTGGCGGATACAAGCGTTCAGGAATTGGGCGAGAGAACGGTCGGTGGGGATTTCACGATGTCTGTCAGGTGAAAGTTATCGCACGAGAGAAATAAGGCTAGAAGAGCCTCTCGACGAAGAATGATACAAGTTTTTAATCCAAATGATGCCCTCTAAGGAAATCCTTTATGTCCGATCTTGCTTCTCGCCTTGACCAGTTTATCGACCGGCACGTTTTGTGTGTCGGGGATGTAATGCTTGATCGTTATGTTTATGGACAGGTTGAGCGCATATCGCCCGAAGCCCCCATTCCCGTGCTTCAAACGCAGCGTGAAACGGCGACGTTGGGCGGCGCAGGGAATGTCGTGCGGAATATCTCGGCTTTGGGCGGTAAGGTCTATGTTATTGGCGTAACGGGACAGGATCAGACAGGCAACGATGTCACTGCCGCGTTTCAGGCTTTGCCCAACGTTACGGCTCATCTCTTGCCAGACCCGTCGCGCCCGACGACTCAGAAGACGCGCTATGTCGCGGGGGGACAGCAATTGCTTCGCGCCGATTACGAAAGCGCCAAGCCCGTCGCGCCCGCGCTCGAAGAACGACTAATTGCGCAAATTGCAAACACAATACGCAACGTCAAGGCCGTTATTCTGTCCGATTACGCCAAGGGCGTTTTGACCCCTGCCCTGATCGCCGAAACGATTCTTCTTGCGCGAGAATCCGGCACGATCATCATCGTTGATCCCAAGGGCCGCGATTTCAGCCGTTATGCCCATGCTTCATACTTGACGCCTAACCGCAAGGAATTGTCGGAAGCTATTGGCAAGCCTATCACCAGCGTGGCGGAAGCAGACGAGGCCGCCCGTACTCTTATGCGCGATCTGCATATCGACTCTATCCTCGTCAAGCTGGGCGCGGACGGTGTTTGTCTTGTACGCAAAGATCATCCCGCATTGCATCTGCACACCCAAGCGCGTGAGGTTTTTGACGTTTCCGGAGCTGGCGATACCGTTGCAGCTACATTGGCTTTAGCGCTGGCAAGTGGGTTTCATTCCGCCGAGGCGGCGGAACTCGCCAATATCGCGGGGTCTATCGTCGTCGGCAAAGTCGGCACCGCATCAGTCACACGCGACGAAATCGCTCATGCTTTGATGCAGGGCGAAGCGCGACTCGCCGAAGATAAAGTAGTCGGCATTGCCTCGGCCTCGGACATCGCAGAACGCTGGCGCAAAATGGGGTTGAAAGTCGGCTTTACCAACGGTTGTTTTGATTTACTGCATCCCGGGCATGTCGCGCTTTTGCGCCAAGCGCGGAACGCATGCGATAAATTGGTCGTCGGGTTGAACAGCGACGCGTCGGTCAAACGCTTGAAAGGTGAAACGCGTCCTGTGCAGAACGAAGCGGCACGGAGCGCGGTTCTTGCCTCTTTGTCCGATGTCGATCAGGTCGTAATTTTCAACGAAGACACGCCGTATGAGCTTATCAAAGCTCTGCGCCCCGATGTGCTGGTCAAGGGCGCAGATTACACGGTCGACAAGATTGTCGGCGCCGACCTTGTGCAAGGCTGGGGCGGCAGCGTCGTTCTGGCGCAACTCGTCGAAGGTCAAAGTACGACGGGGACGATTTCGAGGATGACGAGGTAAGCCAACGAATTTATTGATGCCTTAGGGAGAAGCCACGTCGCCTTCGCGGCTTTTTATCCCAATGCCGTTCCTGCCATAGGCGGCAGGATAAAAATATATCACCTTCTTTTCGATAGCTTTTTGCGCAGAGCATAAACGTCACGACGACACATCTACTTTACTTTTCGCTCCAACCATATTCGCTTGGCCTCTGGCAACGTCAGAGTCGAAAGCAGATAGCCCATCACAGGCACAAATGCATGTTTCCACGAACCTTCATGCCCAAGGATGAAAAGCAAGACTATCGCGCAAAGATACGTAATGCCCGCGATCAGACCGCGCCTTATCCAGCTTGTTTCCCACGCCTTGTCGAATTCGACTCGCGCATTACGCCTTTCGACGGCTTTAAGGCGTTCTTCAATGTTTGGCATGATGCATCCCCATCCACCGATAAGCGCAACTTTTTTTACCGCCCAGCAAGCCCCAACGTCTTCCGATATATTACAGACGCTGCATTTCTTGGATGAAACCCTTGTTTTCTTACGCCGTCTTGTGGACGGGCGACGATGTGACAAAGTATAGCATTCAAAACGAAAACCGCAGCCATAGCAGGATTGAGACGTATAAAATCGCTGCCGTCGTCGGCGCATAAATACTCGTCCCCATCGCATCCTGTCTCGTGCTTATGAGAAGAGGAAGAAAACCTTTTTCCCTCAATGTGAGAGACAACACCCCACCCTTCGGAACGAAGCGTTTGAACCACGCCCTCGGGCGTCATGACGTCAACAAGTGGGGCCCCCGGAGCAACCGATTGCCCTTCATCGACGTAGCGCCTGACAACCCAGACGTACTCTTCAGATACGCAAACAGCATAAGTCATTTATTGTACCAGAATTCTGTCCGTCACGGGAACGCGCCTAATTCGGCGCGAACAGGAAACGGTTATTGACTCGTATTCTGGTAGAAACCAGAATGTTCTGTTCCACTATAACGTAATGTTCTTCTTTTCAAGTATTCTTTTATATCAGCGCGTTATTGCTGCATCGCACAATGGGCGCTGAGCTTATTTCGGAGCTGAAACATTTTTCTCCGGCGGGGATAAAATAACGATTTCATTGGGTTTGGAGTAATTCAAAGTTTTGCGCGACTCTTCATCCAGCAAATCGGGGTCAAGGCTTTCAGGGCGCATCAGGTGGACGCGATGATCGAGCGCATCGTGTTCCTGCTTCAGCTTTGCCAATGTTTCCTTCGCGGCATCGACTTCGTTTTGCAAATGCATTTGCGCGACCCAGCCGCGCTCGCCCTCGACCGTGTGATAAAGAAAATAGCCGACAATGCACGCGCCAATGACCGACGCGATCATCTGCCATGTGCGCTTGGGAAGCATCTCAGCTTATCAAAATCGACGTGCCCGCGAAACGCGCCGCGCGGCCCAACTGCTCTTCGATCCGAATCAGTTGGTTATACTTTGCCAGTCTGTCTGAACGTGCCAAAGAGCCCGTTTTAATCTGTCCGCAATTTGTCGCCACGGCAAGATCGGCGATAGTAGAATCTTCGGTTTCGCCCGAACGATGCGACATGACGGCGCGATAGCCCGCTTTGTGCGCCATTTCGACCGCCTCCAAAGTTTCGCTGAGCGTGCCGATCTGGTTCACTTTAATCAGCACGGCGTTCGCTAAGCCACGGTCGATGCCGTCGGCGATGCGGGTAGGATTGGTCACAAAAAGATCGTCGCCGACAATTTGGATTTTGTCGCCCAAAGCTTCGGTCAGCATTTCCCAACCTTCGAAATCGTCTTCCGCCAAACCATCTTCAATCGAGAAGATAGGATAACGCGCTACGAGATCGGCGTAGTAACGCACCATCTGTTCGGCATTGAAAATCTTACGTTCACCCGCCAGTTGATAGCGGCCTTCTTTGTAAAACTCGTTCGCCGCCGCGTCGAGCGCCAGCATCACATCTTCGCCCGGCGCATACCCCGCCTTCTCGCAAGCGCGGAGAATGAGGGAAAGCGCTTCGTCCGTCGAAGCAAGGTTCGGCGCAAAACCGCCTTCGTCGCCAACATTGGTATTGTGATTAACGTCCTTCAGAAGCTTTTTCAGCGTATGAAAAATCTCCGACCCCATGCGAATAGCATCGGAGCATGTTTCCGCGCCGATAGGCACGATCATGAATTCTTGAATGTCGATAGGATTATCGGCATGCGCCCCGCCGTTGATGATGTTCATCATCGGCACAGGAAGCAAAGACGCCGACACGCCGCCGACATAGCGGTACAAAGGCAAATTCGATTCCAACGCCGCAGCTTTTGCCACCGCCAGACTGACGCCTAGAATGGCGTTAGCACCGAGGCGCGATTTGTTGGGTGTTCCGTCGAGTTCGATTAAGGTGGCGTCGAGCGAAGTCTGGTCTTCGGCATCCGCGCCGACCACCGCTTCGGAGATTTCTTCGTTGATCGCTTCGACAGCGCGGAGAACGCCCTTGCCACCATAACGCGCAGGGTCGCCATCGCGGACTTCAACAGCTTCATACGCACCCGTGGATGCTCCCGAAGGCACGGCAGCACGACCAAAAGCCCCACTTTCCAAAACAACATCGACTTCGACCGTGGGATTGCCACGGCTATCGAGAATTTCGCGTCCATGCAGCGCAACGATATGGGACATAGTGCCTCCGAGGGAAATTTAAAAAGACAGGAAAACACAGGATGCAAAGGAACACAAGAAGAGGGTTGTCCACCTCACATTTTAGCCAAGCGACGCCCCCCCCTTCCCTATAGCAGAGAAAGAAACCCCATATTTTTTGACAAGAAAATCTCGCTTTTGCCTGAAAACAAAGAAGCCTTACGCCTTAGCCACCGCAGCCGCTAGCGCCGAGCCTTTGTCGCCGTGGACATAGATCGGTTTGGCTTTGCCCTCGACGACTTCTTGGTTGATGACGACCTTTTCGATGTCGGTTGAGCCGGGGAGTTCGTACATCGAGTCGAGCAAAACGCTTTCCATGATCGAACGCAATCCGCGTGCGCCGGTTTTACGGGCGATGGCTTTGTTGGCAATGGCCTTAAGAGCGCTGTCGTCGACTTCCAGCTTAATGTCTTCCATCTCAAACAACCGCTGGAACTGCTTAACAAGGGCGTTTTTCGGCGAGGTCAGGATGTCGATCAGCGCGGATTCGTCCAAATCGGTCAGCGTCGCAATAACGGGCAGACGACCGATGAATTCGGGAATCAAACCGAATTTCAGCAAATCTTCCGGTTCCGTTTCGCGCAGGATTTCTCCCGTGCGCCGTTCTTCAGGCCCGCGCACATCCGCGCCAAAGCCTATCGAGCTGCCGCGTCCCCGCGCCGAGATGATCTTGTCGAGTCCGGAAAACGCGCCGCCGCAGATGAACAGGATGTTGGTGGTATCAACTTGCAAAAACTCCTGCTGCGGATGCTTGCGCCCGCCTTGCGGAGGAACGGAAGCCACTGTGCCTTCCATCAATTTCAGCAAAGCCTGCTGCACGCCTTCGCCCGACACGTCACGGGTGATCGAGGGGTTGTCGGACTTGCGGCTTATTTTGTCGATTTCGTCGATATAGACGATGCCGCGCTGGGCGCGTTCGACGTTGTAATCGGCGGCTTGCAGCAATTTCAGGATGATGTTTTCAACGTCTTCGCCGACATAACCGGCTTCGGTCAGGGTCGTCGCGTCCGCCATCGTAAAGGGAACGTCAATGATCCGAGCCAACGTTTGCGCCAGAAGCGTTTTACCGCAACCAGTCGGCCCCACCAGCAGGATGTTCGACTTTGCCAATTCGACATCCGAATTGCGTGCGCCATGCGCCAGACGTTTATAATGGTTATGCACCGCGACCGACAGAACGCGTTTGGCGTGGCTTTGACCGATCACATAGTCGTCGAGAATCCCCATAATGTCCTTGGGCGACGGGACGCCTTCCTTGGACTTGGAAAGCGTCGTCTTGCTTTCCTCGCGGATGATGTCCATGCACAGCTCGACGCATTCGTCGCAGATGAACACGGTGGGACCCGCGATCAGCTTACGAACCTCGTGCTGGCTTTTGCCGCAGAAGGAGCAATAAAGCGTGTTTTTGGAATCTGTGCTTGTTGGCTTGGTCATGGAACTCTCTTGATCGTGACGGCAACTGTGGGAAACACTTTAGGAAGCATTCGTTACTGTAGTCTTAAGCTGCTTTCTTTTCATCTTCGGCACCGCCCGGGCGTTTATAAACGACTTCATCGATAAGACCAAAAGCCTTGGCTTCTTCCGCCGACATGAAATTGTCGCGTTCGACAGCCGCCGCAATTTTCTCGATCGGTTGCTTGCAATGATGAACGTAGATTTCGTTCAAACGCTGGCGCAGTTTAAGAATTTCACGCGCTTGGATTTCAATATCCGTCGCCTGCCCCTGCGCACCGCCCGAAGGTTGGTGGATCATCACGCGGCTGTTGGGCAAGGCATAACGCTTGCCCGCTTCGCCAGCCGCCAAAAGCAAAGACCCCATCGAGCAAGCCTGCCCGATGCATACGGTCGAAACGGGCGATTTGATGTATTGCATGGTGTCATAGATGGCGAGCCCCGACGACACGACGCCGCCTGGCGAATTAATATAGAAAGAAATCTCTTTCGCCGGATTTTCCGATTCGAGGAAAAGCAACTGGGCGCAGACAAGACTGGACACGCCGTCATCGACACCGCCGACCATAAAGATGATGCGCTCTTTCAACAACCGTGAGTAGATATCGAACGAGCGTTCGCCGCGCGATGTTTGCTCGATCACCATTGGGACTAATGTGCTGAGCGTCTCAAGGGGGTGGCGTTCGGGGGTTAGCATCTTTCGGAAACTCCTGTTGAAAAAGCAGCGAGGCGGGAAACGTGGTTAATGACGGATCGACTTTAGCCCATCGGACACGGACTACGCAAGAGATGGATAACGCAACAGACTCACTATATTATCCCCTCCACGCCGCGATTCCCTTGCGGCAAAAGCATTGAAAGGCAAGAGGATGGTCGAACATATTATATGGTTTCTTTCGACTGCCATGGTAATTGTGACTGTGACACTTCATTACGAGGTCATGACGATCGTTTCGGATCGTATCGTGCCATGGGCACAAAGACATGTTCAGACGCGCCGCGTCGTTGCCTTTGCCATCGCGGGTCTTATGCTTGGGCATATTACCGAGATATGGGTTTTCGCCTTTATCATCAAACTACTGGTTCACTTCCCCTCTTTCGGTTCCATTGAAGGGGATTTCAGCAACAGGTGGGAAGATTTTCTTTATCTCTCCGCCGTCAACTACACCTCCCTTGGCGACGGCGACATTCGCCTGATCGGCCCCGCACGCGCCATCGCCGCCAGCGAAACTCTGGCTGGCGTGATGATGATCGCGTGGTCAGCCTCGTTCACCTACCTGAAAATGGAACTGATCTGGGAAAGACGCCGCGGATACATAAATGGGGAACAACCGCCCCTGCCGCCCAATATTCCGGAGAGGCGGAAGACGCCTTAAGGAGCGTTTGTAGTTAGGAAGGTATAAAGTCGGCTACAAGTCGAACGTACGAGCAATATACCTTTCCATTATCGGTACTAAGCGGGATGGAATGGGGCTCATTTCTTTCGCAAAGGCGGCTTGAATAGAATAATAATCTGATGCCGGAGCAATTTTTTTTGCTAAAGCATCGGCATATTCTCTCCATAATTGATTTTCCTCGCTATTCCTTGTCCCTCAAAAGAAGAAAAAGCATAGATACCCGTCATTTCCTCCGCAGTATGATTTTATGGTTAACGCAGGGAGTGTCTGCGCCCTATGGTTTAGCGCGGATATATTGCTTGGGCCACGTCCCATCCTCGCCCAAAGCATGGGCGGCGTGCAAAGGCCAATAGGGGTCGCGCAGCAATTCGCGGCCTAGCAACACGGCATCGGCTTGGCGGTTGGCGATAATTTGTTCGGCTTGTTCGGCGTTGGTAATTCTGCCGACGGCACCAACGGGTATTTGAACACCCTGCCTTATCGAGTCAGAAAAAGGCACTTGATAGCCAGGACCGCTAGGGATTGTGATGCCCGGGATCAGGCCACCCGTAGAAACGTCGATGAAATCAACACCGATTTCCTTAAGCTTGGCGCAGAGCGTAACGGATTGGGCTACATCCCAACCGCCCTTCTCGACCCAATCCGTCGCTGAAATGCGAACGAAAAGGGGCAAATTTTCGGGCAAAGCATGACGCATGGCGACAGCTGTCTCCAAAACCAAACGCATGCGGTTTTCCAAACTTCCGCCGTAACGATCTTCGCGGTGGTTGGAGAGCGGCGACAGAAATTGATGCAGCAGATAGCCATGCGCCGCGTGCAATTCAACGGCTTCATAGCCCGCCGCAACGCTTCGCGCCGTAGCAGAGGCAAAGGCCGCTATGACGTTTTGAATCTCTTCCTCGCTCAGCACGTGAGGTGTAGGGGATTTATCATCGAACGGCACAGCAGAAGGTGCCACTACGTTCCAACCGCCCTGCTGCACCCCTATCGCGCCCATTCCCTTCCACGGAATGCTATTGGACGCCTTGCGTCCGGCATGCGCCAGTTGAACGCAGGGCACAGCGCCGTTTTCTTTGATAAAGCGCGTCAGAGGGCGGAGTGCCTCGGCTTGTGCGTCGTTCCACAGACCGAGATCTGCGGGACTGATGCGGCCTTCTGGAAGAACCGCCGTCGCCTCTTGAATAATGCAGGCTGCTCCGCCCGCAGCGCGGCTGCCGTAATGAACGAGTTGCCACGGGCTTGGCTTGCCGCCGTCCTCGGCGCTATACACACACATCGGCGAAACGAAGATGCGGTTCTTGAACGTCACGCCGCGTAGCGTAAGGGGGGCGAACAGGCTGTTTTTCATGGCGAGCCTCCATGTTGCGTAAAGAAAGCCCTCTCAAGGGGAGAGGAAGAATACCACTAAGCGCCGACAGATTATACCAAGCGCGTTTTATGCACAGCCGCCGCAATAAAAGACAGAAACAACGGATGGGGATCGAGCGGTTTTGACTTCAACTCGGGATGAAACTGCACGCCGACAAACCACGGATGGTCTTGACGTTCGACCATTTCCGGCAACTGACCATCGGGCGACAAACCGCAAAAAACCAAACCGGCTTTTTCAAGTTGAGGACGATAGGTGCTGTTCACCTCGTAGCGGTGGCGGTGGCGTTCGTGAATGAGGTCTGTGCCGTAAATCTCACGGACTTTAGTACCCTTGACCAAATCACAAGGGTAAGAGCCGAGTCGCATCGTGCCGCCGAGATCGCCGTTTGATTTGCGAACCTCCACCTGATTGCCTTTGATCCATTCGGTCATCAACCCGATGACGGCATGGTCGCTAGCGCCGAATTCGCTGGAGGTCGCCTTGGGCAAGCCGCCAAGATTACGCGCGGCTTCAATCACCGCCAATTGCATACCGAAGCAGATGCCGAAGAATGGAACTTTCATTTCGCGGGCGAATTGCGCGGCGCGGATTTTGCCTTCTGTCCCGCGTTCGCCAAAGCCGCCCGGCACCAAAATACCGTCGACGCCGTCGAGGTTATCCATCGTATCGGCGCTTTCAAAGACTTGCGAGTCTAGCCACCGGAGGTTCACGCGCACATTATTGGCGATGCCGCCATGTGCCAAGGCTTCGGATAACGACTTATAGCTATCAAGCAGGCTTGTATATTTCCCGACGATAGCAATCGTCACTTCGCCTTCGGGTTCGCGCACGCGCTGAACGATGGTCTTCCACGGCGTAAGATCGGGTTCTTTGTCCGCTGGCAATTTGAAATAACGTACGGTTTGTTCGTCAAGCCCCTGCTCATGATATTTGACTGGCACGTTATAGATCGTGTCCACGTCCAAAGCTTCGATCACGCATTCAGGCTTGATGTTACAGAATAGGGCGATTTTCTTGCGTTCTCCCTCGGGGATCGGGCGCTCGGCGCGGCACAGCAGGATTTCCGGCTGAATGCCGACGCTGAGCAATTCCTTGACCGAATGCTGGGTCGGCTTGGTCTTCAGCTCACCCGCCGATTTGATATAGGGCAGCAGAGTAACATGAATGAAAAGACAGTTTTCGGAGCCTTCTTCGTTGCGCAACTGGCGGATCGCTTCGAGGAAAGGAAGACTTTCGATATCGCCTACAGTACCACCAATTTCGCACAAGCAAAAATCTTCGTCATGCAAATCGGCGCGGATGAACTCCTTAATCGCGTCGGTAACGTGGGGGATAACCTGAACCGTCGCGCCTAAATAATCGCCACGACGTTCTTTGGCGATGACGCTTGAATAAATCCTGCCCGACGTCACGTTATCGCTTTGCCGCGATGCAACGCCCGTAAAACGTTCATAATGACCAAGATCAAGATCGGTTTCCGCGCCATCGTCGGTGACATAAACTTCGCCGTGCTGGGTCGGAGACATCGTGCCCGGATCGACGTTCAAATAGGGGTCGAGCTTACGCAGGCGAACTTTGTACCCTCGAGCCTGTAACAGCGTGCCGAGCGCCGAAGACGCGATCCCTTTGCCTAAAGAGGACACAACGCCGCCGGTGATAAAAATAAAACGCGTAGCCATACGGATAAACCCTTATCTTAAAATTCACTCGCCCTTCGCCCAAGTATCTTCGTCCTTACTTCGCCAACGGCACTTGAGGCGCAGCTGGAGTTTCGGGTGCTTTTTCTTCCGCCGCAGGAGCCGGAACCGTCGCGGGTTCAATTTGATCTATCAGGCTTTTGTTCTTGTGCTGGCTGCTGGCCATCATGCCCAGAGCAAGGCTGTTCACGATGAAAAGCGTCGCCAAAACTGCCGTCACACGCGTCAGCAGATTAGCCGAGCCTCGCGCCGTGAAAAGGCCGCCCATCGTGCTGCCGCCGCCGGTCAAACCGCCGCCGTCTTGCGCCGTGCGCTGAATCAAAATTACGGCGACCAACGCCACAGCCAGAATCAATTGAACGACAAGCAAAACATTTTGCATCGATGGAACCCCTTGAGAAAAACCCGAAGAAAGACGAGAACAAGCAACAGCCAAACCGAACCAGACGCAAGCCCGGAAACGCGCGAACCGAACGAACAGGCTCGACGATGCAGGACTTAGTTTTTGGCTGGAACAATTTAATAGAGGATTGCCGCGAAAAAGGAAAGCGTTCTGGGGGACTTCCAAAGAAATTCTGCTCCCCCTTCGTCATTCTGTTGAAAGCAGGAATTCTGAGGCAAACAGCCACAAAGCAAAAAGAAAACACTATGATTCAAGAGATCAGTCGCTGGAACGAAGAAGGCGGACAAATCCGCCCCTAAAGAAACACAAATAACTTTAAAAACAATACGTTACACGATTTTGCTAATAAAAAACATTGCATCTTGGCAGCGCGCCTTTAATCATTCGACCACGCGGTTTTCGAACGGCACGCCTTTGGCAACCAGCATTCTTTGAAAATCACCCGATTGCACCATTTCACGCATAATATCACTGCCGCCTATAAATTCTCCTTTGACATAAAGCTGGGGCAGCGTGGGCCATGTGCTGAAATCCTTAATGCCCTGATGCAGGCTAGGATCGACGAGAACATCAATGCTTTTGAAATTCACACCCAGCATCGACAGAATCTGAACGGCTTGCGCCGAAAACCCGCATTGCGGGAAAATGGGCGAACCCTTCATATATAAAACAACATCGTTCGAAGAAACTTCAGAATGGATGCGTTCGGCAACTGCTGGATTAATCATAAAAAAATCTCCTTCATTGGAGATGGCATTATGCCTTCCCCGCACGCGGGAGAGAAGCAAAATCGCAGCCGTTCTTGACAAGAAGCGAAACTGTTTTCTACCTTAAGAAAGTCGCCCCCATCCTTGGAAGGATTCAGATATTATGTTCCATCCTGACACGCCTCCGCCTTCACAATTCCATCACAAAAAGACTCCTTTAGGCAAGAAGCTAGATGAGGAGGAGGACCAAACTTCTTGGGTTGGAAAAGTTTTTGCATGGCTATTTATTATCATCGGGCTAGCCGCCATCGTCACGATGGTCGTCCGAGCCCCCAAGGGGAAACATCTTGTTTGCGCAAATCCCGTGATCGGGAAGGCCTCACTTACCACCTTTGGCACATGCACCAAAGAATAAGGGCTAGGATTTCTGTGGAATAGCCGTGGTCAATACCAACGCCCGCAAAACGCCCCCCACGCGCCCCTGCAATGCGGCATAGACCATTTGATGCTGCTGGACCAAGGTTTTGCCAACAAAGGCGCGGCTTTCGACATAGGCCTGAAAATGGTCGCCGTCGCCGCGCAGGTCTTTAAGCTCCACCACGGCGTCGGGCAAAGCTTCCTTAATCAGGCGCAAAATTTCCGCTTCGGTCATCGGCATTGTTGTTTCCTTTATTTATAGGCCGGAGCAACCCGACGATATTCGTTCGACTGCTGTTCGTAAGACGCTATCGTTTTTTCGATGAAACCCTCGTTGTGCAAGGAGCGAAGGGCATTATCAAGCATCTCAGCCATACGGGCCTCGCCCATCTTCATAGTAAAAACATTGGCAAAAAGACGTGCGGGACGATCCGGCGTCAAATTCTTCAACGTCCCCGGGTTGTTTTGCTCGAAAGCGACGACTTGCGCTGCCTCAGAAAAAGTCACATCCGCCTTACGGGTCGTCAACGCCAGCAACAATTGCGAGAAATCGGTAAGCTCGGGCAAAGAGTATGTTTTTGCTTTCGGATAATCGTCCCGTGCAATGATCGTGGTCAGCCCGCCGTCAATCGTTGCGATAGTCATTGTATCCGTATTAAGCGCTCCCAAATTTTCGGAAAACCGCACATCGTCGGAGCGCGCGTAAGCATTAATACTTGTAAAATAAAGCGGGATCGAGAACTGCGCCACCTTGCCGCGCGTCGGTTCTGCCCAGATACTTGTGCATAGAAGATCGTAGCGCTCCGTATTAAGCCCTTCAATCATCGACCCTGTACCAACCTCTTCAACCCACTCGATTTTCAAACCAAGATCGTGCCCAAGGCGCGTCATAATGTCATAGGAAATACCAGAAAATTTCCCCGACGCTGCGTCTTTAATCAAGTTCGGTGGATAAACAATGTAGCCACAGCGCAAAGTTTGCGTCGCCATAATGCGATCATAAACTGAAACAGTTCTCGTCTCGATTTGAGTCGGCTTACAACCAGCAAGCGCAAGAAGAATCAAACAACCAAGAACGAGAAACATTCGCATAGGAAGCCCTTTCTTAGCTGGCCATATACTCCGGCAAAAACGCTTCATGCGCGTGACGCAGTGCATCAACAGCAACGCTGCCAACACCTTCCAACTTGACCTTATCGCCGCTGGTCTGACCTAGCCTGGTCAAAGGTACGCCCGCCGCTTTGGCTTTTTCGACGACCGAATCGGGGGTCTTCGTCGCGATAACATAGCGGCCCTGATCTTCGCCAAACCAGAAGGACGCGTCGCCCCCCTGCACCAACGTAACGCCCACCCCCTTCGCCATCGCCATTTCCGCCAATGCGACAAGTAGGCCGCCATCAGAAACATCGTGACATGCGGAAACAAGCCGTGCATCGATCAAGGCGCGAACAAATTCCCCGTGTTTGCGCTCAACAGCCAGATTGACTGGCGGCGGCGCACCTTCTTCTTTGCCGAAGATTTCGCGCAAATAAAGCGATTGCCCGATATGCCCCTTGGTTTCGCCGAGCATAAACACGGTTTCGCCTTCGCTCCTGAAAGCGATGCCGACCGCCTTAGTCACATCCTGCATCAAGCCGACGCCGCCGATAGCAGGCGCAGGTAAAATCGGACTGCCATTGGTTTCGTTGTAAAGACTGCAATTACCCGACACGACAGGATAGTCGAGGGCGATACATGCCGCCGCGATGCCCTTCACCGCTCCTACAAATTGCCCCATGATGCGCGGCTTTTCGGGATTACCGAAATTCATATTGTCGGTGATTGCCAA
Organism: uncultured Pseudomonadota bacterium; assembly: GCA_903920205.1. Classification (GTDB taxonomy): domain Bacteria; phylum Pseudomonadota; class Alphaproteobacteria; order UBA9219; family UBA9219; genus CAIXLI01. The sequence continues at coordinate 19,143 of CAIXLI010000108.1, forward strand.
AGGCTTTGCCCCCACAGCGCAGATATTGCGCCATGTTTCCACAACCGCTTGCATCCCACCTATAACAGGATCGGCCGCGCAGTAACGCGGCGAGCAATCAACCGTCATCGCCAAGGCTTTAACGCTGTCGTCCAGACGAACAACGGCAGCGTCGCCCCCAGGGCCTTGCGCGGTATTGGCGCGGACAAGGCTGTCATATTGCTCCCATATCCAGCGGCGCGAGCACAAATCAGGCGTGGCCACGAGCTTGCCAAGAACATCCAGAGCGGTTTTGCCGTTCGGCAGCGGATAGGCCGAGGCCAAAACTTCGGCTTGCGGCGGAGTCGGCTCCCACGGACGGTTATAAACGGGCGATTGCTCAACCAGAGGTGCTACGACAATATCTATTTCCTTCAACCCGTGGCGCGTGCACACAATGCGCCCCGTATCGGTCAAAGCGCCAATCACGGCAAAATCCAATTCCCATTTCTTAAAGATTTTTTCGGCTTCGGCCTCGCGTCCGGGCTTCAGGACGATCAACATGCGCTCCTGACTTTCGGAGAGCATAATTTCATAAGCGCTCATCCCCTCTTCGCGCAGAGGAACCTTATCCAGATTGACTTCAATACCGAGACCGCCCTTGGACGCCATTTCGACGGCGGACGAGGTCAAGCCCGCCGCGCCCATATCTTGAATCGCGATAATCGCGTCGGTCGCCATCAGTTCCAGACACGCTTCCAGCACCAGCTTTTCCGTGAACGGGTCGCCGACTTGAACAGTGGGACGCTTGCTGTCGGAATCTTCATTGAATTCGCCCGAGGCCATAGTCGCGCCTTTAATCCCGTCGCGTCCCGTTTTCGAACCGACATAGACCACAGGATTCCCAACGCCCGCCGCAGCAGAATAGAAAATATTGTTCGCATCCGCCACGCCGACCGTCATCGCGTTGACGAGGATGTTGCCGTTATAGCTGGCATGGAAATTTGTTTCGCCGCCAACAGTAGGCACGCCCATGCAATTCCCGTAGCCGCCGATGCCGGATACGACCCCCGCGACCAAGGACTTTGTTTTCGGATGAGAAACATCGCCGAAACGCAAAGCGTTCAGATTGGCAACAGGCCTTGCGCCCATCGTAAAGACGTCGCGCATAATGCCGCCCACGCCCGTCGCGGCACCCTGGTAAGGTTCGATGTAGGACGGATGGTTATGACTTTCCATCTTAAAAATAGCAGCCTGCCCATCGCCAATATCGATCACGCCCGCGTTTTCGCCCGGGCCGCAAATGACATGCGGAGCCTTGGTCGGTAATTGTTTGAGCCAAACGCGAGTCGATTTATACGAACAATGCTCCGACCACATAGCAGCCGCCACCCCGAATTCCGCCAAGGTCGGCTCGCGCCCCAAGACGCCGAGCAGAACCTGATATTCCTCTTGCGACATGCCATGTTCGGCAAGCAACTGATCGACGGGCGTTTTTTCTTGGGAGATTGTTTTTACGGCGGTGGTCATGAAAGCTCCTTAATGTTCGCGGGCTTTTATAACCGAAAATCAGCTTAAATGTCGAAAAAAACATCGCCCGTAGTGATAGATTTTTCAGTTCCGTCCGCCAAAAGCAGGCGCAAAGCGCCGTTCTCGTCCAAATCTACGAATTGCCCGTGAATTTCGCCCTGATCAAGTCGCACGCGCACAGCCCCTTGACGCGCCCGAGCCAGCCAAGCGGCACGAACGGGTGCAAAACCCTCGGCCTTCATCCGGTCGTACCACACGCCGAACGCCTTAAGAATATTGGTTAATATGTCCTCAAGCGGCGGGATTTCTGCCTGTTCCACGCTCAGGCTGGTGGCGGGATAAAGGGGGTTTTCGGGGCTATGCAGGACATTCAGCCCCATGCCAACTACCAGAAAATCCTCGCCCGATTCGAGCAATATGCCACTTATTTTCTTGCCCCCCACCAAAACATCGTTGGGCCATTTAAGTTCAACCAAAGAATGGGGAAGAAACCCGCCTACGCAATCATAAATCGCCAACGCCGCAACAAAGCTATAACGCCCCCATTCGCGCCGAGCCGTAGGAGGGCGCAACACAACTGACGCATAAAGATTCCCCGCCGGAGATTCCCATTGCCGCCCCTGCCGCCCCCGCCCCACATTTTGTTCCAAAGCCCAGATCACCAAGCCTTCGGCGGCTCCGACCTCGGCCGCCAATTTTGCATCGTCGTTGGTGCTGGCGGTGATTGGAAGGCGGCGAATGTCAAAATGCATTAGGCGACCATCTTTCCATCGCAAAAATCGCGCACGACAGCGGGCAATTCGCGCATATCCGCAATGATGCGATTGGCGCCCCTCAATTTCTCGGCATGTTCCGGCAAGCAATGACCTCCGCCGACAAAACCGACAACCTTCATCTGCGCCGCCAGCGCCGCGTTAACGCCATGAACGCTGTCTTCGATGACAAGGCAGTCTTTTGGATCGACGCCCATTTGTTGAGCGGCAAACAGAAAAATATCCGGCGCCGGCTTTCCACGGGGAACACTCTCTGAAGAAAATATATTTGACCCGAAATACTCGTATAAATTCGTCGTGCGCAAGGCAATTTCAAGGGTCGGAAGAGGCGAGCCCGAAGCGACGCAACGTTGGATTTGCGGTAACTGGCTTAACGCTTCGGCAACATAAGGGATCGCTTTTAATTGTGTGGCGAAGGCTTCATTTTTTCTGTGCGCCATTTCCTTATCCACATCGGGGGAAAGGGGCCGACCCAATTCCTGTTCCCATGCAATATAGAGATTTTTTAGACCGCCACCAGAAAAACGGCGATGGTGAGACCAGAGATCACGATTAATCCCTAGCATTTCTCTTCCAATATCCGATTCAATTTGAGCGTGAAAAATTTCGGAATCAACCAAAACTCCGTCACAATCGAAAATAAGTAACGTCATGGCTTCTCCTAAAAATCTTTCCTCAGATAGTCTTTACCCCAACAATCCACGCGCAGCTTTCAATGCGCCTTCGATCAGCGGCGACGGAGCGAGCGTAATACCGATCATGGCAAGGGACGAAAGCCCCAATACCGCCTTCACGCCCCAATCCGGCAAAGGATCAAGAGCTCCCACGAGTTCATCAAAATACATGACCTTAATGATGCGCAAATAATAAAATGCCGCCACGACGCTGCTCAACACGCCGATAATCGCCAGCGGCAACAATCCCGCCTTCACGGCTGCAAGGAACATAAAATATTTGCCGAAGAATCCCGCCAAGGGCGGCACGCCAGCCAGCGAAAACATCAAAACCGTCATCGCCAAAGCGATCACGGGATTGGTTTTGGACAGGCCGGAAAAATCCGTAATCGCTTCGACCGCTTTCCCGCCGCGCCGCAAACACAACAAAACCGCAAAAGCGCCCAGCGTGTTCAAAGCATAAATCGTAAAATAGATCAAAATCGCCTGAACGCCAGACTTGCCGCCGACGACAAGCCCCACCAGCAAGTACCCGATTGTAGTGATGGAACTATAAGCCAAGAGCCGCTTGACATTCGTCTGCGCAAGCCCTGCAAACGCGCCCCACAACATAGAGGCTATCGAGATAAACACGATCACCTGATGCCACTGTGCCGTAAGACCGCTCATCGGCTCCAGCAAAAAGCGAGTCAACAAAGCCAAGGCCGCAAGTTTTGGCGCGGAGGCGAAAAAAGCGGTAACGGGGGTCGGCGCACCTTCATAAACATCGGGTGCCCACATATGAAACGGCACGCCCGAGACTTTAAACGCCAGCGCGGCACAAACAAAAACCATGCCGACGACAATGCCAGGATGCGCATGCGCCTGATCGCGCAAGGAGAAAGCCAGCGACACAAAATCCGTCGTTCCCGCAAAACCGTAAAGCAGTGAAATACCATAAAGCAATATCCCCGACGATAACGCGCCGAGAACAAAATACTTCAACCCCGCCTCGCTCGACCGCGCATCGTCGCGCTTGAACGCCGCCAGAACGTAAAGCGACAGGCTTTGTAATTCCAGCCCAACATAAAGCGCAAGCAAATCGCTTGCCGATACCATCAGCATCATGCCCAAAGTCGCAAAAAGGATCAGGACAGGATATTCGGGGCGGGCATCGCCGTCTTTTTCAAACGCACTCCACGACAACAAAATCGACAGCGAAGACGCGGCAAGGATAATCGCTTTGACAAAACGCGCAAAGCCGTCATCCACGAATTGCGTGCCAAAGGCAAAAACCGGCATCGCCCCGTTCAGAAGATGGCTAAGGCGTTCGGGGCAAAACAGGGTTCCTCCAGCAAGAGCAAAGGCCGCGATCGCCAGAAGGCCAATATGCCTCGTGACACGGGCTCCGCATGCGGCGGCTGCCACCAAAGAGACAAGCCCGACAACCGCGACTTCGATTTCTGGCATCGCCACCATGAGGGATTGAGAATTAATCATGCTGTGTCCCTTGGGATTGAGTCTGAAAATCCAACAAAGCCTTTTCAAGGCTCGGCGCATAAACGTTGCGGAAGGCCGCGGGATAAATGCCAATCCACAAAACCAAAATCAGCATCGGCGCAAAAACCGCGATCTCGCGCACCGATAAATCCTTCATAGCGCGAACATCGTCTTTGACCAACGCCCCATAGAACAAGCGGCGATACAGCCACAGCATATAAGCCGCGCCTAAAATCATCCCCAAAGCGGAGAGCAGGCCGAACCAGCTATTGGCAAGAAACGCGCCTTGCATGCTAAGAAATTCGCCTACAAACCCCGATGTTCCCGGCAAGCCTATCGAGGCCAACATAAAAACCATAAACACAACGGCATAACGCGGCATATTCGTCGCCATACCGCCATAACGCGCAATCTCTCGCGTGTGCATCCTGTCATAAACGACGCCGACGCAAAGGAACAACGCGCTGGCGACGAAGCTGTGCGACAGCATAACCATCATCGCGCCATCCCATCCCTGCTGGTTAAAGCTGAAAATGCCGAGCGTGACATAGCCCATATGCGCGACAGAGGAGTAAGCAATCAGCTTCTTCATATCCGTCTGCGCCAAGGCCACGAGCGAGGCATAGATAATGCCGACAAGGCTAAGCCCGATCATCAAAGGCGCAAAATGTTTGCTGGCTTCAGGCAGCATTTGAATAGCAATACGAATAAATCCATACCCGCCCATTTTCAAAAGCACCCCCGCCAGAATGACAGAACCCGCCGTAGGCGCTTCCACATGGGCATAGGGCAGCCAAGTATGGAAAGGCCACATGGGAGTTTTTACCGCAAAGGACGCAAAGAAGGCCAGCCAAAGCCACACCGCCATTTCTTTGGGGAATTTTCCGCCCATCATCGCTGTCATATCGGTCGTGCCGACATGAAGCACCATAGCGAAAATCGCCACAAGCATCAGAACGGAGCCGAGGAACGTATAAAGAAAGAATTTATACGCCGCATAGGTGCGCTTTTCTCCGCCCCACACGCCGATGATAAGGAACATCGGCAACAACACGCCTTCAAAAAACAAATAGAACAACACAAAATCAAGGGCAGTAAACATCCCGATCATCATGGTTTCCAAAACCAGAAGTGCTATCATAAATTCCTTGATGCGCTTCTTCACTCCGCTGATCGACGACAAAAGACAAAGCGGAGTCAAAATCGTCGAGATCATCACAAACCAAACAGAAATCCCGTCAATGCCTTTGATATAGGCGATGTTAAATGACGGAATCCAAACGAAACGTTCCACCAACTGGAACCCCGTATTGGCAGGATCAAACCGATGCAGCATCACAAACGACAGAGCAAGCGTCGCCAATGACACCCCAAGCGCGACAATCTGCGCCAGCCTGTTCCCCCGCACATTATCCTCGCCGCCGCTGACAAACAGCAAAATCGCCAACGCGCCGAGTAGCGGGAGAAAAGTAACGGCGGATAGGATGGGAAAAACAGTCATGACACAACACATCCTTTATGGCGCGGAAATCGCGTAAGGCTTAAGGGGAAGCAGAAATTCTTGCGGGGAAGAGGAATAAGCGTGAATAGCCCGCTCAATGGTGCCATCCGCCGCCAATTCGCCCAAAGCCGCGTCGATCATTGTTTTGAAGGCTACGTCGCCCTGCGGCAAACCGAAGGCCATAGCATAGACCAAGGGCGGGTTCGCCGGATCGACGATTTTCAACTTACCCGGATTGGCCTTGTCGTAACCGATAAAATCCGAATAAGCCACGCCCGTAACATCGGCCTTGCCGGTTTCGACTTCCTGAAACACCAAGGAAAAGTCTGTGTTTTGTGGCAAAGTTTTGATTTGAGCTTTGGGGAATTTCTTGGGTGCTAGATAACTAAACGCCTCGCCTTCAAGAACGGCAACATTATAAGCAGGATTGTTAACGTCTTCTGTCTTTTGAATGCGCGTCTCGTCCACACGCACAACAAGATAGGCGGGAGCGTAAACAATAGGTGTGCTAAAGCTAATCGCGCTCGCACGGGTTCCAATTACGCCCATCCCGTTACAAATCGCATCGTAACGCCGCGTCGCCAGCCCTTCGACAATCGTGCCCCATCCGCCCTCTTCCGCCCAATCAATCCGCAAATCAAGCTTTTTGGCAACTTCTTCCATAATGTCGTATGTAATACCGCGCATCTCGCCCGTTTTCATATCTTTAAAAAGAACCGGACTCCAAATCGCATACCCGCACCGTATCGTCCGTGTCCGCTTCACCCGTTCAAACGCCGTTTCCTGCTTCGCCGCGCCTTCGTGCCCCGCAGGACAAGCGATGACGATCACAAGCGCGATTACAGCAAGAAGAAGAGCGAGAATTAAAGTTTTTTTGGTCATGACTGCTTCTTACCTTTCCGGTGTTTCGGAATCGACGTATGGTTTGGCGACGCGTAACAATGAACCAGCAGCGACTTTGTATTTATCAAGAATTCGATCAAGCGTGCCGTCATTCTGCAATTCATTGATCGCTACACTTAAAAGGTCGCGCAAACCATATTCGCCTTTAGCGACCGAGAAGACATCTCCATAAATCCTAAGCGCGGACGCGCCTGTGACGCGACGCAGTTTATGCGTCGGATTATGCGCATTATAATCGTCGATAGAGGCTTGATCCGAAAACACGACATCCGCTTTGCCTGTGCCAACGACCAAAAAAGATTGCGTCGGATCGACATCACCAACAAGGCTGTATTGCCTCGCCTTCGGAAAAAGGCTGTCAGCGATGGCTTTTTGCGCACTTCCGTCGACAACCGCGATTGAGGCATTTTCGTTATTGATCGCTGAGTTGTTTCCGTCAAATCGAGAGTTTTCCTCGCGCACATAGGCGTAAAGCGGCATAAAATCTATCGGCCTCGACATATCAAGACGCTGCGCCCGTCGCCCGTTTTCCCAAAGAGCCGCGCAAAAAACATCCTGTTTCCCGCTTTGCAATTGTTCCGCCGCTACGCCTATTCCGACTTCCGCCTGCCAATCAATCTTCAAATTGGTCACGCGTCCGATGGCCTCCATAACCTCATAATCAATGCCACTCTTTTCCTTCGTGTTGGGGTCAATCATAAAATGAGGAGGCCATACCGTATAAGCACACCGTATCGTCCGCGTCCGCATGACACGATCAAATGCTGTCTCCTGCTTCGCCGCGCTTTGTTGCCCCGCGGGACAAACGATCACGAACCCCAGTGCGACAACTGCAACAACAAGGGCCAGCCATGAAACAATGTTTTTCATTTTCCGTCCTCCGTTAGATAACCCGGGGCAACACGGCGAAACACGCCTGGAACCGTTTCGTATTTTTTTAGGATGCGTTCTATCGTGCCATTCACGAGCAACTCATCAAACGTCGCGTTCAAAAACTCGCGCAGTCTCCATTCCTCCGAACCAACGGCAAAGGCTTCGCCATAGGTACGTAAAGATTCAATCCCCTCAACTTTACGAATCTTTTTATCGGTATTATGAAGGTTGTAATCGTCGACAAGGAACCTATCCGCAAAAACGACATCGGCTTTGCCCGTCGCCAAAGCCAAAAGGGGTTGAGCCCCGTCTGAAATTTCGGGCAACGCCAACTGTTTCGCCTTAGGTGTGACGCTATCGGCTATGCTTTTCTGCGTCGAACCATCGATGATCGCAACGATGCTCTTTTCGTTATTAATCGCGTCAAAATTTTTGTCGAACCGTGTATCGTCGTCGCGCACAAAGGCGTAAACAGGCGTATAGTGAAGCGGCTTTGTTAGAATAACCCGCGACGCCCGCGCAGAGGACGTCCAAACCGACACGCAGAAAACATCGTCTTTCCCACTGCGCAGTTGCTCGGGAAACGAACCATACCCTGTTTCATCCGTCCATTCGATTTTAATCCCCGTCGCTTTGCCGACGGCTTCCATAATATCGTAATCGATGCCCGTCATCTGCTTGCCTGTGGGATCCATCATCAGATAGGGCGCCCATACCGAATATGAACACCGCAACGTCCGCGTCCGCATCACCCGTTCAAACGCCGTTTCCTGCTTCGCCGCGCCTTCGTGCCCCGATGGACGCGCAAGGACGAGCCCCAGCGCGATCAAAGCGACAATCAACGCAAGCGCGAAAATTTTGTTATGTTGGGCTATCCCCGTCATGATTTCCCCTGACCGACATAAGGCAACACGACGCGGGCTATTTCGCCCGGAAAAGTTTCGTATTTCTGCAAAATGCGTTCAATCGTGCCGTTGTTATGAAGTTCGGCAATCGCCACGCTAAGCATTTCGCGCAATTCCCACTCGCCCATAGCGACGCTAAACGTTTCGGGATAGTTTCGCACAGGCAAAACGCCCGAGACGCGCCGCAATTTCTTGTCGGGGCTGTTTTGATTGAAGTCGTTGACCATGATCTCGTCAAAAAATCCGGCATCGCCTTTGCCCGTCACAATGTTCAGCAAAACCTCTCCGTCCGCAGAAAGACCGGATGCGGCAAATTGTTTAGCCTTAGGAAAAGAAGTATCTGCGACCGCTTTCATCGTTGCGCCATCAAGAACGGCAAGCGTGTATTTTTCGTCGTTAAGCGCCTCAAGATGATTATCAAAACGCGTATCGCCTTCCCGCACAAAAACATAAAGTGGTGAAATAATAACGGGAGCCGTCGACAAAGTACGCACCGCACGCGCCGTACTTGTCCATACGGTCACGCACAGAGCATCTTCCTTGCCGCTTTGCAATTGTTCGGGGAACGCGCCGTATCCAGTTTCTTCCACCCAATCGACTTTCAGGTGCAAAAGTTTCGCGGCAGCCTCCATCACTTCATAGTCGATCCCGCTGATTTGCTTGGTCGCGGCGTCTATCGTGAAGTGATGCGCTCTAGCTATATAAGCGCAACGCAAAGTCCCGGACCGCGTCACGCGCTCAAACGCCGTTTCATGTTTTGCCGCAACTTCATGCCCCACAGGCCGCGCAATCACAACCAGCAGCGCGATCAGTGCGAGGATTAACGCAACCAGAGATGTTTTATTCGTCATGACATTAACCCCTCAACCAAAACCACGAGATAAACCCCGCCACGCCGATAACCATGGCAAAAGCATAGTGATAGAGATAGCCGCTTTCCAAAGCACCAACGCGTCTGGCAATGCGCAATGAAAGCGCGGCAAAACCATCGGGCCCATAGCCGTCAATTAGGGCGTCGTCGCCGACTTCCCACAAGAAGGAACCTATCCAACGCGCGGGACGCACAAATAAGGCGTCATAGATATCATCGAAATAGAATTTATGAACGACAAGGTGATAAAGCCAACCAAACGCCGTCGAAGCGATGGCGGGCAGCGCAGGCATGGCGACATAGAAAACGTAGGCCATAACGATGCCGAAAACCGCGACGATAACGGGCAACCATTTATATATCTCGGCGACATGATACGCGGCTGCAATCGAGTCGTGTTGAGGAAGGACGAATATTGCTCCGTTCCAAAACGCCTCCCTGCCCTCGCCGCCGAACCAATCAAACGCGAACCATCCGGCGAATACGGCTCCGATAGCCAAGGGCACAATGGGAGCCAACATCACCCAAGGCGATTCATGCGCGTGTTCCAAAACATGCGGCGTAGCGCGTGACTCGCCATGGAATGTCAGGATCAACAAACGCCACGAATAGAACGCCGTTATAAACGCCGAGATCAAGCCGAGCACATAAACAAAGGTGCCAATGCCGGAACCGCTCCCTATCGCAGATTCTAGAATCAAATCTTTGGAATAAAATCCTGCAAAACCAAAAACCCCATCAACGCCAATCCCCGCCAAAGCCAGAGAACCAATCACCATAAGGACATAAGTCACAGGAACGACACGCCAGATGCCGCCCATTTTCCGCATATCCTGTTCCCCCGACAAAGCATGAATGACGGAACCGGCGCATAAGAACAGCAAGGCCTTAAAGAAAGCATGCGTCATCAAATGGAAAATAGCGGCGGAGTAGGCCGACACGCCTGCGGCAAAAAACATGTACCCGAGTTGGCTCATTGTCGAATAAGCGATTACGCGTTTAATGTCGAATTGCGTCAAGCCGATAGAGGCCGCAAAGATGCAAGTCAACGCGCCGATAATGGCGACAAAATGCAAAGCATCGGGCGCATATTCAAACACAGGCGACAATCTGGCGACCATAAAAACGCCCGCAGTGACCATCGTCGCGGCATGAATCAAAGCCGACACAGGCGTCGGGCCTTCCATCGCATCCGGCAGCCATGTATGCAAACCCAACTGCGCCGACTTGCCCATCGCGCCGACGAACAGCAACAAACAAACAGTCGTCAGAGCAGGCAGCGTGTGTCCCAAGAATATCCATTGCGTCGTGGCGAGGTCGGGTGCCTTGGAAAAAATCACGCTATAATCCAGAGAACCAAACAGCATAAAGCAGCCAAAGATGCCCAGCACAAACCCGAAATCGCCCACACGGTTGACCAAAAATGCTTTTATCGAAGCGTCGTTGGCGCTAACTTTCTCATACCAGAAATTAATCAGGAGATAGGACGAAAGCCCCACACCTTCCCATCCGAAAAACATCTGGAGCAAATTGGCGGATGTCACCAGCATCAACATAAAGAAGGTAAAAAGCCCCAGATACGCCATAAAGCGCGGCTTGCTTTTATCGTGGCTCATATAGCCGATGGAATAAATATGCACCATCGCGGACACTCCGTTGACCACGACAAGCATCACGGCGGTCAGCGTATCGATCTTAATGCCCCACGATACCTCAAGTGCACCCGAATGAATCCAGTCGAACAAAACGCGGGTCGTCGCATGACCTAACAACGGTACATCGCGGAACAAATAAACCGAAAGCCCAGCGGCCGCCAAAACGCAGCCACTCGTCACAATTTGCGAGGCTTTGTCACCTAACCTGCGCCCAAAAAATCCGGCGAAAATCGCCCCCAGCAAGGGCAGAAAAACGACCGCGATGTCCAAGGGAATTGTCATGCGTTAGCCCTTCATCCTGTTGACGTGTTCAACAGCGATATCGCCGCGATTACGGAAAGTGACGACCAGAATGGCAAGCCCGATGGCGGTTTCCGCCGCAGCGACGGTCAAAACAATCATCGTGAAAACCTGCCCTATCAAATTATGCTGATAGACCGAAAAAGCGACAAAGTTGATATTAACCGCCAGCAAGATCAACTCAATAGACATCAGAAGAACAATAATGTTGCGGCGATTAACGATAATGCCGATGACGCCGATCGAGAACAAGATGGCGGCAACGACTAGAAAATGTGAAAGTCCGATCATCATGTTTTCCTCAATCCCCAACAACTTTTATTTGGATTCTGTTCTGACTCCATCCAAAACCGATCTTATTGTTTTTTCTCAGGTTCGGATTTTTGCTGTTTATTGCCTTGTTTCTCATCTAGCTGCTCAAAACCAGCAGGCAGCTTGATGCCGTTCTCCTTAAGCGCCTTAAGAATAGCGCTACGCACCTCCTCAGCGACAGTCATAGAGGTGTCCTGACGCAACCGTCCCTCACGCGAAGCTAGTTCCCCCCCCGATTGCAGCAGTTTTTTTCCGGCGGAAGTTTCATAAAAGCCCTTCAATTGCTCAAGCTCCGAATACGTAAAGGTCTGAGCATACGCGATAGCCTTGTCCTTTTCCGCGTCATCGGCGTGTTGTGCCGATATCTTTTCCTGAAGCCCAAAGGCAATGCCGTGTATTTTCTCCGTCTGGCCAGGATTTTCTTGCACGATGGCAGGGATCATCGACATCGTTAATCCCATCATTGGGCTATGCATGGCCATTGATGCCTGAGCAGGCCCCTTCTGCGGCTCTGTGAGCTTAACGATCTTGCGCGCAAGATCGAGATTCTTGGAATCGACTTCGCGAGATACATCGGGCCTATGAAAAGGAATCATACCGGGCACATGTCCCATGGGGCCCATTGGCCCCATAATAGCCGCCGCGTCAGGCCTTCCCGCTAAACCAGGGGACGGGGGGGCATTAGACGTCACTGGCTTTGCGTTACCCCCCTGGCCTTGGCCCAGTCCCTTTTCTTTCCCTCCAGAAGAAAAGAAGGACGACATAGCGCCCCAAAGGCTCTTGTCTGACGATTTTCCAGGCTTGGCTCCTTCGGGTAGTAAATGCTGTTTGAGCGCCATCGGTGGCACCGCCACCTCCGGACCTGTTTCCGCATAGCCCTGAGACGAAACCAATAAAACCACCAAAGTGGCGCACAAAACGATACTTAAAGTAATGCGGTCGTTTTTCATATTTCTACCCCCTGTCCGGTTGTGACTTTCTTAATTTCGACGATATCGGATGCAAGCTTGTTGACTTGACGGCACGGTTTTTGGCGCAACGCGTCCTTGCGTTCGCGCAAAGTCAAAACAATCGCGCCTGTCATCGCCACCAGCAAGATCAGGCCGCAAACCTGAAACGGATAGAAATAATCGGTATATAGAACGCGCCCCAAGGCGCGGGTATTATCGATAGCGGCTCCCGCCGTTCCTGCGGTCGTTAAAACATTCGGGTCGACTACCCACGCGCTGGCGACCAACACCAACTGCGCCAGCAAAACCAAAGCGACCGCGCCTCCGACAGGCAAATACCGCCGGAACCCCTGCCGCAAAGCGGGAAAGTTGACATCCAGCATCATCACCACAAACAGGAACAACACGGCGACTGCGCCGACATAAACGATCAACAGGATAAAGGCCAGAAACTCCGCCCCCATCAGCAAAAACAATCCCGCACCGTTAAAAAAGCACAGGATCAAAAACAACACTGCATAAACAGGATTCCGCGCCGTGATCACCATGACAGCAGAGGCCAAAAGCACAGCAGAGAAAAGATAAAAGATTATGGACGTCATCATGGGCGTTTACCTACCTTGCCGTCGCGTTGTCATCGTTAACCGTACAGTTACGCGCATTCTTACACCAGTTCTTTGCCGCAGCGCCCGAGGAATCAAGAACCTCCTGACTCGTGCAGGCGATTGTCAGAAAAGCAAAGCCAACAAAAAGAACTTTTCTCGTCACCATCGCCTCACCTATATTTCGCATCCGCCGCAATGTTCGCCGCGATTGCCGCTTCCCATCTGTCTCCGTTCGCAAGCAGCCGTTCTTTGGTAAAGTACAATTCCTCCCGCGTTTCAGTGCCGAATTCAAAATTAGGCCCTTCGACAATAGCTTCGACAGGGCAAGCTTCCTGACACAAGCCACAAAAGATGCACTTGGTCATATCGATGTCATAGCGCGTCGTGCGGCGGGTGCCGTCGGCGCGGGGCGCGGATTCAATCGTGATGGCTTGGGCGGGACACACCGCCTCGCACAATTTGCACGCAATACAACGTTCCTCGCCGTTCTCATAACGGCGCAAAGCGTGTTCGCCACGGAATCGCGGCGAGAGAGGGCCTCTTTCATACGGATAATTCACCGTAACCTTGCGCCGAAAAAGATACGAAAAGGTCAGCGCAAGACCCGCGACGATCTCGTACAAAAACAAACGTTTAACGGGGCGAAGAAAGGACATGCAAACCCCCTAATGCGGCAATTTGTCGAAAGCGACGAGATAGCCTGATGTCAGAACAACCCAAAAAAGCGCCACTGGCAAAAACACTCTCCAGCCGATACGCATCAATTGGTCGTAACGATAACGAGGCAAAGTCGCACGCACCCACAAGAACACGAATAAACAAACCCCAATTTTAGCAAAGAACCAGATAAAGCCCGGGATAAAACTCAACGCCGCGCAAGGCGCAAGCCACCCACCCAAAAACAAAATCGTCGTGCTGGCACTCAGCAAAATCATGTTGGCGTATTCGCCCAAAAAGAACATGGCGAAAGTCATCGACGAATATTCGGTATGAAACCCGCCGACAAGTTCGGATTCGCCTTCGGGCAAATCAAACGGATGCCGATTGGTTTCCGCCAAGGCCGAGATAAAATACACGACAAACATAGGTGTCAGAAGCCCGAACGCGAACCAACCGCCGCGTTGCGCCTCGACGATCGCCGACAGGTTCAACGAACCCACGCGAAGCAAAACGGTGACGATCACAAGGCCGATGGAAACTTCATAAGAAATCATCTGCGCCGCAGAACGCAAACCGCCTAAAAAAGAATATTTAGAATTCGACGCCCATCCCGCAAGGATGATGCCATAGACGCTAAGTGACGAAATCGTAAACAGATACAAAACCCCGACATTAATATCAGCCAGCACAACCCCCGCCTGAAACGGAATAACCGCCCAAGCCACAAGCGCAAGGAAGAAAGTCAAAATCGGCGCGAGGATAAACAAAACCTTATTCGCGCCCGTCGGCAAAATGGTTTCCTTGCCCAACAATTTCAGCCCATCCGCCAATGGCTGCATCAACCCAAAAGGCCCCGTGACATTCGGCCCTCGCCGCATCTGCATGGCAGCCATAACCTTGCGTTCGGCAAGCGTCAAATATGCAACCGCGCCCAAAAGCGGCAACACGATCATCATGATCTTGATGACAATCCACAGCAAAGGCCAAACAGTGGTTATGAAAAAATCCATCATTTAAGGCGTCCCCGCATGAGCAGAAGGGTCTGCGCCGCCCAGAGTATGGGGACGTTCGACAGGCACAAAGTTGTTGGGGTATTTTTCGTATCGCTTAAGGATTTTTTCGACCTGACCGCTATAGATCAACTCGTCAAAAGCCGCATTGATCATCCCGCGCAAACGGTCATCGCCCATCGGCAGAACAAACCCAACCGGATAGATACGAACGGGGTTGGCAAGCTGCGTCTGCCTGATCTTGTTCGGATTATGCTCGTTATAATAACCGAAATCTGCGGCATCCATAAAAGTCGCATCCGCTTTTCCTGATGCGACGCTTTCTAAAACCATCGCATCTCCCGCCATATCGGGCAGCGTATAGACTTTGGCCTTCGGAAAATCTTCTTCGGCGATAAAGCGTTGATTATCGCCGTCCATCGACGCAATGCTAATATCGGGCGCGTTCAAAGCGTCAAGGCTTGCGTCAAACCGGTGGTCATCCAATCGAACGACAAGCAACAAGGGCTGATAATAATAAGGACGCGCATAATACGCCTCTTTAGCAACGGCAGGACTTACCCACGCAGCCTCGCACAACGCGTCAAATTTTGATGCCTTTAACCCAGGAACCATTGTCGCCCAGCCCGTCTCTTCAGCCCAAACGATCTTGATCCCGAGTTTTTTTCCCAAAGCTTCGGTAATTTCATAATCGATGCCGCTTAAAGAACCTGTGTTTGGATCTTTAACAAGATTAGGAACGAAGGGAATGTACCCGCAACGCAAAGTCTGTGTACGAATAACGCGTTCATACGCTGTTTCCTTTGCGGCAAATTTGTCCTCTCCGTTTTTCGTCGGATGTGTCGCGGTGATCGCTAAAGCGACGAGGGCAATAATAAGGGCAAAAGAAGCTGTTTTGTTTTTTCTCATTCTGCTGCCTCCCATAAAGGTAAAATCTCATCGCTGCATTTCGCCATCGTCGCCGAGGCGCGGCTGATGGGGTCGGTCATATAGAAATTTTCAATGACAGGCGCAAAGGGTTGCGCGGAGACTTCACCCGTAAAGCCGAACGCAGACCATCCCGATTTTTCACAGTGACCTATATTGGCAAGCACAGGCGCGGACTCGAACATTTTGGTGCGTAATGTGTCCAAAGTATCGTAAGGCAAAGCCTCGCCATAGACTTCTGAGAAGGCACGGATAATCTTCCAATCCTCCCTCGCTTCGCCGGGTGGGAAAGTCGCTTGCAACGCCACTTGGGGACGGCCTTCAGTGTTGACATAGATTCCAGTTTTTTCGGTATATGCCGCACCCGGCAAAATCACATCGGCGCGATGCGCCCCGACATCCCCGTGATGGCCTTGATAAACGACAAAAGCGTTGCCAAGTTTTGTAACGTCGATTTCATCCGCGCCCAAAAGCCAAACCGCCTCCATCGCCCCGCCGAGAATCGCCCGCGTCCCCTGCCCCCCAATTTGCGGCAGAAAATCGAGATCAAGCCCCCCGATGCGCGAGGCCGCATGTTGGAAAACGTTAAAACCGTTCCAATCTTCACGCACAGCATTAAAATGTTCCGCTAACTCGCGGACAACGCGATGCAATGCCGCACCATCCTCGCGTGCCAAAGCGCCCGCGCCTAGAATAAACATTGGCTTCTTGGCATTCTTTAAAATCGCCGCAAAAGCGTGTTTGCCGAACATAAGGTCGGCAATACCTTGCGGCGTCGTGCCGATGGATTGATAAGGGTAACCAAGATCGACGGTTGCGCCGATTACGCCGACACGGCACCCGCCGCGCAGCCAGCGTTTACGAATACGCGCATTGACCAACGTGCCTTCGTGGCGCGGGTTCGTGCCGATCAAAACAATCGCGTCGGACTCTTCTATTCCGGCAATACCACTGTTCATGATAGAAGCGGCGCGTGTCGAAACATCGTAATTTGCGCCGTCTTGACGGCAATCCAAATTGGGCGACCCTAAAGCCGCCACAAGAGATTTCAACGCAAACATCGCTTCACAATCGACAAGATCGCCCGCCAAAGCCGCGATGCGGTTAGGCGCGATGCCGCGCAATTTCTCGGCAATAACGGCAAAGGCTTCATTCCATGAAGCGGGGACAAGCTTGCCGTCTCTGCGCACATAAGGACGATCAAGCCGTTGACGCTTCAGCCCATCAATTGCAAAGCGTGATTTATCATTGATCCATTCTTCGTTGATGTCTTCGTTCAAGCGCGGCAAAACGCGCACGACGTCGTTGCCACGCATATCAACGCGAATGTTACAACCGATAGCGTCAAAAACATCAATGGTTTCCGTCTTTTGCAATTCCCACGACCGCGCTGTAAAGGCGGCGGGTTTATTGGTCAACGCGCCGACAGGGCAAATATCGATCAAATTGCCCGACATTTCCGACGACAACGCCCGCGCCACATAGGTGCCGATTTCCATCTTCTCGCCACGATACAATCCGCCTAATTCCGGCGTGCCGCAAATCTCGTCTACAAAACGAACGCAACGAGTACATTGAATGCAGCGCGTCATCGCCGTCTTAATCAACGGCCCCAATTCCTTTTCACCCACAATGCGTTTGTTTTCGTGATGGCGACCACAGCCGCAACCATAAGCCACAGCCTGATCCTGCAAATCGCATTCGCCGCCTTGATCGCAAATGGGGCAATCCAAAGGATGATTGATGAGCAATAATTCCATCACCCCTTTGCGCGCCTTTTTGACAACCGCGCTGTCCGTATGCACCACCATACCGTCGGCGCAAGGCTGAGCGCAACTGGCGACGGGCTTGGGCATCTTTTCGATCTCGACCAAGCACATGCGGCAACTAGCAGGCACACTAAGCCTGTCGTGATAGCAAAAATGCGGAACTTCGATTTCGAGCTGCTCGCAAGCCTGCAACACGCTCGTCCCCTGCGCAACCTCGACTTCGATTCCATTGATTGTCAGTTTAGGCATTCACGCAACCCTCGCCTGCTTACGATACTTCTCGATCCGCTCGATCATCTGTGGCTTAAAGTGCCTAATCAATCCCTGCACAGGCCAAACCGCGCCGTCGCCGAAAGCGCAGATCGTATGTCCTTCGATTTCCTTGGTAATGTCCATCATTTGGTCGATTTCCTCGACCGTGGCGTCGCCCTTGACCATCCGCATCATCATGCGCCACAGCCACGCCACGCCCTCGCGGCACGGCGTACACTGACCGCAGCTTTCGTGTTTATAAAATCCGCTAAGCCGTGCGATGGCGTAGATAATGTCGGTCGATTGATCCATCACGATCACGCCCGCCGTGCCGAGGCCGGATTTCACGTCGCGCAGCGCATCGAAATCCATAAGCACCGTATCGCAAATATCCTTAGGCAAAACGGGTGTAGAAGAACCGCCGGGAATAACCGCCAGCAAATTATCCCACCCGCCGCGCACGCCTCCGGCATGTTTTTCGATCAGCTCTTTCAACGGAATGCTCATCGCCTCTTCAACGTTGCAAGGCTGGTTGACATGGCCTGAAATACAAAACAACTTCGTTCCGCTGTTCTTGGGGCGCCCAAAACTTGAAAACCACCCCGCGCCCCGCCGCAGAATTTCCGGCACCGAGGCGATGGTTTCGACATTGTTGATCGTCGTCGGGCAAGAATAAAGCCCCGCGCCAGCCGGAAAAGGCGGCTTGTTGCGCGGCTGACCCTTTTTGCCTTCGATGCTTTCCATAAGCGCGGTTTCTTCGCCGCAGACATAAGCGCCCGCGCCGCGATGCAAATACACATCGCAATCCCATCCCGAACCGGCGGCATTCCTTCCGAGAAGCCCATAGGCATAAGCTTCATCGATCGCCAGTTGCACGTTCGAAGCTTCGTTGTAAAACTCGCCGCGAATATAAATATAAACTGTATGCGCCTGAATGGCGAAAGCCGCGATTAACGCGCCCTCTAACAAACGATGCGGGTCATAGCGCAGAATGTCGCGGTCTTTGCAAGTTCCGGGTTCGGATTCGTCGGCATTGACCAGAAGATAATGCGGCTTATCCGAGGGCTTCGGCATAAACGACCATTTCATGCCTGTCGGAAACCCTGCCCCGCCGCGTCCGCGCAAGCCGGAATTTTTGGTTTCCTCGATCACCCAAGCCTGACCCTTTTTGATAATCTCCGCCGTATTATCCCACACCCCACGCCGCCGCGCCGCCGCAAGGTTCCAGCCCTCGAAGCCGTAGAGATTGGTGAAGATGCGGTCTTTGTCTTCAAGCATGGCCTTATGCCTTTTCCTTCAAACTTGTCGAGCCGTTTTGGGCGCAGGAACCTTTGCGGCCTGTCTGCGAGCCGACATCCGGTTTCTTGCCTTCCTTCAGCGCGTCAAGAATGCTGTCCATCAATTCCGGCGTCAAATCTTCATAGTAATCGTCGTTAATCTGAACCATCGGCGCGTTGACGCAAGCGCCCATGCACTCGACTTCGTGCAACGTGAATTTGCTATCCTCGGTCGTCTGGTTCATCCCGATGCCGAGTTTTCTTTTACACGCATGCACAATCTCATCTGACCCGCGCAGCCAGCAAGGAGTCGTCGTACAGACTTGCACAAAATTCTCGCCAACCGGTTTCAGATTAAACATCGTGTAAAAACTGGCGACTTCGTAAACGCGGATGGGTGGCATTTCCAGCATCGCGGCGACATAGTCCATCGCAGCCTGAGGCAACCAATTCCCGCTTTGCCTCTGCGCAATGTCCAGCAGCGGGATTACCGCACTAGCCTGCCTTCCGGCAGGATATTTGCCGACAATCTTCTCTGCCCGTGCAAGGTTATCGGGAGAAAAGGAAAAAAGTGCGGGTTGCGGTTTTGCGTCGTTCATCGATCCACCTCCCCAAACACGACATCAAGGCTGCCGATAATCGCAACGGCGTCGGCCAGCATATGTCCCTTGCACATGAAATCGCTGCCCTGCAGATGAGCAAAGCCCGTCGAGCGGATGTGACAGCGGTAAGGCTTGTTCGTCCCGTCGGCGACCAAAAACACGCCGAATTCGCCCTTGGCGGTTTCGACGGCGGTATAGGTTTCGCCAGCCGGAACATGGAAGCCTTCGGTATAAAGCTTGAAATGATGGATCATAGACTCCATCGAAGTCTTGATGTCGGCGCGGCGCGGCGGCGCTACTTTACGGTCGCCCGTCAGCACTTCGCCCTTGGGCATGTCTTTCAAACATTGGCGAATAATGCGTATCGACTGGCGCATTTCTTCCAACCGCACGAGATACCGCGCATAACAATCCCCCGTCTTGCCAACAGGGATGTCAAAATCCAAACGGTCATAAACGTCATAAGGCTGCGCTTTCCGCAGATCCCACGCGACATTCGATGCCCGCAACATCGGCCCCGAAAAGCCCCAAGCAAGAGCCTGATCTTTTGTCACAACGCCGATATCGACAGTACGTTGGCGGAAAATGCGGTTTTCGGTCAAAAGCCCTTCGAGATCGGACAGGAATTTGGGAAATCGCTCCGCCCATTTATCAATATCTGCCGCCAGCCCATCGGGCAAATCCTGATGCACGCCTCCCGGACGGAAATAAGTGGTATGCATACGCCCGCCGCTAACCCGCTCATAAAACTCCATCAGAATTTCGCGTTCTTCAAAGCCCCACAAAGACGGCGTTACTGCGCCCAAATCGATGGCGAAAGTCGTGATATTCAAAAGATGATTCATAATGCGGGTGATTTCCGCATACATCACGCGGATATACTGCGCACGTAAAGGCGACGTAACGCCAAGCAACTTTTCAATCGCCAGCACAAACGCGTGTTCCTGCCCCATAGGCGCCACATAATCGAGGCGGTCGAAATACGGTATAGCCTGAAGATAGGTCTTATGTTCGATCAACTTTTCCGTGCCACGATGCAAAAGGCCGATATGCGGATCGGCACGTTCGACGATTTCTCCGTCCATCTCCAAAATCATGCGCAAAACGCCATGCGCGGCAGGATGCTGGGGCCCGAAATTGATCGTGAACGGCAAAATCTTTTTCCCGTCGACGATGGTTTCCTGTTCAGGGAAGGCGTCAGTCATGGGCAGACCCTTTTCCCTTTTCGTCGCCGGAGAGCTGCACATCCGTCATCCCCTCCCACGGACTGAGGAAATCGAAAGCGCGATAATCCTGTGCAAGTTTGACGGGTTCATACACCACACGTTTTTGTTCGGGGTCATAGCGAACTTCGACATAACCGCTTAATGGAAAATCCTTGCGCAAAGGATGGCCTTCAAAGCCATAATCGGTCAGAATGCGGCGCAAGTCTGGATGACCGGAAAAAGCGACACCGAACAAATCCCAAACCTCGCGCTCAAACCAACCGGCGGAGCTATACACACCGACCGCCGTCGGCACAGGCGTATGCTCGTCTGTCTGAATCTTCACGCGCAGCCGCACATTATGGGGAAGACTGAGAAGCTGATAGACGATTTCGAACCGTTCAGGACGTTCAGGATAATCGACGCCACAAATATCCATCAATTGGGTCATCGCAATCTTCGGATCGTCGCGCAGCGTTTGCAACGCCTCTTCAATCCGCGTGCGCGGCACCAGTACCGACAATTCGCCCAATTCGACAAACGATTGAGAGACGGCGGTGCCGAGCGCGCGAAGGACTTCATTATGAAGATCATCGACCGAGAGCATCATTCAACCCTGCTGATAACTTTGTTCCCGCGCCTGATCTTGCGTTGCAATTGCATAAGGCCATAAACCAAAGCTTCCGCCGAAGGCGGGCAGCCCGGAATATAAATATCGACAGGCACAATGCGATCACAACCGCGCACGACGGAATAGGAATAATGATAATACCCCCCGCCATTGGCGCAGCTTCCCATCGAAATGACCCAACGCGGTTCCGGCATCTGGTCATAAAGCTTGCGCAAGGCAGGGGCCATTTTATTGGTCAACGTTCCGGCGATAATCATCACATCGGATTGACGCGGCGAAGCCCGCGGCATCATACCAAACCGGTCGAGGTCATAGCGGCTCATATAGGCATGAATCATCTCAATCCCGCAGCACGCCAAACCAAACGTCATAGGCCAGATCGACCCCGCCCGCGCCCATGTCAATAAATCGTCAAGCTTAGCAAGCATAAACCCGTTATCTTGCACTTCTTCGCCCAGTTTGGCGGCAAGCGCGTTGGCTTTGGCCAGCTGCACCGCATTGGCTATTCCCATTCCAACGCCCCCTTCTTCCACTCATAAACAAACCCGACGGTCAAAACGCCGAGAAACAGAATCATTGACCAAAACCCAAAAATGCCGATATCCGCCAAAGACACTGCCCACGGAAAAAGAAACGCGATTTCCAGATCGAAAATGATGAATAAAATAGAGACAAGGTAAAAACGTACATCGAATTTCGCCCGCGCATCGCCAAAGGCAGGAAAACCGCATTCATAAGCGGATTCCTTCTCGGGATCTGGGTTTTGATTGGCAAGTAGGAATGAAAGCCCGACCGCCGTCGCCGCGATCACGAACGCCAAGCCAAGAAAGATCAAAATGGGCAGATAGTCGAGCGCGAGGTCGCTGAGCATGAGGGGAGAATCCGAGTCGTTAAGAGTCAGAGATATTAAGCACCATCCGATGGTTAAGACCGAAAATCAAGGCGAAAATAGGCGTTGTGATTGTCCAGTGCAGACATTGATGTGGCGATTTCAGCATTATTTTCTCGCCATAAGAAGAATGGGCATTAATATGCCCCCTCAAGTTTTAAAAATCGGAGATTTCCCCTAATGACCGAACAAGAAGCCCCAGAGAATCTGTCCTATGACACCTTTGCCGCCTCGGTACAGCGCAGCCTCGCGTTGGAAGAAGATATTCAAAAAAATCCGCGCCGCCATCGTGTTTTAACGGGAGACAGGCCAACGGGGGATTTGCATATCGGGCATTTATTCGGCTCTCTTTTGAACCGCGTGCGCCTTGCCAAGCTGGGCGTAGACAGCTTTATCGTCATCGCGGATTATCAGGTTCTGACTGACCGCGACGTGTTCGATCAAATCGCCGAATGCACCGTTAATCTGGCGATTGACTATATAGCCTCCGGCCTCGACCCCGACAGCGGCAACGTCTTTATTTTTCCGCATAGCGCCGTGCCAGAACTGAACCAGCTTTTGCTACCGTTTTTGAATCTCGTCAGCCTCGCCGAGTTGGAACGCAACCCGACTGTCAAAGAGGAAATCGAAGCCGCGAAAACGGCGCGGATGAATGCGGGCATGTTCACCTATCCCGTCCACCAAGCCGCCGATATTCTGTTTTGCAAAAGCACCGCCATCCCCGTCGGCAAAGACCAATTGCCGCATATCGAATTGACGCGCACGATAGCCCGCCGCTTCAACACAAGATATGCGCCCAACAACCCCGTGTTTCCCGAACCGCAGGGCTTGCTCAGCAACGCGCCGACGATTCTCGGTCTCGACGGCGGCAAGAAGATGAGCAAAAGCCGCAACAATTCCATCCCCCTGAAAGCCACGGAAGACGAAACCGCCAAGATTATCAAAACAGCGACGACGGATTCGGAACGGCTCATAACCTATGAACCGCAGCGCAGGCCTCAGGTCGCCAATCTCCTTGACCTCGCCTCGTTCACAAGCGGCGCGACCCCCGAAAAAATAGCCGAAACCATCGGCAATGGCGGCTCAGGCAAGCTTAAGGAATATCTGACCGAACATCTGAACGCTTTCCTGCGCCCCTTACGCGCCAAACGCGCCGATTTGGAGAAAGACCTTCCGTACGTCCGCAAGTCGCTCGACAAAGGCATCGAAAAAGCTCGCGCCGTCGGCGAACAAACACTCAAGGAAGTCCGCGAAGCGATGAACATGTATCGTTGATGCGCGGCACAAGTGGAAAACGTCAGGCAATATCCAGCAACAAACAGTCGCCCACGCCCTCCTGCTCAACGCGAACCGGATGGGCGGGATGGTTTGTTTGTTCTCCGTGATGCACCGGAAATGGCGCAAAGTTCCGTCCCATCAACGCGTACATGTCATTAACTGCCGACTGAAACGACTTTACATCATCGGTTGTGTTGATCTCATGAGCAAGCGCGTCTAAACGACAGACATGCTCCGTGTTTTTTAGCATCCATCTGACTAAACGTCTCCGCGCCACGATGCACCGAAGCCTTTGCATGTTATGAGGACTGTGATCCAGAAACCGTCCTTCAAGGGTACGGACGAAGCATTCACGCTGCGCCTCCTTCATCGCCTGATGAAACGTTGCATGCGGAACTCTGGCATAAAAAAACCTTACGTCTTCGCCCTCTTCTTGTCGAAAGCCCCTATCACCAAGGGAGACATCGACAGAACCTTGCATTCCAAAAAGTTCATTGACGTAATCACCGCCAACGAAGGGCCCTTCTTGCGTGCTGTATTTTGCGTCCGTCATCCCGCACCCCCACAAGAAAAAGGTCAGCCAAGGCCGACGAATTCGCGGGAGTGTATCGAGAGGAGATTATCCCTTTTTGAGCGAAGTCAAAAACTCCGCTAATTTTTGCTTAAGGTTCGCGGCCTCTGTCGAGAGTTCGCCGGAAGCATCGAGAACAATCGACGCGGATTTTCCCGTCGTTTCAGCCGCTTGCCTGACGCCCACAATATTACTCGAAACTTCGGACGTACCGGTCGAGGCTTCCTGAACATTCCGCGAAATTTCCTGTGTCGCCGCGTTCTGTTCTTCCACAGCGGAGGCTATCGCCGTGGAAATCTCATTCACCTTGTCGATTGTCTGACTGATATTTTGAATAGCGGAAACGGCAACTTGAGTTTCCTTTTGGATCGAAACAATTTGCCCTGAAATATCTTCCGTCGCCTTAGCTGTTTGGTTCGCAAGACCTTTGACCTCTGCCGCCACAACGGCGAATCCTTTTCCGGCCTCTCCCGCACGGGCGGCTTCAATAGTGGCGTTCAGCGCGAGAAGATTGGTTTGAGAAGCAATCTCGCTGATAAGCCCAATGACATCGCCAACTTTCTGAGCAGCGGCCGCAAGTCTTTCCACAATCGCATTCGTGCTTTTCGCTTCTTCAACGGCGGTGGTTGCTATGCGGGACGCATCGCCAACGCGGTGACCAATTTCCCCGATGGAACTTGATAACTCCTCTGCGGCAGCCGCTACAGTTTGAACATTCGCCGAAGCTTGTTCGGACGCGGCAGCAACAGTCGCCGATTGGCGCGTCGTTTCTTCCGCCGTAGAAGCAAGATTGGTGGCCGCACTTCGCAAAGTTTCAGAAGAAGAAGATACAGCGGCGACGATCCCCCCAACTTCCTTTTCAAATGTGTCGGCAAGCCTGAAGAGCATTGCCTTGCGCTCCTCCTCCGACTTGCGCTTCAGCCCTTCCTGCTCCGCCTTCAGTTTTTCCATCGCCAGAGCATTGTCACGGAAGACCAAAACCGATTTAGCAATATCGCCGACTTCGTCTTTGCGTTCCGCATCGGGAACATCAACATTCGAGTTCCCCTCTGCCAATTGCTTCATCACGCCAAGCATGCCGCCCAGCGGCTTCGTGATGGAACGTGAAACAAAATACCCGAACGCGGCACCTAAAAGGATCACACTAATCGTAATAGCCAGATTCGCCTGATTACTCGCCGTCTTCGCCGCTTGAGCCTTGTCATACTCATTCTTGCCAACACGGATTTGCAGATCGACCAACTTGTCAATTGGATCCATCGCCGCATCATATTCCTTGTCGAACTTCCCCTCAGCAGAAAGCAAAGTGTGCGCCTCGTCCATCTTTCCCCCTTGTAGGGCGGCTAAGACTATTGCCTCGGATGCTTGAAAGGGAACGCGCGCTGCGGCAAATGAGTCGGCCATAGCTTTTTCCTCTGGCGTAAAAGATGACGCCGTATACTCGGTCCAAACTTTCGTGATGTGTTTTTCTTTTTCAGTAATGTCGGCCACACGGGACGACAGTGCCTCGCCCTGCATCCCCAAACCGACAATTTCAAGAAATTCGATTCGGATCGTAGAAAAATCATCATTGATTTGCGCAAGCTGACCCAAACAAACCGTACGATCCTCATAAACGGTTTTAAGCCCGGCCCATACCGTACTGATTCCCTGATTCCCAACATAACCGACAGCCATAAGCCCCAAGGACAACAAGACATTAATAAGCCCGATCTTCTTGGAGAACCGTATGTTGGCGAACATGAAGAGTCCTTTTTTGGAATGGGATGTCACAAGGAGGGAGGTTATAATTAGCATAAGATGAGTGCACCTCCAAATTTATTGTAAGCACACATTGGTATTCGCCGCAGTAGACAAGGCATAGAGATAATTCTTCGTTTGCCTTCCTAATTGTAGAAATGAGAACATACGCCGCTAGAATTTTTTACGTCAAATCAGGAGCAGACATAATGCGTTTAAAGCACAGCGTTCTTTTTCTGTCTGTCGCGTGTATTCTTTTTGCGGGATATCCCTCTTTTGCTGAGGAGGTTGTTTCGCCTGTAGAGCAGACCCCGCCTTCATCAGATTTTTCGACAGAGTCTATGCTAACAGGCGATTGGAGCGGCGAACGGCAAACGCTGCATGATCGCGGGCTTGATCTCTCGGCAACGGGGATCACCGAAGTTTTCGGCAACACCTCTGGCGGAACGCGGCGCGGCGTAATCGAGGAAGGCCGTTTGGAAATGGACGCTTCGGTCAATTTTGAAAAAGCCTTCAGCTGGCAAGGCCTCACCGCCTTCGTCAGCGCCTACGCGATTCAAGGACGAGGCTTATCAGGCAACAAGCTTAGCAACATCATGACCGTCAGCAATATCGAAGCGACAAGAACGTTGCGCCTTTTCGATTTGTGGGCGCAAAAGAATTTTAACGACGACAAAGTTTCCATCCGCGTCGGGCAACTTGCTGCCGACGATGAATTTACGACAAGCCAATATGCCGCAACCTTCATCAGCTCCGTCTTCGGTTGGCCCAGTTCTCTCGCCACCAATCTTCCCAGCGGGGGCCCCGCCTATCCTTTGGCTACGCCAGGGGCGCGTCTGCGCTTGGGCAATGCCGCTCCATGGACATTGCTGACAGCAGTGTTTGACGGCGACCCTGGCGGCAAAGGCAATGAAATAGATCCACAACGACGCAACCTTAACGGAACCGCATTTAATCTTGATCGTGGCGCGTTTGTGATGAACGAAGTTTCTTATTCGCGCAACGGCGGCAAGGAAGATGCGGGTCTATCAGGAACTTACAAACTCGGCCTTTGGTATCACACCGAGAATTTTGCCGATTTACGTTACGACAAAGAGGGACGTTCCTTGTCCAACCCAATGAGTTCAGGCATGGCACGAATTCATCACGGCAATTACGGTCTATACGGTGTCGTCGACCAAGCCTTGTGGAACAATCTAGACGCACCGGATCAAAGCCTAGGCGCTTTCGCCCGCGTCTTTTGGAATCCTGCAGATCGCAATGCGGCTTCCTATCAAATCGACGGCGGCGTGAACGTAAAAGGTCTGATCGACGGGCGTCCTGACGATGTGCTTGGTCTTGGCGGCAGCTTTATAGGCCTAAGCGGTTTCGCCAGCGGTGCTGATCGTGACGCGAATTCCTATTCTGGCACAACCGCGCCCGTGCGTGATTACGAAAGCGAGATCGAAGTCACCTATCAGGCGCCCCTTACCCCGTGGCTCAGCGTTCAACCCGATTTTCAATATGTCATGCACCCGGGCGGCACTATAGCTAACCCCAACATCGCCACAGGTTCAACGCCGATCAAAGACGCGGCCATTCTTGGGCTTCGCATGACGGCAAAATTCTAAAGAGACTATCGTTCAGGTAAAGTCGCTGTCCGGCTTGCGCCCCTTTTTGACGCAGTCCGCAATCAGAAACGCAAGTTCCAAAGCCTGCGTCGCGTTCAAACGCGGGTCGCAATGGGTTTCATAACGCTCGGAAAGCCCCGCATCCGTCACAGCGGATGCGCCGCCAATGCATTCTGTCACTTCCTTACCCGTCATTTCCAAATGCACACCGCCCGGATAAACTCCCTCCGCCCGACAGACATCGAAGAAAGCCCGAATTTCCGTCAGAATATTGCTGAAACTGCGCGTTTTATAGCCGCTATCCGAAACATGCGTATTCCCATGCATCGGGTCACTGCACACCGCCTCGGAACGTCCGGCCTTTTTCAAGGCGCGAAGCAAAGGCGGCAGGCTTGCCGCAATCTTCTCCTGGCCCATACGCGCAATCAAGGTCAACCGCCCGGGTTCATTAAGAGGATTTAGAATATCAATCAAACGCAACAAATCATCCGGCGTCATGTTCGGCCCGCATTTAAGCCCTATCGGATTTTTTACGCCGCGCAAAAACTCAACATGCGCCCCGTCCGGCTGACGCGTGCGCTCACCTATCCACAGCATATGGGCGGAAACATCATACCAATCGTCTGTCGTGCTATCGATGCGCGTCAAAGCCTGCTCATAAGGCAGCAACAAGGCCTCGTGCGAAGTGTAAAATTCTGTCTCGCGGATATGCGCGGAAGTTTCTGCCGTAATATTGCACGCCGCCATAAAACCCAAAGTTTCGTCAATGCGTCCCGCAAGATCGCGATAACGTTCGCCCTGCAAACTGCGTTCAACAAATCCAAGATTCCATTGATGCACACGATGCAAGTCGGCATAGCCCCCCTGCACAAAAGCGCGCAACAGGTTCAAGGTCGAAGCTGCCTGATTATAGACTTTTACCATCCGCTCAGGATCGACGCGGCGGGATTCTTCCGTAAAGTCGAAGCCATTGATAATATCGCCGCGATAGCTTGGAAGGCTCACACCGTCCCGCGTTTCCTTGTCCTCCGACCGAGGCTTGGCGAATTGCCCCCCCATACGCCCTACTTTTACAACAGGCAACCCACCGCCGAAAGTCATCACCACAGCCATCTGCAAAATCATGCGAAAGGTGTCGCGGATATTATTAGCGGAAAATTCGGCGAAACTCTCGGCGCAATCGCCCCCTTGGAACAAAAAGGCCTCGCCCGCCCCGACGGCCGCCAGACGTTTTTTAAGCTTCCGCGCCTCTCCTGCAAACACCAAGGGAGGCAATTTCGCCAAACGCGTCTCGACATCGGCAAGCTGCGCCGCGTCAAGATACTGCGGCAACTGCTTCACCGGTTTCGTGCGCCAACTGTCGGGGGTCCAATTCTGAGCCGTGATCATCGTCCTGCCCTTGTTGAATCTAGAGGGTATATTTAAACGCGCAAAGCCGCTTCGATAGACGCCGTGACATCCGCCATCGCCGCCATACCGTCAACAGTCTGGAGTAACCCCTTGGCCTTGTAATAAGGCAAGATCGGCGCAGTCTGGTCGTTAAAGGCTTGAAGGCGTGTTTTCATCGTCTCGGCATTATCATCGGCGCGGCGCACGAATTCTCCACCGCCACAACTGTCGCAAACACCGGCTTTTTGCGTCGGTTTAAAGGAATCATGATAACCCGCCCCGCACGCGGCGCAGGTGTGTCTCCCCGATACGCGCTCAATCAGCGCATTTTCGTCGACCTTCAACTCGACAACGGCGTTCAGATTTTTGCTTTGCTCGGCCAGCATAGAATCCAAAGCTTCGGCCTGCGGTACCGTTCGGGGAAACCCGTCCAGAATAAACCCTTTAGCGCAATCTTGCTTGGCGATGCGCGCCTTAATCATGCCCACCATCAAGGCATCCGGCACCAGCTTTCCGGCATCCATCAAAACCTTGGCCTCAAGCCCCAAAGGTTCTTGGTTCTTGATCGCCCCGCGCAGCATATCGCCGGTCGAAAGCTGAATCATGCCGTATTTTTCTTCCAGCAACCGCGCCTGCGTTCCCTTGCCTGCGCCCGGAGCCCCGATCAGAATAATGTTCATTTATTTCCCGCGCAGCTTCGATTTCTTGATAAGCCCCTCGTATTGATGAGCGATCAAATGGGACTGAACGCGAGAGATCGTGTCGATCGTAACGCTGACGACAATCAAAATCGACGTGCCGCCCAGATAGAACGGGATAGCCCCCCTGCTCATCAAAAACTCCGGCAACAAGCAAATCGCCACCAGATAGGCAGAACCCAACACGGTCAACCGCGTCAACACATAATCGAAATAATCGGCAGTATTCTTGCCCGGACGAATACCCGGAACAAAGCCGCCGTATTTCTTAAGGTTATCCGAAGTTTCGACCGGATTGAACACAACCGCCGTATAGAAAAACGAGAAAAACACGATCATCGCGGCATACAAAACCATGAACAACGGTTTGCCATGTCCCAATTGGGTCACAATATCCGCCAAAACGCCGCCTTTTTCCTGAACGCTAGAAAAACTCGCCAAGGTCAGGGGAAACAGCAAAAGAGAGCTGGCGAAAATGGGCGGAATAACGCCGGAGGTGTTGATCTTCAGCGGCAAATGCGAAGCCTCGCCCCCGAACATCTTATTCCCGACCTGACGCTTGGGATACTGGATCAAAATGCGGCGCTGAGCACGTTCGCACGCGACGCAGGTAGCAAGTACGGCAAAGATAATGACAAGGATCAAAAGAATAAACCAAGTCGACAAAGCCCCCGTGCGCCCCAACTCCAACGTCTGCCCGACGGCGTTAGGCAAATTGGCGACGATACCGGCATAGATAATCAGCGAGGTGCCGTTGCCGATCCCCCGCGCCGTAATCTGTTCGCCCAACCACATCAAAAACACGGTGCCCCCCGTCAGCGTAATCATGGTGCTGATACGGAAGAACATGCCGGAGATAATAACAGCGGAACCTTGCGACCCCATCATGTTTTCCAATCCCACCGCCAGAGCATAAGACTGCGCCAAAGCAAAGCAAACGGTCAGATAACGCGAATACTGGTTCAGCTTAATCTGCCCCGCCTGACCTTCCTTTTTCAAGGATTCAAAGTAAGGCAAAATAGCGGAGAGCAACTGCACAATGATCGACGCGGTGATGTAAGGCATAACGCCCAGCGCGAACAACGTCATACGCCGCAAAGCGCCCCCCGAAAACATGTTGAACATGTCCATAATCCCGCCGCTATGCTTGCGGAAAATCTCGCCCAACATGGCGGGATCGATTCCGGGAACAGGGATATAAGTGCCGACGCGATACACGATCAAAGCCAAAACCGTAAACCAAATACGGCTTTTAAGCTCCGAAGCCTTGGAAAAGACTGAAAAATTCATGTTGGCAGCAAGGGATTCAGCAGCAGAAGCCATGGGAAAAATCGGGGGCTAAGGGTCAAAAACAAGCTCTTTTCTCAAAGAACGACCTTTTATATAGGGTGTCAGAGGCAAGAAGACAAGCGGGGCGTCGGAGGGGGCAATTTTGGCGATAGCCCTGAATTAACCATAGACAGCCCTAGAATAGGGCAGACACGCATGATAGCTTCAGCCCCCCAAAAAACGAAAGCCTATTACTGTTTATAAGGAGACATATAGGATGACAAGCACCGTAGACTTA